>NZ_JBQERM010000015.1:0-88776 GCF_056535045.1 Ruegeria sp. O6 | reverse complement strand
GGGGCCTCTGCCCCCTCCGAACCTCCCCCGGGATATTTATGGCCAAATGAAGATAGGATCCTGGTTTTGACCTTTAAAGATGTGCAGAACGGGCTGGCCGCGCAGGGCTATGTTGCCGATGATCGGTTGGCCATGGCGCTGCATCTGGCGCAGCAACTTGGGCGCCCTTTGTTGCTGGAGGGGCCGGCGGGCGTGGGGAAAACCGAAGTGGCCAAAGCGGTGGCAGCATGGCGCGATACACGATTGATACGTCTGCAATGCTACGAAGGTCTGGACGCCAGTCATGCCATCTATGAATGGAATTATCAAAGACAGCTATTGGCGATAAGGGCGAGCGAAGCGCAAGGCGGCGTCGCGGAGGCGCAGCTGTTTTCGGATGAATATTTACTGAAAAGGCCTTTGTTAGAGGCGATTTTGGAGGCGAAACCGCCGGTTCTGTTGATTGACGAGATAGATCGGGCGGATGAGGAATTCGAAGCCTATCTTCTGGAAATCCTGTCAGACTTTCAGATCACCATACCCGAGTTGGGAACTGTGCAGGCACATGTGCGGCCTGTCGTCATTCTGACGGCCAACGGGACGCGGGATTTGTCGGATGCGCTGCGCAGAAGGTGTTTGTACAGCTTTCTTGACTATCCTTCGAGAGAGACCGAACAGGCAATCCTGCGGGCGCGACTGCCTGAAATCGAGGGGATTCTGGCGCGTCAGATCATCGGGGTTGTACAGGCGCTGCGTCAGGAAGATCTTGAGAAGAAACCGGGCATCGCAGAAATGCTGGATTGGGCAGCGGCCCTATCCGGGTTGGGTGTCAATGATCTGGTCAAATCCCGCGAAGACGTCCAGGCGACGCTGGTGTGTTTGCTGAAAACTGCCGCAGATTACAGTGTGGCACCGCCCGAGGTGATGGATCGCCTGATCGGAAAGGTCGCGTGATGCAGGTTACCCGCTTTCCTGCCCGGGCTTTGGGCCTTACCGACCGCATGTCGGGTTTCATAGCGCATCTACGCATGAATGGCATGCAAATGGGGGCGTTGGACGCGGGGGACGCGCTTGCCGCCCTGTCCGAAGTGGATGCAACGGATGCCAATCAGGCCCGACAAGCCATGTGCGCGGTATTGACCGGAGAAGCGGAAGATTGGCGCCGGTTTGATGAACTGTTCGATGCTTATTGGTTCAACGCTGGCGTACAGCGTTCGGGAACAGCGAAAAACAAGCATGTGCGGGTGCAGTCAGCCAAGCCAATGATCTGGCAGACCAGAACTCAGGGTGAGGACGAACCACGATCCGGGTCGGCGCAAGTGACCACTACGCCTGACTGCGGTGAAGGGGAAGCCGAAGGGGTGGACGGCAAGTTGATCGCCACGCGAACGGCCAACCTGTCACGCCGGGACTTGCGAGAGTTGATGGATGAAGAGGCCCTAAAACAGGCTGAAACAGCCGCGCTGACCTTGGCGCGGGCATTTCGGGACAGGCGATCGCGCCGCCGGAAACGGGCGTTGCGCGGGGCTGTTCTGGATATGCGCCGAATACAGCGCGCCAGTCTGGCGCGTGGCGGTGAGCCGCTGGACCTGTATCGCCGAGCGCGGCCACCGCGCCCGATGCGGATTGTGGCATTGTGCGACGTGAGTGGTTCGATGACCGCGTACTCACGCGTGTTTCTGGCCTTCCTGAAAGGGTTGATCGGCAGCGGGATCAAGGCGGATGCGTATTTGTTTCACACACGATTGATGCGGGTTACAGATGCGTTGCGCGACCATGACACCCTCCGGGCTGCGGGGCGATTGTCGCTGATGGCCGAAGGCTTCGGCGGCGGTACCGATATTTCCGGCAGTCTGGAGCGATATCTGTCGGGATACGGCGCGCGGGCACTGAACGGGCGTACCGTCGTCCTGATCCTGTCGGACGGATATTGCAGTTCTGATCCGCAGGCTCTGGGGGATATGCTGGCGCGTATCAGGCGCAAGGCTCGCCGGATCGTCTGGCTGAACCCCTTGAAGGGCTGGAAGGACTATCAACCTATTGCGGCAGCGATGCAGGCGGCTGAACCCTATCTGGATGCGCATTTGCCGGCCAATACACTGGATGCATTGGCGGCGCTTGAGCCGCAGTTCCAAAAGCTGTGAAAGGAGTCTGACCTTGGCGAATTTCGACATTTTTGACACTATCGATCAGCTGCGCGGAACCGGAGAGGCATTTTGTGTGGCGACGGTTTTGCGCACGGCGGATGCGACTTCGGCCAAAGCTGGGGGGAAGGCGGCGATTACCCGGGCGGGTGAAATTCTGGGGCATCTTGGCGGGGCTTGTGTGCAGCGCGCAGTCCGGGCCGCGGCGCAACAGGCTTGGACGTCCGGGGTGCCGCAGATTATCCGTGTCAAACCTTCGGAAAAGGTGGTGAAAATGACCGATCCCGATGGTGTGCAAACGTTCAAAAGTGGGTGCCCGTCCGGTGGCACTGTTGATCTTTTGGTCGAGCCCTATCAACACGCGCCCCGGCTGGTGATTTTCGGCGAGGGGTCGATTGCCAAAGCTCTGGCGGCACATGGATCGCTGGCCGGATTTCGCACGGTTGTCGAGGATGGGCTTGATATTGCTGGAAACCATGTGCGGTTCGCCTTGGCTCAGGTCGATGCGCTGGGCGTGGAGCCGCGGGACTTTGTCGTGGTGGCTGCGCAGGGGCGCAGCGATGCGTCCGCTTTGAAGGCGGCCTTGGAAACCGATGCGGCACGTGTGTCGATGGTGGCCAGTCGCCGCAAGGCAGCTACGCTGACTGCAAAGCTTATCGCCCAGAGATTGGACCCTTTGAAAGTTGCGCGCCTGAAATCCCCGGCGGGGTTGGACATACATGCCATAGATCCGCATGAGATCGCCCTGTCGATTTTGGCCGAGATTGTGATGTGGCGGAACGGTGAAAAGGCAGCAAAGGTGCCGCATGATGAAAAGCTTGCTTGAACACCTTTGCCACATGTGGCCTGCGTGGCTGGCTCAAAGGATAGAAACGGCTGCAATGCGCCTATTTCCAAGATGTTGTTGAACAAAGGAAAGACCTGAATGGAACTGACTGATGAAATCCGTATCGCAGCGCCACGGGACGTCGTTTACCGCGCGCTTAACGATCCCGACATTTTGATGGAATGCATCCCGGGATGTGAGGAACTGACGCAGAAATCACCAAACGAGCTTGAGGCGAAAGTTGTTCTGAAAATAGGCCCGGTCAAAGCGCGCTTTGCAGGTGAGGTCACGTTGGACACAGCCAATGCACCAAATGGGTTCTCTCTGATGGGTGAAGGCAAGGGCGGGGCGGCTGGATTTGCCAAGGGCGGCGCAGACGTGTCGTTGACCGAAGAAGGAGACGAAACCGTACTGAAATACACGGCGAAAGTTGATGTTGGCGGCAAGATCGCGCAACTCGGCAGTCGGTTGATTGCAGGAACCGCAAAGAAGTTGTCGGCAAAGTTCTTTACGCGGTTCGGAGAGATTGTGTCAGAGCAGTCGGCGGCATGATCCGGGGCATCCATAGCCGAGAGGTTGTCAAAGAAGGAACCACTGTCGACACGCCGGGGAAACCCGCCCTAAACAGAATGTGTGGCAATCGGCGGTGCCTGCAAATACCCAGTCAGGACAACACCCTTCAGCGAGAGCTGCGAACACCCCTGTCAACGGGGGGTTGAAAATCGGGTTCTGCCCATAAAAAATTGGCTTTTCCCGAAATAACCGGTAGGTTTTCTGCAAAAGGTGGAAAACACCGGAGGCAGTAAGAGAGCAGATGTCACAGGCAAAAACTCGTGTTTTGCGGACCACGATACCTGCCGGTCTTGTCGGCAAACGGGACGGTCTTTTTTTCTTGTGGGGCGAGATTGAGCGTGCCCGTTTGAAAACTGAAGTCGGAGCCCGCCAGGATGCTGCAACGCCGGATGGGCCAAGTGCAAACATGGCTGGCGCAGCAAGGCGACTGGTACAGGTGCCGGTGGACGAGTTCATATTTTATTGATGGGCAACGTCTGGTTGGGAACAGCGGGATCTATCCTTTTTCAAAGATCAGGATAACTTCGCCGAGGCGTACGCCAAAGCGTGAGACGTAAGCGCGGTTTAACAGACGGTCCTCGGTCAGCAGCCACATCCAGTCGTCAAAACTGACGCGCATCGTGCCATCTTTGACAGGCAGGTCAATTTTGTATTTCCAGTTGAAGGTGTCGCCCCTTTCGGTCCCGCTGGCGGTTCCCAGCACACCGGGTGCAGTACCAGCCCACGTGTCATCACTAGTCTTTGTCAACGTCCAGATGCGCTGTTCAGTTGCGCCGTCGTCGTAGATAAAATCCTCGACCAGTGTCAGGGTTTTCCCGTCCCATGTGCCGTCGATATCGACTTCAAATCTGCGTGGAACATTCCCCAACACATCCTGAAACTGCCCGTAAGCCACGGTCTTTCCGTCGAAGAATTCCTCGAGGTTCAGTTGCCGTTCAGACAGAAAGGTTGTCGGAACCTTCGGTTTGCCAGAGCAGGCAACCAGAAGTGCAAAGCTTGCGACGGAAACGCATGTAATCAGAGAGCGACCTGTGATCATTGCACCAGCCGCCTTTCTGAAGTGGTGCTATACTCATTTGCGCCACCTACGTGGATCGGATGTGATTTGGGGGTCGGGCGCATTGTTGCAACGAGCTCAGCAACCTTGATGCCAAACTTACGCATCTCGGAACGATTCATGATGACGCCCTGTTCTGTCAAATACATCCAGTCTGTAACATCAAGCGTGTGTCCTCCTGCGTCCTTGGGCAGAATAATCCTGTAGGTCAGCTTGATCGTTGCGCCGGATATCGTGCCGTGACCTTCGCCAACGATATCCTCTGCCGTTGCCGTAAACGTATTTCTGGTGTCCAGCGTCAGATACCACTTACGGTTCATCTTTTTGCCGTTTGAGTACGTGAAGAACTCGGAAAGTGTGCCTGTGTTCCCATTCCACTCACCAACCATGCGGGCCACAAAGCTGTTCGACATCCTGCCATTGGGGCCATAGATCAGACCTTCGGACAGGATTTCACCGTTCAAATGCTTCTTCAGCGAAAAAGTGGGCCCGGTACCGGCATAGTCTGACGGGCTCTGCGCACGAAAGCTCAGCAGTCGGGCGCGGACAAACATTGCAATCAGCAGAGCCAGCAGGATGATGGCGAAAGCATTCACTTGCTTGTGACCTCGGTTGGCAGGGTCAGGACCATTCCAAAGGCCCCAAGTTTCAGGATGCAGGGCAGCACCGCGTAGGCGAGATTGAGTGTATCAAGCGCTTGGGCGGAATTGGTTTGACCGGGGGTGAAGCCACTGCGCTCCAGCAATGGCAGGGTAAAAAAGGCTGCCAGGGCCAGGCCCAGCTTGCCAGCAAAGGACCAGATACCAAACGCTGTGGACGCGTTAAGACCGGCTCGGGTCAATGTGACCGAAAACATGGCGGGCAGCACGACCATATCCGCGCCCAGAGCGGCACCCGAGGCGAGGCAAATCACCGCAAAACCGGTGAGGTTCCCAGCGCTCAGTGTGGCGGCACCGATAAACCCCGCGATGGAAAGCGGCATTGCAATCATCAGTGTCTGTTTCGAGCCAATTTGGTTACTGAGCTTAGCCCAAAGCGGCACGCTTACGCCTGCGCTGAGGAAAAACAGGATCAACAGCGGCCCGGCCTTACCCTGCAATTGCAATCGGTCCTCTACGAAAAATAGAAACAGGGTCGATGTAATGGCCACGGGTAGGCTGTTGATCAAAGCCAGCACCAAAAGGCGCAAACCTCCGGCCTGGCCAAGGCTTGCGAAAGACAGACCGGATCCGGTGATTGCGGGCCGCCGCCAGATCGGAACGGTCAACAAAAGGGTTGCGACCGATAGCAGACCCAGAAACAGACCAAACGCGGGATAGCCTTGCGCGTGGGCTCCGGCAGCAACAAAAAGGGCAGGGGCACTTGCCGCGATGATAACGCCTGTCAGTTGTCCGCCTTCCCGATAAGCGGCGAGGGTCATCAACTCCTTCGCGTCAGCGCGTTTCGCCAGCGTCGCACTTCGCCCGTAGAGCAGGATAGTCCCCAGGCTATAAGCCGAAAACAACAGTATCAGAAGAACAATCAATGTCAGTACATCTGCGCCTTGTTGCAGGCTGAACAGCGCCGGAAATCCAATGGCAAGGCCGAGAGCTGCCATGGACGCAAAGACAAGCTGGCCACCGGGCCATCTATCTATCGCCCAACCGATCAGTGGGTCCTGTACCAGATCGACCAATCGGATCATCAGCAAGACGGTGCCAATCACCCCCAGTCCAATGCCCAGATTCACCGCCGCAAAACGCGGTAGATGAATGTATAGCGGGATGCCCGCCGCAGCGAGCATCAGCGCGTATAAGCTGACCCGAGGGTAAAGCATCACTTTCCCTGAAGCATCTGGGTGAAGGACGCTGACCGTGTGTTTTCGCCGAGGAAAACCGACATGAAACTGCGTTTGATGCCCGGATATGCCATTGTGCAGGTCTTTCGACCGTTCAGCCAGAAACTGACCTTGTCTGGCCCGTCGGACACCGCCAGATAGCTGTCACCCTTGGTGACACCTTTAAAACATACATCCAGTTGGTCGCCAATCGGGGCAGGGTGGCCGACGCGTTTCATCTCGTCGAGCGTCGAGTTGACCAGCGCATTCTTCTTGATGCTTTTACGGTATGTCAGCTGAAGCCCGAAATCTACACTCCAGCTGAACGAAGCACCTTTGGGTGTGTAAAGCTTGGCGTCGTAGATCGGAAACCCGAGATAGCGGAAGGTTGCAGTGCCAAGAAGCTGTGCACCATCCAACTCTTCCGTCACTGGCGAGGCAATCAACCTAGTGGGGGCCAGCAAGGAAAGGCTCAAAAGGGTCGCGCGCAGCATCCCGCTATTCGGCGGCAACAGAGATGGCCGGATCTTGTCCAAGAATGGCATAATCAGCTCCGATTATTTGCGGGGTGCCATTTATCCGCTCAACTACATGCATCGCGCTGGCGATCCCGTCTTCGTGAAATCCGTGCCGGTTATACGCACCGGCGAACCAGGTTCGGTTCTGTCCTTGTATCTCGCGAATATGCCCCTGTGCTTTCAGGGCGGCTTTGTCGAATACCGGGTGGGCAAATTCGACCTGGTCATAGATTTTATCCAATGGAATCTCTGTTGGGGCGTTCAGCGTCACAAAAAGCGGGTCGTTGTCCGGTATGTTCTGAAGTCGGTTCATCCAATATGTAACGCCTACGTCCCCGGCCTGTGATCGATAGGTCCAGCTGGACCAGCACGCACGCCGCTTTGGCATCTGGCCAGGATCACAATGCAGGGTGGCGGTGTTGGGTTGGTACCGAATTGCGCCCAGTGCAGCGGTTTCCGCCGGGGTGGCATTCCCGCCCAAAATGGCAAGCGACTGGTCAGAGTGGGTAGCCAGGATGATCTCATCAAACTGATCCACCGCACCCTGACTGCGGACCGTAACACCTGTCTCACTCCGGGAAATGTTCTGAACCGGACTGGCCAAACGGATTGCTGCCCCGCGTGCCCGTAGGGCGGCATCGATCCGGCGGACATATTCGATACTGCCACCTTTTACTGTGTACCACTGGTGTTGATTTGCGCGGCCACTGGCCAGAAGGGCGTGATTTCGAAAGAACTGTACCAATGAGCGTGCAGGGAACTGATCCACCAGCTCAACCGGAGTTGACCAGATTGCCCCACACATGGGCATCAGATAGTTGTGGCGGAACCAGTGTCCCAGCCGAAGCTGATCCACCAGTTCACCAATCGTGGTGTCGTCGTCTCTTGCAGCCTCCGGAGCCTTTTTGCCAAAGCGCAGAATGTCGGCAATCATCTTGTAATAGGCGGGGCGCGCAAGATTGCGCCTCTGCGCGGTCAGGGTGCGCAGATTGTTCAAACCATATTCGATACGACCATTGTCGATTGTCGCACCAAAACTCATTTCGCTTTCGATAACGGGAACATTGAGCTCATAAAAAAGTCGGGTCAGAAAAGGATAGGTTGCGTAGTTGAAGACGATGAAACCGGTATCCACCGGTTGATCGCCGTTCTTCCCGGCCATGACAGTGCGGGCATGGCCACCTAAACGCGGTTCCGCCTCATAGAGGGTCACGTCGTGGTTTTCTGAAAGGTAGTAGGCGGCTGAAAGGCCTGAAATACCTGCACCAATAACTGCGATTTTCTTCCGTACACCCTGGGTTTCGTCGAACATTCCAGCCTCGTTATGTGGTTCTTAGAATGAAATACGCGGGGTAGGTGCAGTTGGATCAATCCGGTTGGAAGTTTTACCAGAGGTGCGATCCCGTTTGATCCAATTGCGTCACGGGCCCGTAAAATGTGAAACATGACTGAATCGGCCCGTGCATGAGCAGCTTTGACGGAAAAGCCTATTGGATCATCGGCGCAAGCGAAGGTTTGGGTCGTGCTTTGGCTAATGCGCTAAGCGACAGCGGCGCGCATTTGATCTTGTCGGCGCGTAATTCCGAACGTTTGGCTGACATCTGCTCCGAGCTTCCCAATGCCCGTGCGATCCGGTGCGATGTCACCGATTTAGACTCTGTTCGCGGGGCTGTGGCCGAGGCGGGTCTGGTCGATGGGCTGGTTTACAATGCCGGCGCGTATGACCCCGTGCGCTCGGCGGATTGGGATACAGAAGCGTCGCTCAGGATGGGTGATGTGAACTATCTGGGTGCTTTGCGTGTGTTGGGTGAAACCGTTCCGGACCTTGTCAAGGCAGGTCGGGGGGATATTACGCTGATCGGGTCGCTCGCGGGCTATCACGGGTTGCCAGCGGCCATCGGATATGGGGCCAGCAAGGCGGCACTGATTTCTCTGGCGGAAACGATGCGCCACGATCTGGCGGGCACCGGCGTGACCGTGCGGATCATTAATCCCGGCTTCATCAAGACCCGACTGACTGAGAAAAACAGCTTCAGGATGCCCATGCTGATGAGCCCCGAGGATGCGGCGGGTCGTGTGGTCAAGGCGATGTCGCGGCGCCGTTTCCGTACGGATTTTCCTGCACCATTCTCGTGGTTTATCCGTCTGATTGACTATCTGCCGGATCTGTTGGTGTACCGAGGGAAATAGACCCTAACCAAACTGCCCGTGACAGAACCAGCCTGCAGACATGGTTCCGCCATGGCCGTAAAACAGCCACAACCGCTCGCCCTGCTGTGTCACCACAACCCAGTAGTCCCGCACGCCGCTGCGCCAGTTCGGGTCATCCAGCCACCATTCCGGTGCGATCCGTTCCGGGCCGGTGGCCTGCGCCAGCTGCCAGTTACGCCCGCGCCAGCGAAAGGCGCTGGGCACGTCAGGGGTTTCCGGTGCCATCACCGGCTCAGGCTGCCACATCAGCAGGGGGCGGGGGCGTGGCGGCGCAGGCCAGTCGCGGGCAGGTTCCGACCATGCCGCCGCCAGCGTTTGCGCCGTTTTCTCAGGGATGTGCGAGGCCGCGGGATGGCGCCGGGTGATCGCCTCAAGCCCCACCCGCGCGCCCAGCTTGCCGATCAGATCATCCACGGCGGTGTTGCCCGCCAGCCGGTTGCGGGCCACACGGCGGGCTTCGGCATGGCCGGCCACGGTACGGGCGTGGATGGGTTCTGTCTGAACCGCCTCAAGCCGCAGCATGTCGATGCCGTAGCCTGCGTCGATCTTGTCAACTTTCATCTCTAACAAAGGGCGAATGCGGTATTTATCGTAAGTTGGGCGGGCCAGGCCGACCTCGATAACCTCAGCTGCCTGATCGGCGCGGTGCGCCTCCAGCCGCAGGGTGCGGGCACCGCGCCCCTTTTCTTCCAGCTTGGTGCAAAGCGTTGGCAGAACCCGATCAACCGCAGCCATGACATCCTCAACCAGACCAATCGGGTTGGGCAGGGTCATCCGCACCGCGAAATGGTGCGGCGGGCGGGCGGGCGAAACAGGCTCGGGCGCGCTGCCCATGGCCTGATCCAACCGCAGAACCAGCCCGCGTCCAAACCTCCGCGCAAGGCTGGCGCGGGGTTGACCCAGCAGATCGCCGATGCGGCGCAGGCCCAGACGGTTCAGCTGCACGACAACCTGATCTTCCAATCGCAGCGCGGCGATAGGCAGGGGGCTGAGTGCGCCATAAGATTGACCCGGCGGTGCGATCCGCGCGCCTCCACCCAGGGCCCTCACTTGCGGCGCGGTGCCGCCTTTGGTCCAGTGCCGCCGTTTACCCGCCCGGGCGCGGGTGGCACGGGCCTCCTGACTGATGGCGTCGCCATTGCGGTCGGATGTGGCCGCCTGCCCCGCATAGCGCGCCAAAGCCCAGGCTGCGCCCAGCGTGTCGGCGATGCCAATCTGTACGCTGAGGCCCATATCCGCGCAATCGGTTTCAAGAACGTTCAGCAACGCCTCCTCTCCGCCAAACAGATGGGCGCAACCTGACAGATCGACGATCAGCCCGTCCGGGGCCTCTTCGGCCACCCATGGGCTGAACTTTCCCGCCCAGCGACGCAACGCGGCCAGGAACGCGGCTTCGGCCGGGGCGTTACGGTGCCGCGTGATCAGGTTGGCACACATGGCATGAGCATCCCGCACCGGCTGGCCGATACGCAGCCCGACAGCCTGCGCATCGGCATTCACTGAGGTAATAACCTGCATGTTCGACTGTTCGGCCACGATGGCCAAAGGCCCGGTATGCAACCCCCGCGCAGCGCGGATCAGCCGTTCAGCCCCCAGACGGGGGAACCATAGCGAAAGTATTCGGCGTTTGGGCATTTGCAGGCATCACAATGTTCTTACTTTGTTCTTAAGTGAGAATCGATGCCTGAGTCGAGTCCGCCCTTATCCGCAGGTCAGCCGCAGGATGATCCCGTCGCCATTCACGTACACGTTCAGCCGGTCGATGCGGTAATCCTGTGTGGCGATGCCATCCGGGCCCAGCACGCGCGACCGTGCGGGCAGGTTTGCCTGAATGTTCGAAACCGGCTGGCCAACGGTATCGGAAAAATCTTCTCCCTGACAAAAGGCCAGATCGACCGGGGCAGGTTCCGGCGGCAGCAAAGCGTCTTCGGGCGCGGGCGGGGTTTCAGCACAGGCCGCCAGAAAGAACAGGATCGGGAAAAATCGGTGCATTGGCGTTCCTCATTCTGGCAATGTCGTTTCTGCAATATCAATTAATTAGCCAACCTGCCATGAAAGCACGGTTGAAAACACCCTGTAATTGACGCAGGGTCGGGGCAAAAGTGACAGGGAGATAAGTAGCATGCGTACCCGTGCCGCCGTCGCCATTCAGGCAGGCAAACCTTTGGAAGTGATGGATGTGAACCTCGAAGGCCCCAAGGCGGGCGAGGTTCTGGTCGAGATCAAGGCCACCGGTATCTGTCATACCGACGAATTCACCCTGTCGGGTGCCGACCCCGAAGGCTTGTTCCCGGCCATTCTGGGCCATGAAGGCGCAGGCGTGGTGGTCGAAGTGGGTCCGGGCGTAACCAGCCTGAAGCCGGGCGATCATGTGATCCCGCTTTACACGCCGGAATGTCGCGAGTGTGAATACTGTCTGCACCCCAAGACCAACCTGTGTCAGGCGATCCGGGAAACCCAGGGCAAGGGCCTGATGCCCGATGGCACCTCTCGTTTCTCGACCTCGGATGGCGATCCGATCCTGCACTACATGGGCTGCTCGACCTTCTCGAACCACACAGTTCTGCCTGAAATCGCCCTGGCCAAGGTGCGCGAGGACGCGCCGTTCGACAAGATCTGCTATATCGGCTGTGGTGTCACGACCGGTATCGGCGCGGTCATCAACACCGCCAAGGTGGAAATCGGCAGCCGCGCAATCGTGTTTGGTCTGGGCGGTATCGGCCTGAACGTCATTCAGGGCCTGCGTCTGGCCGGAGCAGACCAGATCGTCGGCGTCGACCTGAACCCCTCCAAGGTGGAAATGGCCACCAGGTTTGGCATGACAGACTTCGTGAACCCGTCTGAAGTTGAAGGCGATCTGGTGCCGTATCTCGTCAACCTGACCAAGGGCGGAGCGGATTATACGTTTGACGCCACAGGCAATGTCGGCGTGATGCGCGCAGCACTTGAAGCAGCGCATAAGGGATGGGGTGAGTCGATCATCATCGGTGTGGCACCTGCAGGGGCCGAAATCTCGACCCGGCCATTCCAGCTGGTTACCGGTCGTTCATGGCGCGGTACCGCGTTCGGCGGCGCGCGTGGGCGCACGGATGTGCCCAAGATCGTCGACTGGTACATGGAAGGCAAAATCGAGATCGACCCGATGATCACCCACACCATGGGTCTAGACGACATCAACCACGGCTTTGACCTGATGCATAAGGGCGAAAGTATCCGTTCGGTGGTTATCTACTAAGAGAAAATCCACAGTTTTCCAACCAAGGCGCGCTGATCGGCGCGCCGTTTTTGTTGGACCTACTTTCCAGGCCGTGACGCCCCGGTATCTGAACGCGGCGACCGAACCCGCAGAACCGGGGTGTTGACCGAGGTGGTGTTGGCCCGGCTTTCTCGCCAAACAACATAGACGCCGGACGCGATGATGATGCTGGCACCGACGGCGACCCAGATGTCAGGGCGCTCGTCGAAGAAGATCATTCCAAACAGTGTTGCCCAGATGATCTGGCTGTATTGGCTGGGGGCGACGACACCGGCGGGTGCGGCGCGGTAGGCCAGAATGATCAGGTGTTGCGCGATGACCGAGAACACCCCAACCAGCGCCATCATCGCCAGATGAAGCAGGGAAGGCGGCTGGTATACAGCCGGTTGGGCAAGGCTCGTCACGACGATAGCCAGCAGCATCGGATAGAGGATCAGCACGGCCGAGCGCTCCTCCTTCCCGATCTTGCGCACCAGGACCGAGGCAAAGGCGCTGCAGAAGGCGGCCATCAGGGCGGCCATGTGGCCCAGTGTGATATCCGTTGCACCGGGGCGCAGAACGATCAGGACGCCGATCAGGCCGACACCAACCGCAGCCCAGCGCTGAACGCGGACCACTTCACCCAGTATCGGGATCGACAGTACCGTGACGATCAACGGGAATGAAAACAGCAGGGAATAGACCTCGGCCAGTGGCAGAACCGAAAACGCGTAAAACGCGCAGGACATGGCCGTAACCATCAGGCCCGAACGCAGCAATACCAGCCATGGGTGATGCGGCAGAAAGTTTCCCGTCGTGCGGTCGGTCAGGATCGTGACGGCCATTGGAACGAACGAAAACAGCGTGGCGAAAAAGATGATCTGCATCACTGAATAGGTGCCGCCCAGCACCTTGATCAGCGCGTCGTGGCTGGCAAAGACGGCAAATCCCAGAAATGCATAGCCAAGCCCCCGCAGGGTGTTGTTTTGAGCACTCATCAATCCGGCCTCGGCCTATGTTGGTATGGTGACGATACATCATAGCAGCGCAGGCAGGGTTCCCGGCTGTCCGTAGTGCTGCTTAACCCTATTCCGAGGGCGCGAATAGCCCTTATTTTATCGCTAACATCGCATGGCCGCCATGATCCGGGATCATCGCAGGATCGGCGGCGCGTCTTTGGGCTGTCGTGCGGATTGGACACCTGCCTTCATGCCGACACCGATGCGGCGGGCCAAGGCGACCCACGGTGTGGCCGTTTCCGCGGGCAGGGTCCGGGCGGCGACCTCCTCGAACAGATCCAGCCAATGGGCAAAGAATTCCGGTTTCACATCGGGCCGTTCGATATGGACCCGTTGCGGATTGCCGTCATAGCAGCGCTCATACAGGATGGCATTGCGCCAGAAGGCGGCGATCTTGTCTTCATGCGCGGGCCAGTCGGTGACGTGGTTTGCGAATACGGGTCCAAGAACCGTGTCTTGCCGGACACGGGCATAAAAGGCGCGAACTTGCGCGTTGATCTGCGCGGGCGTCGCGGGAAAGCGCGGGGGAAGGATGGGTCTGGTCATGACGGCCTGAATTTCGACTCTGTTTTCGGCAGATAGGGTGTTCCGGGGTTACGGAACAGAGGTGGTTTTGTCGCGCCCATCCGGCGTCAGCAGGTACCGCAGCAGGGCCACCGGGTGCGCCCGCAGGCTGAGGCGGGTGGCGACGTAATCTTCGACCACCTGTTCGCCCAGCGTCATTTGCGGCAGATAAGCCTCGGGTTCGTCCAGCGCCTCGCCCTCCAGATCTTGCGAAAACAGGGGCAGAGGCTTGGCTGTGGCAATTGCCTTGGCCTGCCACAGCGCCTCGCGCCGGGTCAGGTCGCAGGCGGCGAAGGCATCAGCCTCGGCCAGCCGTTCGATCACCGATGGTCCAAGGCCTGCGCGGCGCCAGACATCGTCGACCTGGGTGTAGCCGTTGCCGCGCGCGGCGGTCAGCCAGCTGGCGTCTTCCTCGCTCAGGCCCTTGATCTGGCGAAAGCCCAGCCGCAGCGCCAGCCCGCCATGGCCATCAGGCTCCATCACATTGTCCCAAAAGCTGGCATTGATGCAGACCGGGCGCACCTGCACCCCATGCTCGCGCGCATCCCGCACAATCTGGGCCGGCGCGTAGAACCCCATCGGCTGCGAATTCAGCAGGGCGCAGGCGAAGATGCCCGGATGGTGGCATTTGATCCAGGCCGAGGCATAGACCAGCAGCGCAAAACTGGCCGCGTGGCTTTCGGGGAAACCGTACGAGCCGAAGCCTTCGATCTGGGAAAAGCAACGTTCCGCGAAATCCTGTTCATACCCGTTGCGCTTCATCCCGCGCAAAAAGAGCGCGCGGAACTCGCTGACATTGCCATGTTTCTTGAAGGTCGCCAGCGAGCGGCGCAGCCGATCGGCCTGTTCCGGGGTGAAGCCCGCGCCGACAATGGCGATCTGCATCGCCTGTTCCTGAAACAACGGCACGCCCAGCGTTTTGCCCAGCACCTCGCCCAGCGCGTCCGAGGGGAAGCTGACCTCCTCCTCTCCGTTCCGGCGGCGGATATAGGGGTGGACCATGTCGCCCTGAATGGGGCCGGGGCGGATGATAGCAACCTCGATCACCAGATCATAGAAATTACGCGGCCGCATCCGCGGCAGGAAGTTCATCTGTGCACGTGATTCCACCTGAAACACGCCGATGCTGTCCGCCTTGCAGAGCATGTCATAGACTGCCGGATCCTCGGGTGGCAGGGTGGCGAGGGTATAGCTGGTCTGGTGGTGCTGGCCGATCAGGTCAAACGCCTTGCGGATGCAGGTGAGCATCCCGAGGCTGAGGACATCGACCTTGAGGATGCCAAGACTGTCGATATCGTCCTTGTCCCAGCAGATGACCGTGCGGCCCTCCATCGTGGCGTTTTCGATGGGGACAAGCTCATCCAGCCGACCCTCGGTGATGATGAATCCTCCCACATGCTGCGAGAGGTGGCGGGGAAAGCCGTCGATCTCATAAACCAGCATTAGAGTCTGTTTCAGGCGCCGATCTTCGGGGTCGAGGCCAATTTCGCGCATCCGTTGCGCCTCAAGCCCCGAGGCCGAGAAAAAGCCCCAAAGCTGTGAGGAAAGCGCCGAGATTGTATCTTCGGTCAGGCCCATGGCGCGTCCAACCTCGCGGATGGCGCGTTTGCCGCGGTAATGGACCACCGTGGCACAGAGGCCCGCGCGTTCGCGGCCATAGCGGTCATAGATGTGCTGGATCACCTCTTCGCGGCGTTCATGTTCGAAATCGACGTCTATGTCTGGCGGTTCATCGCGCGCCTCGGAGACGAAGCGTTCAAACACCATGGTGCCCATCTCGGGGCTGACCTCGGTGATGCCGAGGCAAAAGCAAACGACCGAGTTGGCAGCCGATCCGCGCCCCTGGCAGAGGATGCTGCGCGAACGGGCGAAATGGACGATATCGCGGACGGTCAGGAAGTAGGGTTCGTATTTCAGCTTGCCGATCAGCGTCAGCTCATGCGCCAGCATTTTTTTCGCCTTTTCGGACGCCCCGGCGGGATAACGCCATTTCAACCCCTCATGCGCCAGACGGTGCAGGCGCTGGGTCGGGGTTTCTTGTGTGCTGCCCTCGTTGGGGTATTCATAACGCAGCTCGTCCAGCGAGAACGTGAGTTGTTCGCTGAGCGCATAAGCGCGGGCAACGGCCCCCTCATGACCTTTGAAGATGCGTAGCATCTCGGCCTCGGAGCGCAGGCGCTGTTCACCATTGGCCAAAGCGTCCCGACCCAATGCATCCACTTTGCGACGCAGGCGGATGGCAGTCAGCACATCGCCCAGTTTGCGGCGGGTGCCGTGGTGCATCATCGGTGTCGCGCTGGCGAGCGTGAGGATGCCAAGCTGTTTTGCTTCAGTCTCTAATAAAGAGAAAAATGCGCTATCGGCGCCATCATACCGGGGGTGCATCAACAGATGCATCCGCCCGGCAAAGCGGCGCGTCAGCTGCTGCGCCTGTGTCCGCCACGCGCCCGTGCCGCCCGGAGAGCCCGCCGCCTGTGGCCACAGCAGCAGGTGGAGGCCATCGGAAAATTCGAGCAGGTCAGACAGGTGCAGGATGCAGTCGCCTTTCTCGGCGCGCAGGCGGCCTTTGGAGAGGATGCGACACAGGTTGGCCCAGCCCTGCCGGTTCAGGGGCAGAGCGGTGACCGTGGGCGCATCGGTGAAGATCAGCCGCGCCGCCGGGATCAGGCGGGGAACCGCGTGGATGGGATAGGAGGGCGGCCTGGGGATGTGATCGGGGCAGGGTGGACCGATTGAGGTATTCTGTGCCTCCCACGCCAGCCGTTCGCGGACCTTGCGGGCGATCTCGCGCGCCTGAGTATGGGCGCGGACGATCCCGGCGACCGAGTTGTCATCGGCAATCGCAATGGCGGGTAGGCCCAGGGTGACGGCACGCTCCATATACTCCTCGGGGTGCGACGCCCCGGTGAGGAAGGTAAAATTCGACGTGATCGACAGCTCGGCATACATGGCGATTCCACATTATATTCACGTTTTGTTCTTTTTCGAGTCCTTTGCGCAGGAAACGGGTCGATTGGGTCCGGTCGCACGGGCATGGTCAGCAAAAAAGGAGATCCGAGATGTTCAAAATCACCGCTTTGCCCACCAACGATGTACGCGCCCTTCAGGCAGGTGGCGCGGATGCATATGGTTCAACGCCGGAACGCGCTGTTTCGACGGGTGCAGGTAACCCGTGCCGCCACTGCCTGCGACATATCCCCGAGGGCGATGAGATGCTGATATTGGCACATCGACCTTTTTCAAAGACACATCCCTATGCGGAAACCGGCCCGATCTTTTTGTGTGCAACACCATGTGACCGGTACGAGGAAGACGCGCTGCCCGAAATTCTGTCCACCTCGCCCGACTATCTGATCAAGGGCTACGGTACGGATGACAGGATCGTCTATGGCACCGGGGCGATCACGCCGACGGATCAGATCGGCGCAAAAGTCAGGGATATCTTTTCCCGATCCGACGTTGCCTATATTCACGTGCGATCTGCGCGGAATAACTGCTATCAGGCGCGAATAGACCGGGCTTAAAGCTTGACGCGGTGGATGCCCCGGCGTGGCTGATCCTGATCATCCGCCGGATGATCTTCGGTACGGGACGAGGTCAGGGCAAGGAATACGTCCTCAAGATCGGCCTCTTCGGTGCGGACGTCGCGGATGCGGATATTCGCGGCGCGTACCGATTCCAGAACCTGTTCGGCGCTGGTCTGGATGTTTCGGTATTGCAGGACAAGGCTGCCATCATTGCGGAGAGCTGCCTCGACGCCTTCTGACGCAGGCAGATCAATGATCGGGCTGTCGGGCACAATCACCATGGTGCGGCTGTCCATGCGGCCCAGCAGGTTGGCGGTGCTGTCCTGCGCGACCTTTTCACCGTGGTTGATAATGGCGATCTCGTCGCACATCTCCTGCGCTTCTTCCAGGTAGTGGGTGGTCAGGATGATGGTCATGCCCTGTTCGTTCAGCTTGCGCACATTGGCCCAGAGCATCTGGCGCAGTTCGATATCCACACCCGCTGTGGGTTCATCAAGCACAAGGATTTTCGGGTGATGCACCAGTGCCTTGGCCAGCAGCAACCGCCGCCGCATACCGCCCGAAAGAGTGCGGGCATAGGCCTCGGCCTTGTCGCTGAGACCGACCAATTCCAGAATCTGATCACTGCGCCGTTGGGATTTCGGAACGCCATAGAGACCGGCCTGAACCTCAAGCGCGCCGCGCGGGGTGAAAAACGGGTCGAGGTTGAGCTCTTGTGGCATTACACCAATGGCCGATCGCGACTGGCGTGGATTCTGATCCTGGTCGAAGCCCCAGATCGCCACGCGACCCGCCGATTTTACCACCAGACCAGCCAGAATATTGATCAGGGTCGATTTTCCGGCACCATTCGGGCCCAGCAGACCAAAAACCGAGCCGCGCGGGACGGTCAGGTCAATGCCTTTCAGCGCATGCTTTTCGGGCTGACCCTTGCCTCCGCGATAGGTTTTGCGCAGCCCTTCGATCCTGATTGCCGCGTCGCACATGTGGCACTTGCCCCCGGTTTGATCATCGCTCATAAACGCACCTAATACATGCCCGCGTGGCCGACAACCGAAGAAGGATCGCCAGCCGTGACCATCGAAGCGCCGGAAACCGAGATCGTCGAAACCGCCCGTGTTGCCTGTGATGGCGGCGAAGGTGCGTTGGGCCATCCGCGCGTGTGGCTGCAAATTCCAGAAGACGCAGGCTGGGTTGAATGCCCCTATTGCGACTGCAAATATGTTCTGGCCGGGCATCAGACTGACGCCTGAGCCTGTGTTGCCCTGTGTGGGCATTGAGTATTTATGAAAAGATGAAGTTTGCGGCTGCGGTGCGGGTGGCTCTATCGTTGCGCCCGTGGCATTAGTGTTTTCGCAAACGATCAGAGAGGGCGCGAAATGACCACGAATTTCGGAAAAGGGTGTCACCTGCATCTGATCGACGGATCGGCCTTTATTTTCCGGGCCTATCATGCGCTGCCGCCACTGACCCGCAAGTCGGATGGGTTGCCGATTGGGGCTGTTTCGGGCTTTTGCAACATGCTGCAGAAATATGTCGAGGGAAACACCGGGGCAGATGCGCCGACCCATGTGGCAGTGATCTTTGATAAAGGTTCTCATACTTTCCGGAACGATCTTTACGACCTCTACAAGGCCAACCGCGAGGCGATGCCCGAGGATTTGCGCCCACAGATGCCGCTGACCCGCGAGGCGACAAAAGCGTTCAACATCGCCTGCAAGGAGATGGAGGGTTATGAGGCTGACGACATTATTGCGACCCTCGCCGTTCAGGCGCGGGATGCAGGTGGCCGTGTGACCATCGTGAGTTCCGACAAGGATTTGATGCAGCTGGTCGGGGACGGCGTCGAAATGCTGGATGCGATGAAGAACAAACGCATTGACCGGGATGGCGTGGTCGAGAAGTTCGGGGTCGGACCGGAACGTGTGGTCGATGTTCAGGCGTTGGCCGGTGACAGCGTCGACAATGTTCCGGGGGCGCCGGGAATCGGGGTCAAGACGGCGGCTTTGCTGATCAACGAATTCGGCGATCTGGAGACCCTGCTGGACCGGGCAGATGAGATCAAGCAGCCTAAACGCCGCCAGACCCTGATCGAAATGCGAGACCAGATCGAGCTTTCGAAGAAACTGGTTCAACTGGACGAGAATACTCCGCTGGATTTCACCTTGGACGACCTTGAGGTGAAGGACCCCGATGCGGACACGCTGTTGGCGTTTTTGGCTGAGATGGAGTTCCGCACCCTCACCAAGCGTATCGCTGACAAGCTGGGGGTTGAGGCTCCGGTGATTGCCGACGCCCCTGCGCCAGCGGTGGCAGAGGTCGAGGCCGAGGTGATCCCGTTTGACAGCTCGAAATACGAATGCGTGCGTGATGCAGCGGCCCTGCAAAAGTGGATTGACCAGGCCTATGAGCGTGGTTGGGTTGCTGTAGACACAGAGACCACGGGCCTGAACGAGATGATTGCCGGTCTGGTGGGAATTTCGCTGTGTGTCGAGGCCGGAGAAGCCTGTTACATCCCGTTGACCCACCGCGATGGATCAGCGGATGATCTGTTTGGCTCGGATGCTTTGGCCGAGGGGCAGATGCAATTGGATGAAGCCCTTAGGCTTTTGAAACCGATGCTCGAGGACCTGTCGGTCCTCAAGATCGGGCAGAACATGAAATATGATGCCAAGATCTTCATGCGGTATGGCATCGACGTGGCACCCATCGACGATACGATGCTGATGTCCTACGCCATGCATGGCGGTGAGCATGGGCATGGGATGGACACCCTGTCCGAGCGTTATCTGGGCCACACACCAATCCCGATCAAACCGCTGCTGGGGTCGGGAAAATCGGCAATTACCTTCGACAAGGTCGCAATTGACGAGGCCACGGCTTATGCCGCCGAAGATGCGGACATCACCTTGCGTTTGTGGCAGCTGTTCAAGCCGCAATTGCACCGGGCGCAGGTGACCACGGTCTATGAGACGCTGGAACGGCCGCTTGTGCCGGTGCTGGCCGAGATGGAGATGCATGGCATCAAGGTCGACCGTGATGTCCTGAGCCGGATGTCCAACGCATTTGCCCAGAAAATGGCCGGGTTAGAGGCTGAAATTCACGAGCTGGCCGGAGGAAGCTTTAATGTCGGGTCGCCTGCTCAGCTGGGCGAAATCCTGTTCGACAAAATGGGTCTGGAAGGTGGCAAGAAAGGCAAGACCGGCAAATACTCGACCGGCGCTGATATTCTGGAAGACCTCGCAACCGAGCATGAACTGCCGCGCCGTGTTCTGGACTGGCGGCAGCTGAGCAAGCTGAAATCGACCTACACCGACGCGCTGCAGACCCATATCAACCCCGACACAGGTCGGGTGCATACGTCTTATTCGATCACCGGAGCAAATACAGGGCGTCTGGCCTCGACCGATCCGAACCTGCAAAACATTCCGGTGCGGACAGAAGAAGGGCGGCGTATTCGTGAGGCTTTCATCGCCGAGCCGGGCAATGTGTTGGTAAGCCTCGACTACAGCCAGATCGAGTTGCGGATTCTGGCCCATATCGCCGATATTTCGGCTCTGAAACAGGCATTTTCGGACGGTTTGGATATTCACGCCATGACCGCGTCCGAGATGTTTGATGTGCCGTTGGATGAGATGACGCCTGATATCCGCCGTCAGGCAAAGGCAATCAATTTCGGTGTGATCTACGGCATCTCGGGCTTTGGTCTGGCCCGAAACCTGCGCATTCCGCGGGCCGAGGCGCAGGGCTTTATTGATCGTTATTTCGAACGTTTCCCAGGCATTCGCCGTTATATGGACGACACAGTCGAATTCGCGAAAGAGCACGGCTATGTGCAAACCCTGTTCGGGCGCAAGATTCACACGCCCGAGATCAATGCCAAAGGGCCACATGCCGGGTTCTCGCGCCGCGCAGCGATCAATGCGCCAATTCAAGGTACGGCGGCGGATGTGATCCGGCGCGCGATGGTGCGAATGCCCGATGCGATCAACGGGTTGCCTGCCAGGATGCTGTTGCAGGTTCACGACGAGTTGCTGTTCGAAGTGGCCGAAGATGCAGTGGATCAGGTGATCGACGTGGCCCGAGACGTGATGGAGGGCGCTTCGGATCCTGCGGTCAAACTGGATGTGAAGCTGGTCGTGGATGCCGGGAAGGGTGCAAACTGGGCTGAGGCGCACTAGCGGCGTTGTTCATCAGTCCTCGGCGGGCTGTCCTTGCAGCGGGTCAGCCCTGCGGCCTGACCATACGGTTCACCATTCGTTGCACGGACGGGCCAAACAGCAGGATTACGGTGAAGGCAATGGGCCAGCAAAATGCCCAGGACGCCATCCAGTCGCCAACTGTGCCGGGGTTAAACCCGATTGCTTTGACCGTCGCGATCCCCGTTACAATCAAGGACATGAGGCCGGACATGATCAGGCTGAAAACGGCACGGGCATAGCGGGCTGGTATCAAGGCAGGCATCCTAATGGTCGCAATGCCCTTGATGTGCGGTATCTGAATGAAAATTACCAGTGCAAGTCCCGCATCCAGTCGAGTGTGTCGCAGGTGCGTTGAGTTGAGGGTGTGTATTCCGCGCTGATCCAGCCGCTATAACCTGCCGCGTCCATGGCCGAGAACAAGGCCTTGAAATCCGTTGGTCCGCGACCCGGTTCCGTGCGATCCGGGGCTGCGCCAACTTGGGCATGGACCACCTGCGGATGAAAGCGGTCCCAGACAGCCAGCGCGTCGCCATGGATCATATGGGCGTGAAAGCTGTCATATTGCAGGCCGACATTCGGGCGATCCACCTGGTTGAGCACCTCTGCTGCCAGATCGTAATCGTTCAAAAAATATCCGGGCTGTGAAACCGGGTTGAGCGGCTCGATGGTGAATTGTTGCTGTGGGGCGAAATCGGCGGCCCATTGCAGATTTTGCACAAAACAACTCAATGCATCCGGCCCGGTAGCGTATCCGGACATGATGTGGATCAGGCCGGGGCGTAGCACCCTTGCATATCGCAGGACACGGCGAATGTCCGACTGGAACCGCGATTGACCGTCGGGGATCGCGGCGTAACCCGGCGCACCTCCGGTGTAGTTGGGCGGTGGCGCGTTGATCAGCACAAGCTCCAACCCGTTGGCAAGCAAGGCACGGCGGGTTTCCGTCGCGGCGATGTCGTAAGGAAACAAGACCTCGACCGCTGTGAACCCGGCATCTGACGCAGCCTGAAATCGCTCCAGGTAAGGCATTTCGGTAAATAGCAGTGAAAGGTTGGCAGCAAATCTGGGCATGAGCGGTCAGTGGTTGTGTTGATCCGACCATAACCAAGGGATGATTTTCGGGGAAGGGATCGAAAACGACAGATTGTCGAAAATCGACCAGATCGCTTGCACCGAATCAGCAAGGGTCCGCTCAGCACGGCGCGTCATTACGGGTGCCGTCTTAACAAAAGGTCCGAATCCAATGGCGATGAGCCCGGAACCCGTACGCGGGGCAACTACCGCTATGTCTGGTGGCCGAAACCCTGCGTTGTCAGGGAATGGGCTGGCGGTTGCCTCCATGATTACCTGGGCAGCGGGGTTCCCGGCGGCGGAAGTTTTGCTGCAAACCTGGCCCCCTGTTGCATTGCTGACCGCGCGCCTGGCGCTGGCGATTGCCGTTCTGATACCGGTCTGGATCCTGCTGGATGGCCCCAGCAGAGTGTTACGCGCAAGATGGGGTCGGGCGATGGTTGTCGGCGGCTTTGGTTTTGGCTTTGCCATGTTTCTGCTGATCGTTGCGCAGAAAATGACGGACCCGGTGACAGTCGCGATCATTGCATCCTGCGCGCCTTTGCTTGCAACGGTACTGGAGCTGATGGCAGGAACCCGACGGCTGAAGTGGACCTTTGCGTTGGGTGTTCTGGTGTCGGTTCTGGGTGGGCTGATTGCAACCAGCACCGCCGCGCCCGAACAGCTGGGGCTGGGCGCGGTTCTGGCGATCCTTGCAACGGGCCTGTTTTGCTGGGGTAGCATGGCCACTGCGCGCGACTTCCCCGAACTCAGTCAGATCGGGCGCTGTACAATTACTTTCGTCGGTGGGTTGCTCATGGCCGCAGTGCTGAGTTTTGGGGCGGCCCAGCTGGGCATGGATGTGCTGCCAACCGCCGCCATTGATGGGCAGCAATGGGGGATGCTTGGGATCTATGCCTTGATATCACTGGGGCTCAGCCAAGTGTTGTTCATCTCGGCCGTGGGAAAGCTGGGCGTGGCGCTGGCTTCGTTTCACATCAATATCGCCCCGTTTTACGTGATGCTGATCATGCTGATGCTGGGGGAAGACTGGAACTGGACCCGTGCGCTGGGCGCGGGCGTAGTCGCCTTGGCCGTCGTGCTGGCCCAGGATCGCGCTCCACGGTCAGCCAAGATCGGCTGAAGGGATCAGCGGGAAGAATTGCCCACCTGACCAGACACCAAACCAGCCCTCATGGTGGCCGCCAATCTCGACAAGGCGATAGAAGCTTTTGCGATCTATGCGCGCTTCGAGGTTCGTGCGGATCAGTATGTAGGGTGACGGTTCTTCTGTTTCAGGATCGATTACAATCCGGATTGGATGCGCGGGCCCTGCAACAGCGATGTCGTCCACTTGTGTGCGAAAGGTCAGGTCTTGCGTCCGACCTTCGCCGGTTTGCTCGAAATCCACGGCGATGAACGGCGCGTCCTCGACAGTGATTCCCACCTTTTCAACCGGCGTGACCAGATAGTATTTCCCGTCTTCTTTCTTAAGAATTGAGGAAAAAAGCTTCACAAGCTCGAACCGATTGATGGGCGAGCCTAAATAACTCCATGTACCATCTTTTGCGACACGGATGTCCAGATCGCCACAAAACGGAGGATTCCACAGGTGAACGGGCGGTAAACCCCGGGTTTTGGCGGCTTTTACCGATGCGGCCAATCCGTCGGGCGAGGGTTTCACAGGTTTTTGTCCGCTCATTGCTTTTGCCATTTCCTCTCAGCGCGATACACTTCAATCATATTCGTCCACGGAAGGGAAAGTCATGAACGAACCTGCCGACCTCGTAGCCGAGATCGAAGCGCTGGAAAACAAGCTGCAAGAGGCCAAGGCCTCGATCACCCGCCGCTTCATCGGGCAGGAAAGGGTCGTTGACCTGACCCTGGCTGCGCTTTTGTGCGGTGGTCACGCCCTTCTGATCGGTCTGCCGGGCTTGGGCAAGACGCGTCTGGTTGAAACCCTGTCAACGGTGATGGGGCTGCATGGCAATCGCATTCAGTTTACGCCCGACCTGATGCCAGCCGATATTCTTGGATCTGAGGTGTTGGATACGGCCGATGATGGCAGCCGTCATTTCCGTTTCATTCCCGGCCCGATCTTCTGTCAGCTGCTGATGGCGGATGAAATCAACCGCGCAAGCCCGCGAACGCAATCCGCGCTGCTGCAGGCGATGCAGGAACGTACGGTAACAGTAGCCGGTGAGGACCGTTCCCTTGGTGTGCCATTCCACGTTCTGGCCACGCAAAACCCGATCGAACAGGAAGGCACCTATCCCCTGCCCGAAGCGCAGCTGGACCGGTTTCTTGTGCAGATCGATGTAGAATACCCCGACCGCCAGACCGAGCGGGATATTCTGCTGGCCACGACCGGTGTTGACGAAGACGAAGCACATCAGATTTTCAGCAAGGAAGAGTTGCTGGCTGCGCAGGTCCTGCTGCGTCGGATGCCCGTCGGGGACTCGGTTGTCGAGCTGATCCTTGATCTGGTGCGGGCCTTCCGCCCTGAAGAAGCGGGTGTATCCGAACGGGTTGCCGAAACCGTCGCGTGGGGTCCCGGGCCACGCGCTGCGCAGGCGCTGATGATGACGGTTCGGGCACGTGCGATGTTGCAGGGGCGTCTGGCACCCAATGCCGAGGATGTGCTGGACATGGCGCGCCCGGTGCTTAGCCACCGGATGGCTCTCAACTTTGCGGCACGGGCACGCGGCGACAGTTTGGCCGACCTGATCGACTCGACTGCTGTCGGGTTGATTCGGACCGAGGCGGCAGCGTGAATGCCGCGCTGACCCTTCGCGAAAGATCCGAGGCCGAGGCATCGCGGCTGCCGCCCCTTTTGGCGCGGGCCGAGCATCTGGCGGGTACCGTTCTGCTGGGTGACCATGGACGGCGGCGCTCTGGCATGGGGGATGATTTCTGGCAATACCGCCCAGCGCAGATCGGCGACAGTCGCCGGATGATCGACCACCGCCGCTCGGCGCGTGGAGATCAGCAATATGTGCGGGAACGCGAATGGCAGATCGCGCAATCGGTAATGCTTTGGGTCGATCAGGGGGCGTCGATGCGGTTTGCGTCCGACAAATCGTTGCCGACCAAAGCGGACCGCGCCCGGCTGTTGGGGCTGGCGACATCCATCCTTTTGGTGCGCGGCGGTGAACGTGTGGGCCTGACAGGCACCACCTTGCCGCCCCGACGCGGCAATGCACAGATCATCCGGCTGGCGCAAGCCTGGTCTGAAGATGATCAATCGGATTACGCTCCGCCTGAACATCGCGCCATGATCCCGCATGCCCGTGCCGTGTTCATTTCGGATTTTCTTGGTCCAATGGACGAAGTTGAACTGGCCCTGACCAAAGCCGCAGACCGTGGTGTTCGCGGCGTCATCCTTCAGGTGCTGGACCCGGGCGAAGAGACATTTCCTTATCGTGGGCGTACGATTTTCGAAAGCGTCGGGGGGTCCGTCCGGCACGAAACGCTCAAGGCGGCAGAGCTGCGGGACCGCTATCTGCAACGCCTCGCCCACCGTAAGGATACGCTGACGCAACTTTGCCGGGCGACTGGCTGGCAAATGGGCCTGCATCACACGGGCGATAGCGCGCAAGCGGCTCTGTTGTGGATATATCGTGCGCTGGACGGGGGAACGCGATGACGGTTCTGGCGGGCATCGGCTTTACCGCTCCATGGGTGCTGCTGGGTCTTCTGACCCTGCCGATCCTGTGGCTGATCCTGCGCGCGGTGCCGCCGGCGCCGATCCGTCGGATGTTCCCGGCGGTGACGTTGCTCTTGGGCCTGAAGGATGACGAAAGCGTTTCGGACCGCACGCCGTGGTGGCTGTTGCTGCTGCGGATGCTGGCAGCTGCGGCGGTGATCATAGGTCTGGCCGGTCCGGTTCTGAACCCGTCGCGGGATGAGATCGGGTCCGGGCCGCTGCTGATGGTGTTGGACGCCAGTTGGGCAGGCGCGACCCGATGGTCGGCCACGCTGGATCAGATCGATGCGCAACTGACCGAGGCCGGTCGCGCAGGGCGCACGGTGGCTATCCTGCGCCTGACCGAACCGGAAACACCTGTTTTTCAGGCGGCCGAGGCATGGCGGGGACATTTGCCGGGATTGATGCCCAACCCATGGCAGCCGACCGAACCTCAGATCGCACAGGCCATTGCGGCACTAAATTCAATTGATGGGGGGTTTGACACCCATTGGTTCAGTGACCGGCTGGATTATGTGGATCATGCGGCGCTGGTCTCCAGCTTGCAGGCTCGTGGCGATGTGGTGGTTTATCAGGCGGCGTCCCGGCCCATGGCGATCCTGCCTGCCGCTTATCAGGACGGGTTGATCCAATTGACAGTGCAGCGCGCAGGCCCCGGACCCGAGGAACGTGTGACAGTATTGGCACAAGGGCGCGACCCGGCCGGAACGGCGCGTGTGCTACATTCAGTGGAACTGACCCTGGAAGCCGGGAACGCTTCGGCGCAGGTCGATCTGGCGCTGCCATCCGAACTCCGCGCGCGGATCACGCGGTTCGAAATCCAGGGCCAAAGGTCTGCCGGGGCCGTGACCCTGACCGATGACAGCCTGCGTCGTCGCGAGGTCGCGCTGATTGCCGGGAGTTTGAACCGCGAAGGTCTGGAGCTGCTGTCACCCCTGCATTATCTGACTCAGGTCCTGAGCCCCACGGCGGATTTCGTCGATGGTGGCCTACCCGAAGTTCTGCCCGCCAATCCGGATGTCATTGTTCTGTCAGATGTGGCCCAGATGTCGGAACCGGAAAAGGCGGACCTGATTGAATGGGTCGAACAGGGCGGTTTGCTGCTGCGCTTTGCCGGCCCGCGTATGGCGGCCAGCGATCTTGGGCGTGACACCGAAGACACCCTGCTGCCTGCGCGGCTGCGCAGCGGTGGGCGATCTGTCGGCGGCGCGATGAGCTGGGGTGAGGCCAAGACCCTGGCACCATTCCCCGAAACCTCGCCTTTCTATGGATTGGACATCCCTGATGACGTGGTCGTTTCCACTCAGGTCATGGCGCAACCAGACCCTAACTTGGCGGATCGTGTGATTGCCTCGCTGTCTGACGGCACGCCTTTGGTGACACGTAAGGCGCTGGGATTGGGGCAGGTGGTGTTGTTCCATGTGACCGCCGATGCAGAATGGTCCAGCCTGCCACTGTCGGGCCTGTTCGTTGAAATGCTGGATCGGCTGGCCGTGGCCTCGGCCGCAAAGTCACGGCAAGAGGCTCAGTTACTGGGAACAACATGGGAGCCGGTACAGATCATGGACGGGTTTGGCACATTGTCAGATGCCGGAACCCTGGCCGGTGTCGACGGGGTTGAGCTGATATCGGGCCAGATCGGGCCGGAACTGCGCCCGGGTCTTTATGAAAGTGGCAAGCAGAAGCTGGCGTTGAACGTCGTTTCGGAAGAAACTCAGCTGCGCCCTGTTGTCTGGCCCGCGAATGTGCCGATCAAAGGGCAGGAGGTCAGTACGGAAACGCCACTGGGCGGTCTGTTGCTCAGCCTTGCACTGATTTTGCTGACAGTCGATGTTATTGCATCGCTTGCTTTGTCGGGCAGGTTGGGTTTGGCCCGAACAACGGCCTTGGCGTTGACCGGTGTCCTGTTGGTACCCGAAGGTCACGCGCAAACGCCTGAGGACACCGAGTTTGCATTGGCTGCGACCCACGAACTGGTATTGGCGCATGTCCTGACTGGCGATGCGCAGGTAGATGATATTGCGCAAGCCGGGTTGCGCGGGCTTGGCCAAACCCTGCTCTATCGCACATCGGTTGAACCCGCAGACCCCATCGGTGTTGATCTGGAACGGGATGAGCTGGCGTTCTTTCCGTTGCTTTATTGGCCGATCTCAGCGAACCAGTCGCAACCTTCAGCCGAGGCCTATGTCAAGCTGAACGCCTATCTGCGGTCCGGAGGGATGATCCTGTTTGACACACGTGATGCGGATATCGCCAGTTTCGGTGCCTCCAGCCCAAATGGCCGCAAACTGCAACAACTGGCCGGACCGCTGAATATCCCTGCATTAGAGCCGATTCCGCGTGATCATGTTCTGACACGCACGTTCTACCTGTTACAGGATTTTCCGGGCCGATATTCAGGCACCGAGGTTTGGGTTGAAGCCGCGCCGCTGGATGCAGAACAGATCGACGGGATGCCTTTCCGCAATCTGAACGACAATGTGACGCCGGTGGTCATCGGCGGCAATGACTGGGCCGGTGCCTGGGCGGTGGATCGCAACGGGCAGGCCCTGTTGCCCGTCGGGCGCGGTTATGCCGGGGAACGGCAACGCGAGTTGGCCAATCGTTTTGGTGTCAATCTGGTGATGCATGTGCTGACGGGGAACTACAAATCCGATCAGGTTCACGTGCCCGCCCTTCTGGACAGGTTGGGACAATGACAGGAACCGTCATCTTCGATCCGCTGATCCCGTGGGCGATGCTGCTTGTCGTGGGTATGATTGCCGTGGCCGGAGTCGTTCTGGCTTTGTGGCGTGGATTGTCGGGATGGGCCTTGCGTGGGTTGGCGGCGCTGGTGATCATCGCTGCGCTGTCCGGCCCGGTCTATCAGATCGAGGATCGTGCACCTCTGACAGATATCGTTCTGATGTTCGAGGATGAAAGCGCCAGCCAGGCGCTTTCAGACCGGGTGGAACAAACGGCTATGGCCGCAGAGGATTTGGCCACCGAGATCGAGGCACGCGACAATACAGAACTGCGCCGCATCCGGGTCGGCGATGGTGAAGGCGATGAGGGCACGCAGATCATGGCAGCCCTGAACGAGGCCCTGGCCGAAGAGCCGCGTGCGCGTATTGCCGGTATCCTCGTGGTGTCCGACGGGATAGTGCATGATGTCGATCAGGCCCCGGATCTGCCCGCACCGATGCACCTGCTGCAAACCGGGCGGGAAAGCGACTGGGATCGCAGGCTTATTGTCCGAAACGCCCCTGCTTTCGCCATCATTGGTGAATCGGTGACCTTGACCCTGCGCGTCGAAGACAGCGGAGCTGCCCCCGCAGGTGCAACATCTGCACCGTTGGAAATTTCGGTGGATGGGGGCGAGCCCGAACAGTTCAGCATTCCAATCGGTCGCGATGTCGAACTGCCCGTCACATTGCCCCATGGCGGGCGCAACGTGATCCAGTTTTCCGTTCCTCAGGCTGAGGGCGAGTTGACCGACCGCAACAACACGGCCCTGATCCAGATGAACGGCGTAAGGGACCGCCTGCGCGTGCTGCTGGTCTCGGGTGAACCGCATCCGGGTGGTCGCACGTGGCGTAACCTGTTGAAATCCGACAGTTCTGTTGATCTGGTGCATTTCACCATCCTGCGCCCGCCTGAAAAGCAGGATGGTGTGCCGGTGGACGAGCTGTCGCTGATTGCCTTCCCGACGCGTGAGTTGTTTCTGGAAAAGATCAACGATTTCGACCTGATCATCTTTGACCGCTACAAGCGGCGCGGGATTCTGCCTGCGATCTATCTGGACAATGTCACAAGCTACATCAACGAAGGCGGCGCGGTCCTGGTTGCCGCCGGACCTGATTTCGCCGGTGCCGACAGCATCTTCCGCTCGCCCCTGGCGCCAGTTCTGCCAGCTCAGCCAACCGCGCGGGTGATCGAGGAACGATATGTGCCGATGGTCAGTGATCTGGGGCATCGTCACCCGGTCACGACCAACCTTGGAGAATCCGAGGATTGGGGGGCGTGGTTGCGACAGATCGACGTGAAACATCGCTCGGGCGACGTGCTGATGACCGGGGTCGAGGATCGTCCGCTGCTTGTCCTGAACCGTGTCGGCGAAGGGCGCGTTGCGATGCTTGCGTCTGACCATGCCTGGCTTTGGAGTCGTGGCTTCGAAGGAGGGGGTCCGCAGCTGGAGCTGTTGCGCAGGCTGGCCCATTGGATGATGAAGGAACCGGAACTGGAAGAAGAGGCGTTGTGGGCCGAGGCCAACGGTCAGTCCATGCGCATCATTCGTCAGACGCTCGGGACAGAAGTCGGCCCGGTAACAGTCACCTTGCCGAATGGCGAGACGTTGGAGATTACTTTGAAAGAGGTTTCTCCGGGTCGGTTTGAAGCGCAGTATTACGGCCCCGAGATCGGCCTTTATCGTTTGCAGGAAGGCGACCACATGGCTGTGATCGGCCTTGGCCCTGCTGCACCGAAGGAGTTCGAGCGCACCATCGCGACTGGTGATGTCCTTGAACCGGTGCTGGCCAGGTTGCGGGGCGGTGTGATCCGGTTGGAAGATGGGCTGCCGTCGATCCGCAACGTACGCGCCGGACGCCCCGCCGCCGGTCGGGGTTGGATCGGTCTGACCCCACGCAACGCGTATGAGACGCGGGATGTCACGCAGGCCGGGTTGCTGCCGCCCTGGCTTGTCTTGCTGCTGGCTGGAGGCTTTCTGCTGGGCGGTTGGCTGCGGGAAGGGCGGCGTTAACGCTGGCCCATTGCTGTTCTTTAACGGGAACCGGGCGCGCTCTGGTCGATCCGGAACGAGGCCCGGTCGGATTGGCCCTGTGCATCCACCACCACAAGTGAGGTAAATCCGGGTCCGGGATTGGGAATTTCGAATTCTCGCTGCCGTTGCCCGGTCAAGACAGGCACGCCGTTGGTCAAAACGGAAAACGGCCCGACACCACCGCGTAGTTTCACCGTGAGAGGGCTCCCGAAAGTCTCTAACACAGCGTTTTCTGGTGGAAACAACAGATCAGGTGCGGTTTGGTCCGTTTCGAAAGCCGCCGCGCGGGGCCGGAAACGTTGCAACGGTTGCGGCAATTGCGCCGCGCCAACCAACAGTGTTGATGGTGGCGGTGGGCGCAGGGGCGTGAGTTCGGGTTTCAGCAGGCCGAAAGCCTCGGTCAGAAGCGGCGCGGCAACGTCCCCTCCGAATGCGCCGGGAACAGGTGTGCCATCCGCGCGTCCCAGCCAGACCCCGATGACATGCTGCCCGTCAAAACCAATGGCCCAGGCATCGCGGTGCCCATAAGAGGTTCCCGTTTTGAAGGCCAGCGCCCCTGAAGTGCTGCCCGTGGGTGGTGTGATCCCGGATAGGATATCCGCAATCTGCCATGCTGAGGTTTCGGACAAAACACGAGAGGTGAGCCGTGCATCAGCCAGGGCGTCATGGCGCAGAATCGGGCCTTGCCCACCAGCGGCCAGCGTCACGTAGATCTGCACAAGATCATGCAAGCTCAGACCGACGCCACCCAAGGATATTGCCAATCCGGGTGTACCACTGCTCAGGCGCGGTTCTGATCCTGCTGTCCGCAGTGCTGCCATCACGCGCGCAGGGCCCAGCTCGTGCGTCAGGCGCACGACAGGGATATTCAGCGACAATTGCAGCGCGTCCCGAACCCTTACATCGCCCCGGAAAACGCCATCGAAGTTTCGCGGGGCGTAACGCCCGAACATCACCGGGCTATCGCGGATCAGGGTTTCCGGATGGGCCAGCCCCTGATCGAATGCCAGCCCGTAAACCAGAGGTTTCAGCGTCGATCCGGGCGACCGCACGGCTTGGGTCATATCCACGAACCCTTGTCGTGCATCCTGATACCCGGCTGACCCGACCGAGGCCAAAATCTTACCGTCGCGATGATCTGCCACGATCAGCGCACCGGACACGCGCGGCCCGATGCGCGCGGCGGCCCGAGCGACCACAGTTTCCAACCGGGCTTGCACCCCTGCATCCAGGGTCAGATCAAATACTCCGGTTGCACGGGTTTGGCCTTTCACGCGGTCGGTCAGATGGGGTGCAAGGCGCGGAAACGGGATCATTCGATCAGGAATGGTTTCCGTCAGGGCAGCGTGCATTTCAGCCTTGGTCAATACGCCGTAGCGCTCCAACCTGCGCAAAATCCGATCTCGGGCAATTTGGGCTGCCTTGGGTCTGCGATCCGGGCGCCGCGCCTCCGGGGATTGCGGCAAAGCGACCAGCAGGGCCGCCTGTGCGGCGGTCAAACGGGTTGCTTCTTTGCCGAACCAGGCGCGGGCACCGGCACGGATACCTTCCAGATTGCCGCCATAGGGGGCATGGGTCAGGTAGAGGTTCAGGATCTGTGTCTTGCTCAGCTGCCGTTCCAGCGCCAATGCGACCCTAATCTGGCGAAATTTGCCATTCCAACGCCCGGTCGACCCATCTTCGATCAGCCGCGCGACCTGCATGGTCAGGGTTGACCCACCCGAAACCGCGCGCCCATTCCAAAGGCTTTGCCCGGCTGCGCGCAGCAACGCGACACGGTCCACGCCCGCGTGGGTCCAGAAACGTTTGTCTTCGTACCGGACCAGCATAGCGGTGAAGTTGGGATCGACCGAACCGGGCTGTAGCCTCCAGATGCCATCTGCAACCGGAAACACGCGCAGGAGGTCACCGTTACGATCCCGCATCTCGACCGAAGTTTCAGTCAGAACGGGCGGCAGCACCGTGGCGTCGACCCAGCGGTCGACACCATCCCGCGCCAACGCCGCCAGATAGAGAGCACCGGCCAACGCAAATAACAGGCGCGGCACCCTAGGCATGAGAGCCGCCCAAACAGGGGTATGAACGATGTCCGGTCACTGCACCTCGACCCGTCCCGTCGCCGTTCGCGCACGGTTCTGGGGGCGGTACATATCTTCGACCGAGGCCGCCGGATGGTGGAACACGCCCGGTGTGACGGCACGGGCGACATAAGCCAGTGTCACGGTCTGGCGCCCTGACAGGTCAACCGCAGCCAGGAACCTGTCCGAGCGGAACTCGGTATGCGTGGCATCAGACAGATCCAACCAGTCCAGCGACCGTACATCCCCCGATCGCAGCAGGTTCGGGTTGTCAATCTCGATCCCGGCGGCAAGAGGATCGTCCACCATCAGGCGCGCCCCACCGCTTTCAAACGGCGTGACCGTCAGAACCGTAACAAACCGGTCCCCCACGGCAAATCGGCCTGCGTCAATCAGATCGCCGTCCATCGAATAATACTGCCGTTCGATTGCATAGCCGGTGCCACCAGCCCCTGGCGGATCCTCGGGGATTCCGGTCACCGTCAGGGTGATATCGGTTGCCTGACCGTCGGTCGCAGTGATATTGACCTCTTCCGCCTGCCCGGATTGCAGAACCTGAACAAAGGGGCCGGATACTGACACGCCATTGACCGTCAAACCGGAGCCGGACGGATCAGACACCAGCGCGTGCGCCGCCAGCAGGGACCATGTGGCCTCTTGCGTGGACAGGGGAGTGCGGCCCGTGCTTACCCGTTGGATCAATGCGTTGCGGTCAATCGCCTCGCTGCCCGCATCTACCGCCAGGGTCAGCAGGCCCGCCGCATCCCGCAGGCGGGTGCCGTAATCCGCGCGCCAGTGGTTTTCCTGATCGTTCGGCACCTGTTGCAGCATCCGCGCCGCACGGGCGAACATCGCGTCTGCGCGGGTCTGGTCCCCGTACGAGGCCAGCGCAGCGCCCAGTTGCGCTGCAGCCAACGGCGTGTCGAAAGCATCCCCTTTGACATCCGCATAATAACGCAGATCGCCCATCGCCGCCGCGCCTTCCCGCGCCAGAACCATCAGGGCATAAGCGATATCCTGACCACCTTCGTCAAAATCCGGCGCATAATTGACCCGATTGCGCAGGTTATCCATGGCCTGCGCAAAAGCCTGATCCGGTACCGGGTGCCCCTGCGCACGGGCGCGCGACAGGAAATCGGTCACATAGGCGTCCAGCCAGAAATCACCGCTGCCTGCGCGCCACAGGCCAAAGGCACCGTTTGCAGCCTGACGAGTCAGGATGCTTCGGATTGATTCCGTGATGCGTTGATTCACCTCCGGGCCATTGCCCAGCCCCGAGGCCTGCGCAACAGATGACAGGTAAAGCAGCGGCAGCGCCTTGCTTGTGATCTGCTCGGTGCAGCCATAAGGGTAACGGTTCAACTGATCCAGCAGGCCGGGCATATCGAACTTTGCCAGTGCTCCGGCGGACAGAATGGCCTTGGCCGAGCCGGGTTGAAACCCATCAAAAACATCCTGCGAAAACAGAAAGCTGTCCCCCGCACCCAGCGCCAAGCGCCGCGTCCGGGCAATTACGGGATCGTTGGCCCGCACCGGCATCCGCAGGGTTTGCGACAGATCGCGCCCGTCTGATGTGGTGATGGAAACGCTGATCTCTGGATCGCCAATAACATGGGCCGTTACAGGGATGTCGAACACCGCTTTGCCACCGTCCTCCAGCTGAAAGCGTGCCGGTACCGGGCCCAGTTCCAGCCCACCGGTGGTGGTCAGGCCAAGCGCCATGTCTCCGGATGCGCCATCCGCATGGACAATCTCAAGCCGCATCCGACTGTGATCGCCGGGGGCCAGAAACCGCGGCAGGCTGGCCGTAACCACCACCGGGTCGCGGACGATCATGTCAGCCTCGGCCTGACCGACGGCTTTTTGTGACCACGCGATGGCCATCAGGCGGACTGTACCATTGAAGGCGGGCAGGGGGATGTCGACCTCAACCTTTCCATCCGCACCGACCTGAACCGGGCCGCTGAACACCGCCATCAGATCTTGCGTCGGTGGCGGGGATTGGCGGCGCATCCCGTTGTCATTGTCGCCGCCAGAGCGAACCGTACCCATCGTTCCGTTCATGCCGTTGATCAGCCGCCCGTAAACATCACGCAGGTCCACACCCAGCCGACGTTGCCCGAAATAGTACTCTTGCGGGTTTGGGCTTTCGAACCCCGTCAGGTTGAGGATGCCCACATCCACAGCGGCAAGGGTCAGCCACACTGGATCATCGCTTATGAAGTTTTCGACCCTAACAAGGGCCTTCTGTGTTTGACGGGGCGAGGTTACCTCGGGCACATCAATGGCAACCGACAGCGTGCGATCCGCAGGATCAATGGCAGCATAGGCGACGCCCATGGCGCGTGCCGGGTTCTGACCGGCCGCAACATCCACCGGTCGGATCACCGTGGCTGTGACATAGGCACCTGCACCCCAATCTTCTGTCACCTCTATCGGGATAACTGTCTCGCCCTCCTCTACGGCAACCATCTGGCGATGGATCAGGCGGTTCGACAGCACTTCGACTTGGGCGATACCTGCCATGCGCGGAACAATGCGCAGCTGTGCGGTTTCCCCGGCGCGATAGCTGTCGCGATCCAGCGACATCTCAAGCCGGTCAGGCGTGGTCGAAGCATCTGCGGCCTGATACCAGCCTGCGTGGAAATCGACAGCGGTTTCCGTAAAGGTGCCATCAATACGTTGGACCACCAGTTCATAACGGCCCCAGTCCACGGGCTGGGACAACGTCAAAGGAATAGTGGCGACGTCAATCTCTCCGGTGGCAACGCGAGTGCGTCTGGTTGTCGGTTCCCAATTCCAGTTTCCGTAAAGCTGATACCATTGATACCGCGTTTCGATCTTGTTCAGCGTCCAGCGCAGGCGCATCGGGCTGGGGCTCAGGTCGGGTGCAAGGCCGATGATCTGAAACGCGGCCTCGGTACCTTCAGGGAGTACGTCCTCGAACAGGGGTTTGACACCGATCACAGGTTGCGGCGGCAGGACAGGAACGCTCAGGTGACGTTCAACAGGGCGGCCTGAGCCGTCAGCCAGTCGCGCAATAACCTCGGCTTCAATTGGCTTCCCTTCCGTCTCTAACACAGGGATTTCAACGGCAATAGATGCTTTGCCGTTTGCATCTGTACGCGTGTCACCAAAATAGGTGCTTTTGATCGATGTCTCGGCGTCATAGCGGCCAAAGCGATACCCGTCGTAGCCCGGCACTGTGTCCGCCGGGCGTCCGATAACCTGACCGTCGATGCTCAGGTCGGACCCCGGCGCACCAAACAGATAGCGCGCGTCGATCGAAAGCGGTGGGCTGTCGCCGGGACGCAGGGGCGCGTCCGGCAGGTTCAGCTCAAAATCTATACGTTCCGGCAGGAAGTCTTCTACCAGCACTGTTTGTCGCGCCAGCGCATCGCCTTTGGGATCTGATCTGATCTCGATCCGCCAAGCGCCGCGTGGTGCATCTGCCGCAACAGGCAGACGAAAGATATGCCCCCCGGCGACGCCGCCATCCGAGACGGTTCGGCGGTATTCCACGCCGTCAGGGCGATACAGAATTGCGGTTAGGGGCAGACCCTCGATAGCCTGCGCCTCACCATCGCGCGACAGGGCGGTGAGGTGGATCACCTCTCCGGCCCGGTAAGCGCCGCGATCCGTGGCTAGAAAAACATCGACCGGCCCCGCGGGCGCACGCCCTTCAACACCGCGATCTGACAGGTCAAAAGCAGGATCGGTCAGGGATAGAAAGCTGAAATCGCTGTCCCCGGTCGAAGCCATCACCAGTGCGGGCGCGCTGGCCCCCTTGCCGCGCGTCAGACCGGGGTCGAACCGGACATAACCTGATTCATCCGTCCGCGCTTGGGCGATGACCGCATTTGCGCTTGTGACCAGTGAAACCTCGACACCTTCACGGGGAGCCGCGTCGCTCAGCCCGCGCACCGTGACGTGCAGCCCGTCAGTGCCAAGCACGCTGCTGATCCCAAGATCGGACAGAACAAACCATTGCGTCGCGCCCGGGTCGTCATAGGGATCGGCCCCCGGAACACGGGCGGTCAGCGCATAGATGCCAGCGGGCTGATCCGCGATCGCTTCTGCCATGGGCAGGCGCGCAGTCATGGTCTGATTCAGTTCGTTGGCCACTTCGGCGGTGCCGGTCCAGATATCCTGGGCAATTTCATCGGAAAATTCTGCTTCCTGCCATTCACTGAGCGGGCGGCCGAAGAAATCCTGCTGAACCGCGCGCAACAGGTTGCGGTCGCTGACCCTCCGCAGGATCAAATCCAGCTCGGTGACGTTGACTGTTTCAACAGGCAAAGCGGCGTCAGCGGATTTCGGCAAAACGTAGCTGCGCCCGGGAAACCGGACCGAAGGCGCCCGGTCGCGCACGTAATGGGCAAGCTCAACATTGCGGTTCAGCGCCTCGCCCGAGGCGGAGGGCAAGCGTTCGCGTAGCGTCAGGCGATAACGCTGACCATGGGCGACACCGTCAACGCAAAGCTGCCTGCCCTCAGCCTGTACCACCAACCCGTCATCATTGCGCTGGACAAACGGGTCATAGTCGACTCCTGCCTTGACCAGCGGTTCCGAAAACTCAACACAAATCCGCGGCGCGGCGGCGTCGCTTTCAACAGAACTGTCGACCACGCGAAACCCGTATTTCCCGATGGCATCATTCAGCGCGGCCAGTACATCCTCGCGCGGTTGGATTTCCTGGGCCAGCCGCAGCACGGGGATCATATCGCGCCCGCGCTCGACCTCTTCCAAGGCGCGGGCCAATGTCATCAGGGCGGCAATCTGTGTGCCGGGAGCGTCCGCGCGCAAATAGCCATTGGTTGCGGCATTCAGCGCACGGTTGCGCAGATCGCGCCCTTCACTCCGGTCCGTAGGGTTTATCGCCAATAACAAGCGCGCGTATTCCACCCATAGATCGGGCGCGTCACTGAGCGATACGGCCACACCAGTCCAATTCATCGCCAGTCGCGGGCTGCCTGCGTTGCGTGCCGCGTCCAGAACAGCCTGCAGGTCGTTACCTTGCGCCATATGAACAAAGCCCAGATCGCGCGCCTGATCAACGGCTTGCTTCAGGTCGGCGGCACCAAGTGCGCTTAACGCGTTTGCACGCGCATCAGCCAATGCTTGGGTCTGATCTGGGGTAGTTACTTTCTGCGCAGATACTGCCCCCTGATAGGCCTCTTGCCGGTTTACACCGCTTTTTGGAAAACAGGCATTGGATCGGGTGTTGTAGGTGAACGCAGTGCAAAGCGTATTGGCGGAACAGGCCTGAATGCAGGACTTCAGATCGGTATCGAAAAGGGCATCCAGATCCGAGCCGTAAAAATCTGCGTCCCGCGTCGTGACATAGCGGAAATCAGGCACTGCATCCTGCGCCTGGGTGGCGCTGGGCAAGACTAAAAGTGAAATGATGTAAGTTATTGAAATAAAAACAAAGCGGCGCATGGTGCCCTCCTCTTTGGGCACAGCGTTGCATGGCGTGCGCCTGTTGTGCAACGGCTTAAACAGTTTTTCATCCTCTGCCGGGATGCTGTGCGCAGAGCGTTCTGGAATCAATCAAATGACTCTTGCACATAAATTGGCACAGGAACGGCGCGCGCGTTTGGCAGCTGAACGGATGCTGGCCCTGAAACAGGCAGAGCTGTCGGCAGCCAATCGCAAACTGGGTCAACATGCCATGGCATTGACCAAACGAATTGGCGAAACGCAGGCTGAGGTTGAAACCGTTCGGGATGAAAACGAAAAGGTCAAATCCGACCTCTGCGTGGCCAACGCCAAGATCGAGGTTGCCGAACGCCGCTTGTGGCACTCGATTCAGACAATACAGGACGGATTTGCCTTTTTTGACGGTGACAACCGGCTGATCGGCGCAAACACCGCGTATCTGAGCGTTTTTGAAGGCCTGGACGAAGTCGCGCCGGGGATATCATACCCCCGTATTCTGCATTTGCTGACGTCAGAAGGTATTGTCGATATCGGGGATGAATCCGCGGAAGACTGGCAGGCCAGAATGCTGGCCCGCTGGAGCCGCGCCAACCCGCCACCAATCGTTATGCAGCTTTGGAACGGTCACTATATCCGTCTGATCGACCAGCGTGGCGGCGGTGGTGATATGGTGAGCCTTGCTCTCAACATCACAACGTCGGTCCGGCATGAAATCGAGCTTAAGGCGGCGCGCGAGAGGGCCGAAGCAGCAAACCGGGCCAAGTCGGCCTTTCTGGCCAACATGAGCCATGAAATCCGTACACCGATGAACGGCATCGTTGGCATGTCCGAGTTACTGGACGAGACACCGTTGGACGAAGAGCAGCGGCTATACGTCAATACGATTCGCAATTCGGGCGAGGCGTTGCTGGTCATCATCAACGACGTGCTGGATTATTCCAAGATTGAGGCGGACAAGCTGGCTCTGCACCCTGAGCAGTTCGATCTTGAACGCTGCATTCTTGAGGTTGCGATGCTGCTACAGCCCAGTGCGCGCGATAAAGGCCTGACATTGCTGGTTGATTACGACTTGTTCTTGCCAACCCTTTTTGTGGGCGATCCTGGTCGGATACGGCAGGTTCTGACCAATCTGGTCGGCAACGCCGTCAAGTTCACCTCCGAAGGCTATGTGCTGGTCCGGGTGACAGGGGTGCCCAATCCGGATGCGCAAATCTGTGATATCCATGTTGCGATCGAAGATACCGGTATTGGCATCGACGCAGAAAAAACCGGCCATATTTTTGGCGAGTTCAATCAAGTCGAAGACGAGCGTAACCGCCAATTTGAAGGCACCGGGCTTGGCCTTGCCATCACCAAGCGGCTGATCACCTTGATGGGTGGCACGGTCTGGGTCGAAAGCGAGCCGGACCAGGGATCCTGTTTCGGTTTTCGCGTGACACTGCCCACGGTAGAAGGCCCGCGACCCGAACCTCCGAACCTGGCGGATTGTTTGAAACATGTCCTGCTGGTCGAAGATCTTGCCGTGAACCGGGCCATTCTTGCCAAACAGCTTGGGCGACTGGGGGCTGAGGTGACGGTTTGCACGTCGGGGACTGAGGCACTGTCACAGATGAATGATCAGATTGATCTGGTTCTTTGTGACCACGATCTGCCGGATATGGATGGGCTGGATCTTGCGGTCGCGCTCAGGGATCGCGGGTGGGGTGACATTCCGGTGGTCGTGATGTCTGCAAGCCCCGGTTTGATTCACGCGCATCCTGCCCGTGACCTGATCGACGGTGTCTTGCAGAAACCCATCCCTCGATCCGAGTTGTATGCCAGGCTGATGGCACTCGACGGCACATCGTTGGAAAGGGGCGCTCTGGATGTGGACAAAACAGTCTCTAAAAAGCAAGATTCTGAATCTGTGCACCCCCGACACATGAGGGTTCTTGCCGCCGAGGACAACCGCACTAACCAATTGATCCTGAAGAAGATGGTCAAGGATCTGAATATCGATCTTCGCTTTGCCTCGAATGGGATTGAAGCGGTTGAGATCTATCAGGAGTTCGAGCCAGATCTGATCTTCATGGATATTTCCATGCCGAAGATGGACGGCAAACAGGCAACAGCGGAAATTCGCAGGCTCGAGGTTTCAACTGGTCGCCACGTTCCAATCGTTGCCCTGACGGCCCATGCCATGGCGGGGGATGATCAGGGAATTCTGTCAGCCGGCTTGGACCACTACCTGACCAAACCGCTACACAAGAACCGCATTCACCAGATGATCCTGCAACACCAACCCGATTGCGTCTGCTCGGTCGCAGACACCATGCCCGGCGCCAAAGCCCGGCGTGAGCGTGGCGCAAACCCAAATCCGACCTCGTCGGGCTGACACTTCAGGCGTTTGCCATCGGGATGCAAGTTCAAGTGATCTGGGTTTCAGGCCGCATAAGGTCTGACGAAAACGGGCTTATCCGCTTCCGACAGATCAGGGCGGTATTCATAGCCGCCACTGTCGAAATCCAGCAGTCCCTTAGGGTCGGTCAAGCGGTGTTGGATGACATACCGCGCCATGGCACCGCGCGCCTTTTTGGCAAAAAAGCTCACAATCTTTGGGGTGCCGCCCTTATCTTCCATGAAGACCGGTGTGATGACGCGCAGGTTCAGGGCATTCAAATCCACCGCACCAAAATACTCCTGACTGGCACAATTCACCAGAATGTTGCTGTTAATCTCGGCACCTTGTGCATTCAGTGCCTTACTCAGCTGATCGCGCCAGTATTCGTAAAGGTTCTTCCCTCTTCGGGTTTTCAGTTTGCTGCCCATCTCAAGCCGGTAGGGCTGTATCGCATCGAGTGGTCGCAACACACCATAAAGGCCGGAAAGGATGCGCAAGTGGTCTTGCGCCCATGACAGCTCGTCTTCGTCCAGCGATGCAGCTTCAAGTCCTTGATATGTGTCGCCAGCAAAAGCAAGCGCAGCCGGGCGTGTGGCCTTGGCGTCGGGTGCATCCGAAAAAGCGCGATACCGGTCGCGGTTCAGGCGTGCCAGATCGTCGCTCAGGTCCATCAGCTTTTTCAGATCACCCAGCGTCAGGTTGCGGGCGGTTTTGGACAGCCGGATTGCATCATCCTGAAAATCGGGCTGCGTAACCCCTACACTCCGCTCGGCCCAGTCCAGCCGTTTGGCCGGGGAAATCACGATCAGCATATCCGCCCTCTTTCTTGCCTGTTTTGGGGTATCTAGCCCGCCTCTCGCAGTACGTCCAGAAAAGCGGCGCCAAACCTTTCGTGACGTCGATCACCCAGCACCTGTGCAATTCCACGGGGATCATCGGGGCGCAGTTGTGCAACCTTTGCCAATTGTGAGGCCGAGCAGGTCAGGGGCTTGTCGATCCCGTCCGGTCCGCGCGACAGCAAGGACTGAACTTCCATCAAGCGGTCGTAAATCTCACCCTGATTGCGGCCAGCCAGTTTTCGGCGCGCCGGATGAACGCTTTTTACCGCCCCTGCGATCACTTCAAGGAACGTGTCGCCATAGCGTTCCAGCTTTTTGGCCCCAACACCGCCGATCCGGGCCATTTCGTCCAGCGTTACAGGGCGCTTTTCCGCCATCTCGATAAGCGTGCGGTCGGGAAAGATGACATAGGCCGGAACACGTGCAGCTTCGGACAGGGCACGGCGTTTGGCCTTGAGCGCAGACAGCAGCGGAGCGTCTTCTTCGGATACCATAGCCTTGACCGCAGGCCGACGTACCGCATTGCGCAGCGTATCCTTGCGCAGGTTTATCTTTGCCTCGCCTTTCAAAATTGGTTTGGCCGCCTCGGTCATGCGCAATGCGCCGTGACGTTCAGGGTCTGGGCGCACCAGATCGTGGCCCATCATCTGGCGGAAAACGGCCTGCCATTGCGGGCGCGTCCAATCTTTGCCGATGCCAAATGTGGACAAATCCTCATGGCGGCGGGCGCGGATTTTGTCGGTCTCGTTTCCCAGAAGGATGTCGATCAAATGGCCTGTCCCGAACCATTCCTCGGTCCGAAGGATCGCAGACAGGGCCATACGCACCGGAGTTGTGCCGTCGAAAACTTCGGGCGGGCTGTCGCACAGATCGCATTTGCCGCAGCGTGCTGTGGCCTCGCCAAAGTAACCCAACAATGTCTGGCGGCGGCATTCCAAGGCCTCGGCCAGACCCAGCAAGGCATTCAGGCGCGCATGATCGGCCATGCGCCGCTCGGGCGGCGCCAATCCCTCGTCAATCTGTGATCGCCGCAGGCGAATGTCATCGGGGCCAAACAGGGTCAGCGTTTCGGCCGGGCCGCCATCGCGTCCGGCGCGTCCGATTTCCTGATAATAGGCTTCGATCGATTTGGGCAGGTCCGCATGGGCGACCCAACGGATATCGGGTTTGTCGATGCCCATGCCAAAAGCCACGGTTGCGACCACGATCAACCCGTCCTCGCGCGCGAAACGGGTTTCGACAATGCGGCGATCTTCGGGGTCCATCCCGCCGTGATAGTGGCAAGCCGAGTGCCCCTCGGCGCGCAGGGCCTGAGCAATCACCTCAGTTTTATTTCTGGTGCCGCAGTAAACGATACCGGACTGGCCTTTGCGCGCATCTGCGAAATCAAGGATCTGCTTGCGCGGTCCGTCCTTTGCGGCGAAAGCCAGATGAATGTTAGGCCGGTCAAATCCGCGCAGAAATTTGCGTGGCTCAATGCCATCGAACAGTTTTTCGACAATCTCATCCTGCGTTTCGGTGTCCGCCGTGGCGGTAAACGCGGCCAGCGGAACCTTCAGGGCGCGCCGCAACTCTCCGATCCGTAGGTAATCAGGGCGAAAGTCATGCCCCCATTGACTGACACAATGGGCTTCGTCCACGGCGATCAGGCTGACGTTGATCCGACGGAGCATCCCAAGCGCCGACCCGGCAGCCAGACGTTCGGGTGCCATGTAAAGCAGCTTTAGCCGCCCGTCCTCCAGCGCGTCCCAGACGGCCTCGGTTTCCTCGGGCGTGTTGCCGGATGTCAGCGCACCGGCCTCGACCCCGGCCTCTTGCAGCCCCCGCACCTGATCACGCATCAGGGCAATGAGCGGAGATATAACGACCGTCACGCCATCGCGGAGCAGTGCAGGGAGTTGAAAGCAAAGAGACTTCCCGCCACCTGTGGGCATGATCGCCAGCACGTTTTCACCTGCCGTCACGGCGTCGACAATCTCTTCCTGCCCGGGGCGGAAGGCGTCGAATCCAAAGACATCTCGCAGCAAGGGTGCGGCGTCGAACATATGCGGGGGTGCCCTGTTTTAAGGTTTATCTGCTCTTAAAACAGGACAATCACATACTAAGATTCAGTGAACAAGAGGTCAGTAGAAATAGGGCGCGTTGTTGATAAGGATGATCCGCAAGGCATAGACGCCGATCAGCACCACCAGCGGGGTCAAATCCAACCCACCCATATTGGGTAGAACGCGGCGGATCGGCCCGTAAATAGGCTCTAATATCCGATTTAATCCGTACCAGATTTGTGCAACCAGTTGTTGGTGCAGGTTGAGCACCTGAAAGTTGATCAGCCAGCTCATGATCACATGGGCCAGAATGATGAACCAGACAATGTCCAGGATCAGCAGCAGGATTTGGATCAGCGACAGCATGGGATCTCCGTTTTCTTGTTGGACGAGACCTAAGCACCCTTTCAGCAAAGAGCAAGTAGGCTGAACTCTGCGCTTGCGAATTGCCCCAAAGCCCCGTCTTATGACCGCAACAAGAAAACAGGGGCAGAAATGGCAGAAATATCCAAGCGCAGGCGTATCTGGGGCTGGTGGTTCTTCGATTGGGCCAGTCAGCCCTATCACACTCTTTTGGTCACGTTCGTGTTCGGCCCTTACTTCGCGGGCGTCGCTGCGGAATATTATCTGGCATCCGGCCTGGACGCGGGGTCTGCAGATGCACAGGCGCAGGTGGTTTGGGCCAACTGCATGACCATAGTTGGTTTGATTATTGCCTTCGGTGCACCGCTGATGGGGGCGATGGCCGATGTGTCGGGTCGGCGAATCCCCTGGATATTCGCCTTTTCCGTGATGTACGCAGTAGGTTCCGGCGCGCTTTGGTACACGATGCCCGATGGCTCGAACATGTGGTTGATGCTGTCTGCCTTTGGTCTGGGTTTCATCGGCGCGGAATACGCCCTGATCTTCATCAATTCCCAACTGCCCGATCTGGGTGATGACAGCGAAGTGGGCGAAATCTCCGGCTCGGGCTTTGCCTTCGGCTATTTCGGCGGCCTGATCTCGCTGGCGATCATGCTTGCACTGTTTGTGGAGCAGGCCAACGGCAAAACGCTGATCGGGATGGACCCCTTGTTTGGGCTGGATGCGTCGCAACAGCAGGGTACGCGGTTTGTTGGGCCGTTTACTGCGGGGTGGTTCATTCTGTTCATGGTGCCCTACTTCCTTTGGGTCCATGACGACGAAACGACAAACAAAAAGGGCAGCGTTGCCGAGGCGCTGCGGCTGTTGGCAAAATCAGTGTCTAACCTGCGCCATCGCACCAGTTTGGCCAGTTACCTGGGCTCATCCATGTTCTATCGGGATGCGCTGAACGGGCTTTACAGTTTTGGCGGCGTCTATGCCCGGCTAGTGTTGGAATGGGACCTGATCAAGATCGGTGTTTTCGGCATCGTCAGCGTTCTGGCTGCAGCGGCATTTTCCTGGGTGGGCGGCAAGCTGGACAAGAAATATGGTCCCAAGCCCGTGATCATCGTTGCGATCTGGGTGTTGATCCTTGTCTGCATCACCATCGTTTCAATGGACCGGTCCCAGATATTCGGTATCGCCATGTCCGAAGGGTCGGGCTTGCCGGATATGGTTTTCTTTGGTTGCGGTATCCTGATCGGAGGCATGGGCGGCATTCTGCAATCCTGTAGCCGGTCGATGATGGTCCGGCATACGGACCCGGCAACCCCCGTCGAAAGCTTTGGCCTTTATGGTCTGTCGGGTCGTGCCACCGCCTTTGCTGCGCCACTTCTGATCGGGATCGCCACCACGGTGACAGGAAGTGCTCGTCTGGGGGTGTCACCCATCGTTCTGTTGTTTATTCTGGGTCTATTCCTGATGCGCTGGGTGAGACCGGAAGGGGATCAGAGCAGATGATTTTAAAACGTTTTTTGGTAATTTTGGCGGCGCTTGCTATTGCTGGCACTGCGACGGCAGAACCGCTGGCAAAGCAGTTGTTCGGGGCGCAGAAACAAGGTTCACAGCAAAAACCGGCCGCTTTCGGCAGTTATTCGCGCGGATGTGCTGCGGGGGCAGTTCAACTGCCTGAAACGGGGCCTACATGGCAAGCTATGCGCCTGTCGCGCAATCGCAACTGGGGGCATCCGCAGACGATCGATTACGTGCAGGACCTCAGCAGATTTGCAGCCAGTCAACCGGGATGGAACGGTCTCTATATAGGGGATATCAGCCAGCCACGCGGCGGGCCGATGACCTCGGGCCATCGCAGCCATCAGCTGGGGCTGGACATCGATATCTGGATGCTGCCGGGCGAAAACATGCGCCTGAGCCGCAAGTCACGCGAAAACATCTCGTCCATCTCTCTTCGTCGTTCCAATGGCGCCTACGTCAACAGCAACTGGACCAAGCAGCATCATGCGCTGTTGCGCGAAGCGGCAAAAGACAAGCGTGTCGCCCGGATTTTCGTGTTTCCCGGGGCCAAGGTTCAGATGTGCGACGATGAAAAGGGGAACCGCGACTATCTGCGCAAGATAAGGCCCTGGTGGGGGCATCACTATCATTTCCACGTGCGCCTGAATTGTCCCAGAGGGGCAAAGGGTTGCGTGAATCAGGACCCACCCCCCAAGGGCGATGGCTGCGCCGAGGCCCGTCAATGGGTGCACAACATCCTGAACCCGCCGCCACCCGATCCGAATGCGCCGCCGCCGAAGAAACGCCGGGAATACGTTCTGGCCGACTTGCCGCAACAATGCTCCGCCGTTTTGCAATCCAACTGAGTGTAGCGCTGTTTCTTGCCCCGGTGGCCGCCGCGCTGGATGTGAAATCTGCGGTCCACCTGGACAGTTTCGTTTGGCGGCATCCAGCAAGTTGGTTTGGCGGATTTTCAGCGCTTCATATCTCGGACGACGGAGGCCAAATGATTGCGCTTAGCGACCGGGCGCGGATCGTGACCGCGCGAATTGAGCGGCGCGAAGGCCAGATCGCGGATATTCACGTTCTTGGTCAATGGCCGGTGCTGTCCAGCAATGGGCATATCATGAAAGGCGGCGTCGGCGATTCCGAAGGCATCGCGGTGACGCCGGATGGCGGGATATTCATCTCGTTCGAAGGGGTGCATCGTGTCGCCTATTACCCTACACCGGGCTCAAGCGCGCGTGTGTTACCTCGCCCGAATGCGTTTCGGGACCTTGCCGACAATGGTTCTTTCGAAGCTCTGGCCATTGATGGGCGCGGCTGGCTTTACACTTTGCCGGAAAAGAACCGCACCGCTAAAGGGGACATTCCGGTTTACCGTTGGAATGGCGGCACATGGTCGACCCCGTTTGTTCTGCCACAGCGCAGCGGCTTTAAACCCGTTGCCGCGGATTTCGGTCCCGATGGACGGTTCTACGTTTTGGAACGCAAGGTATCCTTGGTCGGTTTTCGATCGCGACTGCGGCGATGGGACGTGGTAGACGAGAAACCAGGCACCGAGGAAACCCTGTTCGAAACCGGAACGGGCGCGCATGACAACCTCGAAGGATTGTCGGTCTGGCGCGACGGGCAGGGCCGGTTGCGCGCCACGATGATTTCAGATGACAACTTTCTGGCGTTGCAGCGGACCGAACTTGTGGAGTACCTGCTGCCCGATTGACAGGGCGCAGGCAAAGGTCTAAAGGCACGGCTTGCCTTGGGACGGTCCCTTGGCCAAGTCGCCGCTACCTTGTCAAAACGGGCATCAAAACATGCAACGTAACTTCATTCCCGGCATTATTGCCATGGCCACCATTGTTGTGGCGTCGAACATTCTGGTCCAGTTCCTGATCCTTGACGGGCTGCTGACTTGGGGTGCTTTCACCTATCCGCTGGCCTTTCTGGTCACAGACATCATGAACCGCGTCTATGGCGTGGGTCCGGCCCGCAAGGTCGTGTTTGCCGGCTTTGTCACCGGTGTTATCTGCTCGCTCATCGGCAGCCAGATCATGTTGCAGGGTGACGGGTTCACCTATGCTGCTGTACCGCTGCGCATCGCCGTTGCATCGGGAACCGCCTTCCTGATCGCGCAACTGACGGATGTCACCGTGTTCAATTCCCTGCGCGGTGGTCGCTGGTGGCGTGCGCCGCTGGTGTCGACGCTGGTGGGATCTGCACTGGATACCGCGATCTTCTTCACCCTCGCCTTTTCGGCCTCGGTCGCCTTCTTCGGTGCCAATGCTGACGCCGCAATTAATTGGGCGTGGGAGCCGGTACCCTTCATGTTGTCCGGCCCGGTGGCACCGCTTTGGGTGACGCTGGCTTTTGCGGACTGGTTGGTGAAGCTTTCACTGGCCCTGATCGCCCTGATCCCGTTCAAGGTGATCGTTGCGCGGCTGACTGCGCAGCCTGTGTAAAAAAACGCTTTGAGAATGGCACAACTTGTGGCACGCTTCTTTTCAACCGCAACAGATAGAAAAGGAGGTGATCCAGTGTCAAGAAAGAGATTGGAGAGAGGTGTCGGAACAACCGGGGGGATCGCCCGTTAGGGCAGCCCTTGGCGGAGCGCTCGCTCCGGCTGGTCGATTGATCTAACCGACCCGACCTCCTGAACTTTCGAAGGGCCGTCCCGCTGGGGCGGCCCTTTTTGTTGCCGTCACCCACTGGGGGTGTTCAATACTTACCATGCGCGGAGGCTGGCTGCGTTTGACGCAGCATAAAGCTTGGTCGCGGCAACGGCGTGAATACGTGTCGTCAAAGCTTCGGTGTCTGGCCGCGTGCACTTGATGTCTGGCAAAGCTGCCGCGCGGCCTGACCCGGATATCCTTCTTCCTCACTTTCATCGAACACGACATAGGCGGCATAAGCGAATCTGGGTGCCATTTCGATCAACTTGAGCCAGCCTTTGCGAAGTTCCGGTTCGACAACGCGCCGTGGGAAGTATCCGGCCGAGGGAACCGACCGAAGATATTGCAGGCCGAGGGTGCCAATGCCCAGCTGAAGGCGCGGTGCATCAAGTTCCGGAAAGTTCAACATATGATCGGCGCGAAACTCCGGGCCCCAGTCTATCAGGACATAAGCGTTGCCCAGATCAGCGGGCAGGGCTTCCGGGCCGCTGCTGACAAGAACAAACTCGTCCTCGAAAAGCTGGAGCGCGGACAAGCCCGGTGCGTTTCGCGGCCGGTACATGATGGCAAGACCCAGGCTGCCTTCCTCGATTTCGCGCGTGAGTGTTTCCGACGAGGCCGCTGTCGCCCGGATGGCGACGTCAGGGAGTGCCGCCATCAACTCGGGCAGGGCGTTGATTAGATAGCCGTCCCAAAGGCTTGGTGTTGCGCCGATTTCCAAGGCGGCTGCCATCGAAGCAGGCAGACCGGCATCCAGCTTAGCCTGGGTCCACGTTCGCACCAGAACCTGCGCATGTTTGAGGAAATGCCGCCCGGCAATGGTCAGGGTCGCACCAGACTTGCTGCGTTCAAAAACGGGCTGTCCAAGCTGTTGTTCGAGCGTTCGAATCCGCATGCTGACAGTCGATTGCGTAACATGGACCTTGTCCGCTGCGTCAAGAAAAGTACCGGTTTCAACGACCGCAAGGAAAGTTCGGGCGAGCTCAATGTCCATCGTTCAACTATTTGAATATTCGATATTATGGGTGATATAAATTCGTTATTCAACGCTATGCGGATGTGCGATATATGCTGCGTAGCGCGAAAGTGCCCCCACCGGATCGGACCGCCAATCAACAGTTTTCATCGTATAGTGGACAACCCGATCTGCGGAACAGGTGTAATCTGTCTGCCGTAGATAAGCCTCCGACACCCAAGCGCTGCACCAACCCCTCAATGGGTAAACTGCCCTTTCCCTGATGGAGAACAAAATGAGTCGAGTTTCTGTTGTTGCTCTGCTCGCGTCATTCCTTGCCCTTCCGGCCGCTGCCTTGCCGGTAGGACTGGACACGGACGGTGATGGTCTGGCTTCGCTGACCGAGCTACAGACAAAGTATCCCGATATTACCAGTGAGAGCTTTGCCGAAATTGACACGGATGCCGACGGTTTCGTCAATGACGAAGAAATGGTCGCTGCGGTCGAGGCAAAGTTGCTTCCTGATCCCAAAGGTGACGAATAAGCCAGGGTTGCCAAGAACATGAGAAACCCCTCTCCACCCTACAGGTGGATGCTTGCCGGAATGGGTATCTGGTTAGTGCTGTCCCCATTTGTACTGTTCAGCCAGAAAACCCTAGCTCACGGTTCGTCTGACCGTGAGTCGCTCGCCTTCATGACGATCGGTATTGGTGTGTTGGTCATGTCAGGCGCTAGCGGCCGGGGCCACCTTCTCGCACGGGTGGCTCCGGTATTGGCGGTCGGGGCATTGCTGATCGCCGCGCCCGAGGTGCTGCATTTTACCGGTCATGGTGTGGCAGTGGCAAATGCTTGGCTCACGGGATCTGCGCTGATCGCGCTCGCCGCTTGGGAGGCGCTGGCGAGCAACAGATTGCGTGCGATCCTGTAGGCTGGCGCGGGGCAGGCAACTGCCCCGCGTTTCTTTTGGCTCCGGCGTCTAAATGATCTCGTCCTCATCGAACATCGGATCGCCGTCAAGCTGGCTGGCAATTGTATCGACCCGCATTTCGACATCCGAGCCGGTCGTTTCCGCAATATGAAACAACGCGTCACCTTCATGAACGACAGGCAGATTAGTGCGCCCCACGATGATACCCGTGGTTTCGCAGATGATATCGGTCCTGAGTTCTCCGAACGGGTCGGAAATGCGTCCAAGCAGGTCACCGGCGGCCACGTATTCTCCGGTCGCTTTGAAAGTCCGCAACAGGCCACCGGCGGGCGCGCGCATCCATGAGCTTGACCGGACATGGACAGGCTTTTCGCGCACAGCGGCGATGCCACGCTTGGCAACCATGCCCTTTGCGTTCATCACCCGAAGGATGCCTGCAACCCCCGCCCGCGCAGACAGTTCGTCGAAACGCAGACCCTCACCGCCCTCGAACAGCAGGATATCCACACCACGCTCTTGCGCGGCCTTGCGCAGTGACCCGTCGCGCAGCTTTGAAATCATCACCACGGGCGCACCGAAGGCATCCGCGTATCTAAGGGTGACATCCGAAGCCGGAGAGACGCGGATCTGCGGCAGATTGGTGCGATGAATCGCGGCAGAATGAAGATCGATCCCCAGGTCCGACCGCTCGACGATCTCGGTCATGAAAAGATGCGCCAGCCGACCGGCCAGCGACCCCCCCTCGCTGCCGGGGAAGGAACGGTTCAGGTCGCGCCGGTCGGGAAGGTATCGGGAATGTGTCATGAAACCAAAGGCATTCACGATCGGGATAACCAGCAAGGTACCCGCAAGCTTGTCAAGTTGTGGCGCCCGAAGCAGTCGCCGCGCGATTTCCACGCCGATCACTTCATCGCCGTGAACGGCGGCACTGACGAACAGGACCGGTCCGGGGCGGCGACCGTGAACCACGTGTACTGACATGCTTACCGGCGTGTGATCCGACAGTACGCTAACCGGCAAATCCAGAGTGGTTCGTGTGCCGGGCGGTACGCGAAAACCTCCGATTTCAAAGGGACCGCGCATCACCTTTACCCACGGCCTCGTGTCTTTGTGTTGCCTTTGGCTGCATTCTTTTCGAGAAACTCGATGATTTTGCCCGCGACATCAATGCCGGTGGCCTTTTCAACACCTTCAAGCCCGGGCGAAGAGTTTACTTCCATCACCACGGCGCCGTGATTGGCGCGCAGCATATCGACACCGCACACATTAAGACCCATGGCCTTGGCCGCACGCACGGCTGTCGAGCGTTCCTCGGGTGAGATTTTGATAGGCTTGGCGCTGCCACCCCGATGCAGGTTTGATCTGAACTCGCCCTCTGCCCCTTTTCGTTGCATCGCCGCGATCACCTTTCCACCGACCACAAGCGCACGAATATCCGTGCCGCCTGCTTCCTTGATGAACTCCTGTACCATGATGTTGACCTTGGCGCCGCGAAACGCCTCGACCACGGATTTTGCCGACCGGTTTGAATCCGCAAGCACCACTCCGATGCCCTGCGTGCCCTCCAGCAGCTTGACCACCAGCGGAGCGTCCCCCGCCAGTTTGAGAACTTCGTCGGTCTGTTTCGGGTCATGCGCGAAGGTGGTGACCGGCAATCCGATCCCGTCACGTGCCATCAGCTGCATGGACCGCAACTTGTCACGGGATCTGCCAATTGCAACCGACTCGTTGAGCGGAAATACACCCATGATTTCGAACTGCCGCAACACGGCCAGCCCATAGAATGTGACCGAAGCGCCGATCCGTGGGATCACCGCGTCATAGCGCCCAAGCTTTTTGCCGTCGTAATAAACCTCGGGTCGGCGCGACGCGATATTCATGTAACAGCGTAGCGTGTTCACGATATCCAACTGGTGCCCGCGTTGTTCAGCAGCCTCTTTCAGACGCTGGTGGGAATACAGGTTTGGATTTCGGGCAAGCATGACAAGCTTCATTGATGTCGTCCTTCTGCGTCCTTGGATCTTGTCTTGCTCTTCATCTTTTTCGGGTCTTTTCGTGCATCCAGAAGATATGAGTGGCCGGGATCGACAAGGATCCCGCGCCGTCGAATGGCGGTACGGCCAAGGATCAGGTCAAACTCCATCCTCGCGCGATTGGCCAGCGAAACGTCGATCAGCCAGCGATGCCGTCCAAGCAGAAGTTGCGTTCTGACAATCAACCGGCGTTCCGGAATGCCACCAGTGTTCTTGATTTCCCGCTCGTCTACAACCCGCGTGCGCACCCGACCCGATGAACGGCGGTTATGGACCGGGATCATGAACTCGACCCATCGTTCGCCATCAACCTCGAACACGGTCTGGTCCACGGCATGCAGGGCCGCGGTTCTGGCGCCTGTGTCTATCTTTGCTGGAATATGCTCGATCCCGAACTCGGGCAGGCTGATCCGCTCGCGCCATCCTATGACTTCGGGGTATCCTGTTTGTTTAGCCATGGCGACTAAGCCACGCAGTCATCATTGGCGCGCCGGTAATTCACAAACGAATTCGCGCTCATCACAACGTAAAAACTATCCATATCGATTAACACATACCCAAGTTCAAAAAGTGCGATCGACAGGGCGCGGATATCTGCTTCATACAAACGCCTGCGCCCGGCGATCCGACGCACCAACTTGTCCGGAATGCGATACCGTCCGCTGGCCTTGCCGCCAAACTCCTGATCGTACAAGACGGCCAGACGTTCGGCTGCGGCGGATATCCAGTCATTTTCCTGCATGCACTTTCTTACAAATCAAAAATTTATTTGTCTATAGGCAAATAATTTCTGCTATATCGGCATAAGTTAAGAATCTATACCCCCACAGGTCGGCGGATGAGCGATACGGACTCCTTACCAAAGGAAACAGGGACGCAGCTTCAGCTGGCGTTGGAAAATCGCGACGGGGCGGCGCTGGCAGACCTGCTTGATCCGCTTTCGCTCAGCGATGCCTTGCGGGAATTGCTCAACCTGCCCGTTGACCAGCGAAGCGCCGCGCTCTCGTTGCTGCCACCGGAACGTGCGGCCGAACTGGTCGAAGAAGCGCCAAACGCGCTGGCGGTCGATCTTGTTGAACGCTTGGTATCCGAACAGGCCGCCGAGATCATCCTTGAGCTGGATTCCGACATTCAGGCGGATTTGATCGGTGAACTAGAAGACGCCGATGCAGAAGCGATCCTTGCCCGGATGGACCCGGAAGATGCGGCGGATGTCCGGCGGCTGGTTGAATATGACGACGATGTCGCCGGTGGTCTGATGGTGGCCGAAGCCTTTACCTTTTCCGATGGCGATACAGTCGGAAAGGTTCTGCGGCGTTTCGCTCATGAAGAATACGATCTGGAACGTTACCGTGGCCAGCACCCCTACGTTTTGAATTCCGATGGCGTGCCTGTCGGAGTGCTGTCCTTACGCAGCCTGCTGTCCACACGGCGAAGCATCAAACTCACCGATATCATGGTGCCCCCTATCACGGTTCCGGCCGGCATGCCACTGGAAGAACTGGAGGACCTTTTCGATGAGCACCCTTTTCTTGGGTTGCCGGTTGTTGAAACGGACGGGAACCTTGTGGGTGTCGTTTCCCGTTCTGCCGTGGATGAGGCCCTGCTAGAGCGCGCGGAATCCGCAAGCCTGAAACGTCAGGGTGTCTTTGGGGACGAACTGCGATCGATGCCCTTGCCGCTCAGGGCGCGGCGTCGGCTTCAATGGCTGTCGGCCAACATCGTGCTCAACGTGATCGCGGCCAGCGTGATTGCCGCCTATGAACAGACCCTTGCCGCCGTGATCGCACTGGCTGTGTTCCTGCCGATGGTCTCGGATATGAGCGGTTGTTCCGGCAATCAGGCCGTTGCTGTCAGCATGCGCGAGCTTTCGCTTGGTCTGGTTCGGCCCATTGATGCTATGCGGGTCTGGTTAAAAGAGGTCTCGGTCGGCATCATCAACGGCTGTGTCCTTGGCCTGCTAATCGGACTCGTTGCCTGGATGTGGAAAGGAAACCCGTTTCTGGGTTTGGTGATTGGCGGCGCGCTGGGCCTGAACACGATCATCGCGGTATCGATCGGTGGCGTTCTGCCATTGTTGTTAAAGCGCATCGGTCAGGACCCGGCGGTCGCCAGTGGCCCTTTGCTGACAACGATCACTGACATGGCGGGTTTTTTTCTGGTCCTGAGCCTTGCAACGGCGATGATGCCGCTCCTGAATTAGTGTTTTTCATGCGCCCTGATCAACACAGGGGTCGGGCGCTCAACCACGAGGAAGACATGACGATCTCAAGCATTGTCAAAACGCAGAACCTGAAAAAGCCGCCATTTTGCGACACTGACACAACGGTGTTCGATGCGGCCGTCACCATTGCGTTGCTGGACGTGAATGCGTTGGCGGTTCTCAGCGATGGGAAGCTGGTCGGGATTATCACGGATCATGACGTGCTGCTGTGCCTGGCGGATTCCGGCTCGGCTTTTTACAAGCAGACTGTGGGTGACTGGATGACGGAAAAACCCGTCACCTGCGCGCTGGGCTCGAAGTTGTCGACCGGTCTTAATCTGATGGCCAAACACAAGATCCGAAACCTTGTCGTAACTCAGAATGGAAAAGCAATTGCCGTTGTGAGCAGTAAAGAAATCCTGGCACGGGTGCATGAGGAAGACGAGCTGGAGCTGAAGGTGTTGCGTGATATCGCCCGCGGGGCTCAGGGCCAGTCAATCGCCTGACACCGCGGTTCCATGTCTGCTCGCTCTCCACTCAGGACCGCTAAGGAAGGTCACTGTTGGAAATGGAAATGCTGACTTTCCAGGTGCCATCCGTCTGGCGTTTCAGGACGTTCACAAACTTCCCTTTTTCCGGCGGATCAGAGTCAGCAAATGCAAAGGATCCGACCTGATAGGCGGTATCACTATCGACACCGAAATCGATCAACTCATTTGTATGTGTTCCGCCGATGTTTTCCTTCATTCTTTCCTTATAGGCTTCGATGAACGCTTCGCGCCCGCGCAGCAGGGGCTCGCCGGGCGCCAACAACATGACGTCTTCGGTAAAGAACGCAGCTGACGCGAACAAACGTCCCGGCCACCGCCAGGATTCTGAATTGCGCGACCTGCCAAAGCAGGCTTGATCGCACATATGCACTGCGTTAGGCACCGAGGATGAGGAGACTTGCTGAAATGCTGTGCCGCAATGGCTTACGCCCGCCCGCATGTTGCGGGTATCCGACGGCACGGGTCGGGATCGCGACTCTTCTTTTTCATTCGCCCAAGTCACCAAGCTGACACTGACATGCTGCGCATCACCGAAGATATTGCTCTGCAAGACTGGGAAATGACCGAAAGTTTTGTACGATCGTCCGGTCCCGGAGGGCAGAATGTCAACAAGGTGTCGACCGCAGTCGAGCTGCGCTTCGAAGCGGTACGCTCACCGTCCTTGCCCGATCCGGTCAAGGCCCGGCTAAAGCGACTGGCCGGGCGACGCTGGACCAAAGATGGCGCAATCATCATTCAATGTGAGGAAACACGCTCGCAGGCCCGCAACCGTGAAATCGCGCGCGCGAGGCTGGCAGAACTGATCGCCCGCGCGCTGGTCAAACCCAAACGGCGGATCGCAACGAAACCGACCTATGGTTCGGTCAAGCGTCGACTTGCCGCGAAAAAGGCGCGTGGCGACGTCAAGGCGCTGCGGGGCAAGGTGTCTGAAGATTGATCTGGCATCTTGCCGGGGCGTTGATAGTCTGGCCCGCAAAGGCTGCAAAAGGGCAACGTCATGAGGCTGGAGGGAAAAACCGCAATCGTCACCGGTGGTGCATCGGGTTTTGGCGCGGGGATCGTGCAGAAATTCCTGGCCGAAGGCGCACGCGTCATGATCGCGGACATCAATGGTGACGCAGCCGCTGATATGGCGGGGCAACTTGGGGCCGAGGTATTGGCGCACCAGGTCGACGTCGGCAATAGGGCTTCAGTTCAAAAGATGGCGGACACGGCACTCGCCGCCTTTGGGGCGCTCGATATTCTGGTAAACAACGCAGGTGTCACCCACTTGCCAACCCCTCTGGAAAATGTCACCGAGGATGATTTCGACCGGGTCTTCAAGGTGAACATGAAGTCCGTCTATCTGACCGCCCGGGCATTTGTTCCCCATATGAAGGCGCGCGGCGCGGGTGCAATTCTGAACGTAGCCTCGACGGCGGGCCTGTCTCCGCGCCCGAATCTGAACTGGTACAACGCGTCCAAAGGGTGGATGATCACGGCAACCAAAACCATGGCGGTCGAATTGGCCCCAACCGGCATTCGCGTGAACGCGATCTGCCCAGTGGCGGGCGAAACACCGCTGTTGAAATCTTTCATGGGCGAAGACACGCCCGAGATTCGCGCCAAATTTCTGGCGACCATCCCGCTGGGACGGTTTTCAACACCCGAAGACATGGCCAACGCCGCCTGTTTCCTGTGTTCAGACGAGGCCAGCATGATCACCGGCACCGCGCTCGAGGTCGATGGCGGCCGATGCATCTGATCCGCTCTTCATCTGGCCAAAAATATCCCCGCCGGAGGCAGCGCGCGCCCGCGCGCTTCCCCGCTCCAATCCCGAGTTCAAGATGATCCCTGGACCAAGAAACCTGATTACCGATGTCCCCGGCCTGAAGGTTGGAAACGCCCAGGACGATGCGCTGAAGTCCGGGACCACGGTTCTTACCGCAGATAAACCGTTTGTTGCGTCGGTTCATGTCATGGGCGGGGCACCGGGTACGCGCGAAACCGATCTGCTTGCGCCTGATAAAACCGTCACAGGGGTGGACGCGCTGGTTTTGTCCGGCGGATCGGCCTTTGGACTCGACGCCTGCTCGGGTGTTTCAGATGCGATGCGGGTCGAGGGGCGCGGATTTCCCGTCGGGTCCGCTAAGGTTCCGATCATTCCCGGCGCGATCCTGTTTGATCTGCTCAATGGCGGTGCAAAGGATTGGGTGGAAAACCCCTATCGTGCGCTGGGGCGGGCTGCTTATCTGGGCGCTTCAAAAGAATTTGATTTGGGGTCCGTCGGGGCAGGCACCGGGGCGTTGGCCGCAATGCAGAAGGGCGGGCTTGGCTCTGCCTCGTCCATTCTGCCTGATGGGGTCACGGTCGGGGTCCTCGTTGCGGCGAACCCGCTGGGCAGTGTCACAACACCGGGTGACCGGCACTTTTGGGCGGCCCCCTTTGAACAAGGTGCAGAATTTGGCGGGCTGGGTCCCGATATGTCGCCGGATCAAAGCCGGATCCGCCCCAGCCGCAAAGCGATGGCCATGAGGCCAGCGCAACCCGAACAGACAAACACGACCATCGCCATCGTTGCCACGGATGCCGCATTGACCAAACCCCAATGCCAAAGATTGGCCGTTGCCGCCCACGACGGAATTGCCCGGGCGATCCTTCCCGCACACACACCCGGCGACGGTGATCTGGTTTTTGGCATCAGTACCGGCGCACGCCCCATCGCATCCGAAGCCGATCTCGCTCTGATCGGGCACGCGGCTTCGCTGTGCCTGTCCCGCGCCATCGCGCGGGCGGTTTATCTGGCGACCCCGGCGGAAGGAGACCTGTTGCCCTGCTGGATCGCTGTACATGACTTAAGTTAAGGACACACCATGTGTCGCAGTGGCACTGTAGATGCGCGCGGCAATCCGCGCGTTGACACTTTTATGCGCCGGGGGTCCATTCGGTGCAGCCAATTTGTATCGGAGCACAAGCTATGAATCGTATCCTCACTATCGCAATCGCTGGCCTGCTGGCGCTGCCCGCCCATGCCGAAGGCGATGCCGAAGCCGGTGAGAAAGCTTTCAACAAATGCAAGTCCTGCCACATGATCGCTGACCCGGCCGGAGAAGTCATTGTCAAAGGCGGAAAAACCGGTCCCAACCTCTTTGGTGTCGCCGGCCGCACTGCCGGAACCTACGAAGACTTCAAATATGGCGACAGCATCGTCGCAGCCGGTGAGAAGGGTTTGGTCTGGGATGAGGCCTCCTTTGCGGAATACACGCAGGACCCTAAGGGCTTCCTGAAATCGTATCTGGACGACACCGCTGCCAAGTCGAAAATGACCTTCAAACTGAAAAGCGGCGGTGAAGACGTCTACGCCTATATCGTCAGTGTATCAGGCGAATAATCGCTAGCATTGTGCACCCATGCACAAGGACCAAAGGCCGCAGCCCCTGCGGCCTTTGGTGCGATTGATACCAGTGTAGAACAGCGCCACTTTGGTATCTGACGGCAAACCGCAGAGTGTGCCGCAACGCCAAGCCGACCCGGCAACAGCTAAACCCAACATCAGCGCCCGTCAGGCGGATTGGCAACAGGAGAGGACAGATGGGCATTATGATCCCGGCTTGGGTCAATGGTGAATTGACTCCGGTAGACAAACTTGAAGCTCACGAAAAGGGCCTCAAGCACAAGGCCGTGTCGGTGTTTGTCGTTAGGGGCACCGAGATTTTGTTGCAGCGTCGGGCGCTGGGCAAGTACCACACGCCCGGCCTGTGGGCGAACACTTGCTGTACACACCCCGACTGGGACGAAAGCTCGTCAACCTGCGCCGTGCGCCGTTTGAACGAAGAACTGGGGATCACAGGTCTTTATCCTGAATACCGTCACCGTTTGGAATACCACGCCGATGTTGGGAACGGCATGGTGGAAAACGAAGTGGTCGACGTTTTTCTGGCCCATGTGCGCGGACCGCTGAAAATCGCGCCTGATCCGGACGAAGTCATGGATATCCGCTGGATCGACTACCATGACCTGTTGGCCGAAGTGGCCCGCCACCCGGATCGGTTTACACCGTGGCTCAAGATCTACCTGCACAACCATGCGGACACGATTTTCGGCCCGGACCTGATCATTTCAGCTAAATCCTGAGGCACTCCGAAAATCCCTGCCTTGCAAGGGCGGCTCAAGCCGCCTAAATCAACGCGTCATGGCCAAGCAGAAGACAGACCCGAATTACAAGGTAATCGCCGAAAACCGGCGCGCCCGCTTCGATTACGCAATCGAAGAGGACATTGAATGTGGCATCATCCTGCAGGGGTCCGAGGTCAAATCCCTGCGCGCGGGCGGCTCGAACATCGCCGAAAGCTATGCCACGGTCGATGACGGAGAACTGTGGCTGGTCAACAGCTATATCGCGCCGTATGAGCAGGCCAAGATGTTCAAGCATGAAGAACGTCGCCGCCGGAAACTGCTGGTGTCCCGCAAGCAGATGTCGAACCTGTGGAACGCGACGCAGCGCAAGGGCATGACGCTGGTGCCGCTGGTTCTGTATTTCAACCACAGAGGACTGGCCAAGATCAAAATCGGCATCGCCAAGGGTAAGAAAACCCACGACAAGCGCGAAACCCAGGCCAAGCGCGACTGGTCACGGCAAAAGCAGCGCTTGTTGAAAGATCACAGCTAGAACGCCATCGCCGCCTGAACCGCCCGTTGCCAGCGATCATAGGCCGCGTCGCGTTCGGCTTGCTCTTGCGTTGGTTCGAACCGGCGGTCCAGCGCCCATGTTTCGGCAAAACCGGCCTGATCCGGGTAAATCCCGGCTTTCATACCTGCCAGCCATGCGGCGCCTAGGGCGGTCGTTTCCTGCATAACCGGGCGATCCACCGGGGCACCCAGACAATCTGAAAGACCCTGCATGGTCCAGTCAGATGCACTCATCCCGCCGTCGACGCGCAGGATGACATCCGCCTCTGCCCCCCAGTCGCCCTGCATGGCGTGCCACAGGTCGCGGGTCTGAAAGGCGATGCTTTCCAGCGTGGCGCGGGCAATCTCGGCCCGGCCGGAATTGCGTGTCAGCCCGAACATTGCACCGCGGCAATCCGGCTTCCAGTAAGGCGCCCCAAGGCCCGTGAACGCCGGCACCAGAATCACATGCTGGTTCGGGTCGGCCTGCGCAGCCAGGTCGCCGCTTTGCGGGGCCGAATCGATGATCTGCAACGCGTCGCGCAGCCATTGCACGGCGGCCCCGGCGATAAAGATCGACCCTTCCAGCGCATACGTGCGCTGACCGTCCAATTGGTAAGCGATTGTTGTCAGCAGGCGGTTTTTCGATTCAACTGGCTGCGCACCCGTGTTCAGCAGCGCGAAACAGCCCGTGCCATAGGTGGATTTCATCATACCGGGCTGGAAACAGGCCTGACCGATGGTGGCTGCCTGCTGATCGCCTGCCACACCCAGAATGGGGATATTCCCACCAAGCAAGGTGGTTGCGCCGAAATCCGAGGCGCAATCCTGCACGGTCGGCAACATTTGAACGGGTACATCCAGCAATTCGCAAATCTCAGCGCTCCAGGCGCCTTTGTGAATGTCGAACAGCAGGGTGCGGGCGGCGTTGGTGGCGTCAGTGGCATGGACACGACCTTCGGTCAGACGCCAGATCAGGAAACTGTCGATGGTGCCGAACAGCAACTCTCCGGCCTCTGCCCGCGCGCGTGCGCCTGAAACGGTGTCCAGCAGCCATTTGACCTTGGTGCCCGAGAAATAAGGGTCCAGCAGCAGGCCGGTCTGGGCGGTGACGTCATCTTCACACCCGGCTTGCTTGTATCGGGCGCAGATTTCGGCGGTGCGGCGGTCCTGCCAGACAATCGCGTTATGGATGGCCTTGCCGGTCTGCTTGTCCCAGACCACGGTGGTTTCACGCTGGTTGGTGATACCAATACCCGTGATCTGGTCAGCCGAAACACCGGCGCTTTCCATCACCTCGCGACACACATGCATGACGCTGGACCAGATATCCTCGGGGTCGTGTTCAACCCAACCTTCTTGCGGGAAATGCTGGGGGAACTCCTGCTGAGCGGTGCCAACACGGTTCATCTGCCCGTCGAACAGGATCGCGCGCGAGGACGTGGTGCCCTGATCAATTGCCAGAATAAAGGTCATGTCCGCTCTCCCCGGTGTCATTTTGCGCGACTTTAGCGCAAACAACGGCGCCGGGGCCAGAGCAGAAATCAGACCGGATCGACGGGAATATTGTCGATCAGGCGGACGCCATCGGCCCAGGCCGTAACGAACAAGCGCGCGGGTTTGCTGGCATTGGGCAGGCTTTCCAGCGTCTCGGCGCAGCGCAGATCGATATATTCCACTTCGGTAAAACCAGCGTCCAGCAATGCGGCTTTTGCGTCTTGCGCCAGCGCCGCGAAATCCTTGCCAGCGGCAAGCTTATCTGCCACCCGCCGCATGATCTCGTTCATGCGGGACGCGACCTTTACACCCTCAGGCGACAAAAGCAGATTGCGCGACGACATTGCCAGCCCAGAAGGCTCGCGCACGGTTGGGCAGCCGACAACCTCGATGGGAATGTCCAGATCGCGGGCCATGCGGCGCACCACCAGCAGTTGCTGATAGTCTTTTTCCCCGAAGTAGGCTCGGTCCGCCTGCGTTTGCAGGAACAGTTTGGCCACTACAGTGGCCACGCCTTCGAAATGGCCGGGGCGAAACGGGCCTTCCATCATGTCGGTCAAACCGGTCACGGATACCGTGGTGGAAAAGCCGTCGGGATAGATTTCCTGAGGGTCCGGCACATAGATCGCATCCACGCCATAAGGGGCCAGCTTTTGGGCGTCTTCATGTTCCGTGCGGGGATAGTTCGCCAGGTCTTCGGGGTTGTTGAACTGCTTGGGGTTCACAAAGATCGTCACGATCACCCGGTCACAGTTCTCCTTGGCGGCCTGCGCCAGCGACAAATGCCCTTCGTGCAATGCGCCCATGGTCGGAACAACGCCGATAACGTCACCTGCGCGGTGCCATTCTGTCGTCTTGGTCCGCAGTTCCGCCAGCGAGCGCAGGATCGGCGCGGTCACGTCTTTGGTCCTTTCGCCGGAGCCTGATCAGCAAAGACATGTTCGTCCGCCGGAAATGTTCGCGCACGCACTTCGGCCGCGTAATCTGCGATGGCGGCTTCGGCCAACGGGCCAAGCTCGGCATAGCGTTTGACGAATTTGGGTTTGAAGGCGGTGAAAAAGCCAACCATGTCATCGACGACCAGAATCTGCCCGTCACAACCGGCGGACGCTCCGATTCCGATGGTGGGGATGGCAACCTGTTCGGTGATCCTGTCGGCCAGACCTTGCGGCACTTTCTCAAGCACCACGGAAAACGCGCCGGCCTCGGCCACGGCGCGGGCATCTGCCATGACGGTTTCGGCCTGTTCGTCGCGCCCCTGCACCTTGTAGCCGCCCAGCGTGTTGATCGATTGCGGGGTCAGACCGATATGCGCCATCACCGGGATGCCGCGCTTGACCAGAAAGCGGATGGTTTCGGCCATCTCGGCACCGCCTTCCAGCTTGACTGCCCCCGCACCGGTTTCCGCCATCAGCCGCGCCGCGTTGCGAAACGCTTGTGCCGGGCTTTCCTCATAGCTGCCAAAAGGCATGTCGATGACCATCATCGCCGTGCTCAACCCGCGTGCGACGGCCTGACCGTGCAGGATCATCATCTCCATCGTGACACCAAGGGTGGATTCCAGCCCGTGCAAAACCATCCCGACGCTGTCCCCCACAAGAACAAAGTCACAATGCGTGTCCATCAGGCGCGCCATAGGCGTTGTGTATGCGGTCAGCGAGACCAGAGGCACGCCGCCTTTTCGGGCGCGAATATCTTCGGCGTTCGGGGCCTTTTTGCGGGCGGTGGCGCTCATGGTTGGCTCCTGCAGGGCTTATGTTGCAGTGCGGCATAGCAGATCGGCCGGGGCCAAAGAAACCCCGGTTGCGCGAACATTCCCTTGATTGACCTCAGGTTTAAAGGAACACTGCCGATAAAACGGCCCGGAAAACATGGGCGCAGATTTTCAGTTGGGAGAGTTCACATGACAAAACACGTGCTTCGAACATTCGCGTCGACCGTGGCGATTGGCGCCAGCCTGTTGGCGACGCAGGTTTTGGCCAAATCCGACATCACCATCGCCATGCAGTTGGAACCCCCGCATCTGGATCCGACCAGCGCCGCAGCTCAGGCCATCGATTCGGTTGTCTACACCAACATCTTCGAAGGTCTGACCCGTTTCATGGGCGACGGCTCGGTCGTGCCCGGCCTTGCGGAAAGCTGGGAGATTTCCGAAGACGGCAAAACTTATACCTTCAAACTGCGCGACGGCGTGACCTTCCATGACGGCACGACTATGGATGCCGAGGATGTCAAATTCAGCCTTGACCGGGCCACGGCCGAGGACAGCGCCAACGCGCAGAAAGCTCTGTTTGCAGGGATCGAAAGCGTCGAGGCCGTGGATCCACTGACGGTCAGGATCACCCTGGCCGATCCGAACGGCAACTTCCTGTTCAACCTTGCCTGGGGTGACGCGGTGATCGTCGCGCCCGAAAGCATCGAGAACATCAAGACAAACCCGGTTGGTACAGGTGCATTTACCTTTGGCGACTGGGTTCAGGGCGACAGCATAACACTGAACCGCAACCCCAATTATTGGGGCGATCAACCCGCTTTAGAGACTGCGACGTTCAAATTCATCTCAGACCCGACCGCCGCTTTCGCGGCCATGATGGCCGAAGACGTGGACGTGTTCGACAACTTCCCGGCACCGGAAAACCTGCCCCAGTTCGAGGCTGACCCGCGGTTTCAGGTTCTGGTTGGATCGACCGAGGGGGAAACGATCCTGTCCACCAACAACAAACAGCCGCCATTCGATGATATTCGGGTCCGGCAGGCGTTGGCCCATGCGATTGACCGGCAGGCCATCATCGACGGCGCCATGTTCGGGTACGGCACCCCTATCGGCACGCATTTTGCGCCACACAACCCCGCTTATGTCGATCTGACGGGCCAGTCCGCGTATGATCCCGAAAAGGCCAGGGCTTTGCTGGCAGAGGCGGGATTTGAAAACGGGTTCGAGACAACTCTGCACTTGCCACCGCCATCTTATGCGCGCCGGGGCGGTGAAATCATCGCCGCACAGCTGGCCGAGGTCGGCATCACGGCCGAGATCATCAACGTCGAATGGGCCCAGTGGCTGGAATCGGTGTTCAAGGGCAAGGAATTTGGTCTGACCATCGTCAGCCATACCGAACCGATGGATATCGGCATCTATGCGCGGCCCGACTATTACTTCCAGTATGACAGCATCGACTTTCAGACGCTGATGGAGACGCTGAACACCACCACCGACCCCGAGGAACGGACCCGTCTTCTGGGTGAGGCACAGCGCCTCATCTCGAACGATTATGTCAATGGGTACCTGTTCCAGCTGGCCAAGCTAGGCGTCGCCAAGGCCGGTGTTCAGGGCCTGTGGGAGAACGCACCGACTGCGGCAATCGACCTGACCGCCATTTCCTGGTCTGAATGACATCAGTTTGCTGGGCCTGCTTATCGGGCCCAGTTTCACCATTGCGAAATGCGTTTCTAACGATCATGAAAAGCTTGTTTGCAGGTTTCGTTCTTTTGCTTTTCGCGTCTGTCCTTCCAGGCGCTGTTTTTGCGCAGGGCTTGTTCCAAGGGCAGCAGGATACGCTGGTGGGAACCCCGGACAACCCGCTGAAAGTCGGGGTTGGTATCAAGATCGACCAGATTACCGGTGTCGATCAGCAATCCGAAAACTATGGTGCCGTGGTTGTACTGCGGTTCGAATGGACAGACCCGGAGCTGGCGTTTGATGCGGAAAGCCTTGGTCGTGATTTTCGGGTTTTTGAACCGCCCGCTTTCGTGAAATACGCCGCTGAGCTGGATGTGGTAACCCCGGCTTTTGTTATCCATAACCAACAGTCCAATCGATGGATTCATGAATCCGCAGTTGCCGTGCGTCATGATGGTCATGTGACTTTTGTCGAAAAATCCTCGCTGACCTTGCAGGCTCCGCATTTCAACTTTCGCAAATACCCGTTCGATACGCAGGAATTTCACTTCGAGGTCGTATCGGTGTTTCCTTCGCAATTCGTTCACTATCACTCGCTTGATGAATACTCCGGCCTGGGTGATATGCTGGGCGAAGAGGAATGGATACTTGGCAATGCCAGGGCTCTGACGTCAACGACGACCGGTTTGTCAGGAAACGAAAGCGACCGGGTCGAACTTGTCTTCGAAGGCACCCGGCACCTGACATATTACACCATCCGCATATTCCTGCCGATGCTGGTGCTGATCACGGTAGGATGGGCGCTTTTCTTTCTGGATGAATACCGAAAACGGATCGAGATCGCAGGCGGCAACCTGTTAGTCTTTGTGGCCTTCAACTGGGCCATTTCCGCTGACTTGCCCAAGCTTGGCTATCTGACGTTTCTGGACTTCATTCTGCAATGCATGTTCCTGATGACAGGAACGATTATCGTCTTCAGCGTGATGTTGCGTAAATTGAAAGTTTCCGGTCGGGAAGAGACGGCCAGAAAGCTCGACAATTACGCGATCAAATGGATTTACCCGTTGGGATATGCCGCCATCATCGGCTATGCCGTCGTTGTCTTTCTGATGACGTCTTAGGCGCTGAACCCCACAACTATGTGGTTCTGAAATCGCGTGTATAGCTTTGGCTACCGGCTGTTCTGACCCTTGTCGGCGCAGCAGGACGGCGTGGCGGACACCGCGCGCTGAAAGCAACAGTAACAAAAAATCGCAAGATTAAGCATGCACCGCTGATTGTCGTGGTGTCTGATTCAACACAACAGATGTCGGATTCTAGAGTATCCAAATTCGGTTTTTTCGCGGATTCTGAAAAAAAAGGTCCGATTCATGCGATACTCTGGTTTCAAAGTCATCAAAGAGGCTCTTACCGGGCACAAAGGGTGGACACCGGCCTGGCGCGAGCCGGAGCCCAAGCCACATTACGACATTGTGATCATCGGCGGTGGCGGTCATGGCCTTTCAACGGCGCATTACCTGTCAAAGGTATTTGGCCTCCGCAATGTGGCGGTGATTGAAAAAGGCTGGATCGGTGGCGGCAATGTCGGGCGCAATACAACCATTATCCGCTCGAATTATTTGCTGGACGGCAACGAACCTTTCTACGAGTTCTCGCTGAAACTGTGGGAAGGTCTTGAGCAGGACGTAAACTATAACGCGATGGTCAGCCAGCGCGGGATCATCAACCTGATCCACACAGACGCCCAGCGCGACGCCTTTACGCGACGTGGCAACGCCATGATCCTGAACGGCGCGGATGCCGAGCTGCTGGATGCCGAACAGGTGCGCAAGGAATACCCATTCCTGAACTTCAACGATGCCCGGTTCCCGATCAAGGGCGGGCTGGCCCAGCGGCGCGGCGGCACGGTTCGGCACGACGCGGTGGCCTGGGGATATGCCCGGTCGGCGGACAGCCACGGTGTCGATATCATCCAAAACTGCGAAGTGACCGGTTTCCGGATCGAAAACGGAAGATGTCTGGGCGTTGAAACCTCGAAAGGGTTCATTGGCGCAGGCAAGGTTGGCTGTGCCGTGGCCGGAAATTCAGGGCGTGTCATGGGCATGGCGGGTATGCGGTTGCCAATCGAAAGCCATGTCCTGCAAGCCTTCGTTTCAGAAGGTCTGAAGCCGGTTCTGCCTGGGGTCATCACCTTTGGCGCGGGGCATTTCTATGTCAGTCAATCCGACAAGGGCGGGCTGGTCTTTGGTGGCGATATCGACGGGTACAATTCGTACGCACAACGCGGCAACCTGCCCGTGGTCGAAGATGTCTGCGAGGGCGGCATGGCCCTGATGCCGATGATCGGTCGCGCGCGCCTGCTGCGGATGTGGGGCGGGATCATGGATATGTCCATGGATGGATCGCCCATCATCGACCGGACCAGCATCGATGGCCTCTATTTCAATGGCGGCTGGTGTTACGGCGGGTTCAAGGCAACTCCGGCGTCGGGGTATTGCTTTGCGCATCTGCTGGCAAAGGATGAACCGCACCCGACCGCAACCGCCTACCGGTTCGACCGGTTCCGCACTGGTCGCATGATCGACGAAAAAGGTATGGGCAACCAGCCCAACCTGCACTGAGGGGAGCAGCACCATGATCATCCATCATCCCTTGCTGGGCCCGCGTGACAGTTCCGAATTCGTCTATCTGGGAGACGCTTCGCTGATCAACAGGCCCGACTGGCAGGCCGAAAACGCGGCCGAAGCGTTTTATGACTACGCCTATCTGCGCGACAATCCAGCTGGCGAACACCGCGAGTTGTGGTTCCACGAGGGGGGCGACCGTTCCTGGTTGGTCGTGACCCGCAATACCGCGACACATGAGATTTCCAAAGTGGAACTGGCCCGTGACGTGGCCCGGGCACAGGGGCGCTCCAAATGACTCAAGACAACAGGCTGAGCGGCGGTCAGATCGACCGCACCAAAACCCTGAACTTCAAATTCGACAACCGCAGTTACACTGCGCATCCGGGCGATACGCTGGCCTCGGCCCTTCTGGCCAATGGCGTGCGCCTGATGGGCCGGTCGTTCAAATACCATCGCCCGCGTGGCGTGCTGACTGCCGGTTCGGAAGAACCCAATGCCCTTGTCGAGCTGCGCACCGGCAACCGTCAGGAACCCAACACCCGTGCCACGACCGTTGAGATGTTCGAGGGGCTTGAGGCCCATTCCCAAAACCGCTGGCCCAGCCTGAAATTCGATGCTCTGGCGATCAACGACAGATTCTCGACCTTTCTGACGGCGGGGTTCTACTACAAAACCTTCATGTGGCCTGCTGCGTTCTGGGAAAAGCTGTACGAGCCGATGATCCGCCGCGCTGCGGGACTTGGGTCGTTGTCGATGCAGGAAGACCCCGATGAGTATGACAAAGGGTTCCGGCATTGCGATCTGCTGATAATCGGCGCGGGTCCAGCCGGATTGATGGCGGCACTGACTGCGGGCCGGGCCGGTTCCGAGGTCATTCTTGCGGATGAGGATTTCGCACTTGGTGGGCGGCTCAACAGTGAAACCTTTTCGCTGAACGACGGTGATGCGACCGAATGGGTTAAGCAGAGTGTCGCTGAACTGTCAGCAATGCCCAACGTCCGCCTGATGCCGCGCACGACCGTGATCGGTGCCTTTGATCACGGCATCTATGGTGCAGTTGAGCGGACGGGCGATCATCTTGCTTCTCTGCCTTCCGGTAAACCGCGCCAGATACTCTGGCGCATCTACGCCAAACGCGCCCTGTTATGCGCTGGCGCGACCGAGCGGCCCATCGCGTTTGAAAACAACGACAGGCCTGGCATCATGCTGGCAAGTGCTCTGCGCACCTATGCCAATCGGTTTGCAACCACGGCGGCGCAACGTGTCGCCATCTTTACGAACAACGATGACGGCCACCGCACAGCTGCGGATCTGCACGCAAAAGGTATCAGGATTGCTGCCGTCGTCGACGTTCGTGACGACGCTCCGACCAGCCATGACTATGAGGTTCTGCGGGGCGCGCAGGTCAGGGACACCAAAGGCCGACTGGGGCTGACCTTTGTCGAGGTTGAGCTGGCAGACGGGTCGTCGCGCACGCTGGACTGCGGGGCGCTTGGCGTTTCGGGTGGCTGGAACCCCAACGTGCATCTGACCTGCCATCAACGGGGGCGTCCCGCGTGGAACGAAGATCTGGCGGCCTTTGTCCCCGGAGCGGACTTGCCGCCTGGGCTGTCCGTCGCGGGGGCGGCAAATGGTGTGATGTCCACCCATGGCGCCCTGCAATCCGGGGCAGAAGGCGCGGCGCAGGCGCTGGGCCTGAAAGGCCCGCTGTCCGATCTGCCTAAGGCCGAGGATAACCCGATCTCGCAGAAACCGTTCTGGTATGTTCAGGGTTGCAGCCGCGCGTGGCTGGATCAGCAGAACGACGTGACCGTCAAGGATGTGAAGCTCAGCCATCAGGAAGGGTTCCGCTCGGTCGAGCATTTGAAACGCTATACCACGTTGGGCATGGCTACAGATCAGGGCAAGACATCGAACATGGGCGGGCTTGCGATCATGGCCGAGCTTGCGGGTAAGTCCATTCCGGAAACCGGCACCACGATCTTCCGCCCGCCCTATACGCCCGTTCCGATTGCAACCTTTGCTGGCCGGATGAAAGGCAAGGAGTTTCATCCCACTCGCCTTACCCCGTCACATTACTGGGCCAAGGAACGCGGCGCGGTGTTTGTCGAGGTCGGCAATTGGCTGCGCGCGCAGTGGTTCCCGCTGCCCGGTGAAACCCATTGGCGGGAATCCGTGGACCGTGAGGTGCGCCAGACCCGTGCCTCGGTCGGGGTGTGCGACTGCACCACGCTTGGAAAGATTGATGTTCAGGGTGCGGATGCGGCGGATTTCCTGAACAGGGTCTATTGCAACGGATTTGCTAAACTGGCCGTCGGCAAAACCCGCTATGGGCTGATGTTGCGCGAAGACGGAATTGCGATGGATGACGGCACCGCCGCGCGTCTGGCCGAGGATCATTTCGTGGTCACCACCACAACAGCCAATGCGGTCAAGGTCTACCAGCATATGGAATTTGTCCGGCAATGCCTGTTCCCGGACATGGATGTGCAGCTGATCTCGACCACCGAAGCCTGGGCACAATACGCGGTAGCCGGACCCAATTCGCGCAAACTGCTGCAAAAGATCGTGGATCCCGAGTTCGACATCTCGAACGAAGGCTTCCCGTTCATGGCTTGCGGCAACATCACCGTATGCGGCGGGTTGCGGGCGCGGTTGTTCCGGATTTCCTTCTCGGGCGAATTGGCCTTTGAAATCGCGGTTCCATCGCGATACGGCGACGCGCTGATGCGGCGTTTGATGCAGGAAGGCGAAGAGTTCGATGTCGTACCATACGGCACCGAAGCGCTGGGCGTCATGCGGATCGAAAAGGGTCACGCCGCAGGCAACGAGTTGAACGGAACCACCACCGCCCTGAACCTTGGAATGGGTCGGATGGTATCCAAGAATAAAGACAGCATCGGCTCAATCCTGTCCGAGCGTGAAGGGCTGAACGAACCAGACGCTTTGATGATGGTTGGCATCAAGCCTGTGAACGCTGGCGACAAGGTAACCGCCGGAGGGCATCTGATGGATGCCACGGGTCCCGTGGATGCTGCCCATGATCAGGGCTATGTCACATCGGCGGCATTTTCGCCGTCGCTGGACAGCCATATCGGCCTTGGCTTTTTGAAAAACGGCGGCACACGTCAGGGCGAAAAGATGCGCCTTGTGTCACCAGTGACCGATCTGACGGTCGAGGTTGAAATCGTCTCGGCCCATTTCGTCGACCCCGAGGGAGAACGGCTCCGTGCATGATCTTGTAGCAATAACCGCGCTGGGTGGAACCGAACCCAAGATCGACAGGGTCGGAAGCGTGACCTGTACCGAAACTCCGGGTGTGGCGCTGGCCTCGGTCGCCGCTCGGCTGGGTCGGGAAGACAAAACCCGGAATGCCGTATCCCAAGTGATCGGAGCGGAAACGCCTGCCGTCGGGCAATTTACCGGCGGGCCGATCGTTGCCTTCTGGACCGGGCCTGATCAATGGATGATCGAAACGCCCTTTGAGACACATGAAGATCTGGCGCATCTGGTGAAAGAACGCACTGGGGACAACGCATCGGTTTCCGAACAGACAGACGCATGGGTCAGGTTTGATCTGGACGGAGAAGGCGTGTTGGCAGTGCTGGAATTGCTAAGCAATCTGGATTGCCGAAAGATGGCGGTTGGAGCCGCATCCCGCACGTCTATCCATCACCTGGGGTGTTTCGTCCTGTGCCGTGCTTCTGGTTCGTTCAGTATTTACGGGCCAAGATCGTCTGCCGGGTCACTGCATCATGCGATTGTGGCCGCAATGAAATCGGCGCTTTGAGGGCAAGATCAGCTTGAGGGCAGCGGAGCGTTATCTTCGACCCGAAACCGGTTGATCCGTCGCCGGTCCTCGCTGGGGCTCAAACCAAAGGCAGATCGGTAGTGCGTCACCAACGGCGTGACCGAACTGTATCCGATGGCCGCGGCAATGTCGGCAATTGGGTCCTTGGTGTAGACAACCATCTGACGGGCCGCCTTCATCCGCATGGAGCGGAAATAATGGCTGGGGCTTTGCCCTGTGGCCTGTTTGAAGGCGCGCTCGATCTGGCGGGGGGTGACGCCCGTTTGATCCGCTATGTCCGCGATCGAGATCGGATTGCCGATACGGCTTGCGAACAGGTCGACACATCGTGCCACAAGCGGCGGCAGCTTTTCACCCGTGGCAGGTTTGCTTGCACTGGGCACCTGTTGCTGAACACCTTCCCCTCGCATCATCGGATGCTGGAACCAGCAGGCCACCTCATGCGCGACTTCGCCGCCCAACCGGTCCTGAATCAGATGCAGGGCGAGATCAAACGCGGCCGCCGCCCCGGCCGCAGTATACCGCGTGGCATCCGACACGATCACTTCGCGCCGTGCATCGATCTGTGGAAACTCGGCCAGAAACGCGGCTTCGTAACACCAGTGCACCGATACCGGATGGCCGGTCATGACCCCCGAGCGCACGAGCGGGAAAACGCCGCCGCTGATACCGCCCAGAATTGTCCCGTGTCGTGACAAAGCCCTCAACGCACCATTCCCCTGGGCAGGGTTTCTGAAGCCCGAGGTCGGACTGCTGAGCAGGAACAGAATATCAATCGGCTTACAGTCTGCGAGGTTGCGTTCAGCCTCAAAACGCACATGAGCGCTGGAGCTGACCTTTCCCCCGTTTTCCGCCACAAGAGACCAGCGAAATGCCTCTTGCCCGGCGATCTCATTTGCAGCGCGCAGCGGTTCGATGACCGAGGTCAGGCAAGCCATCGGAAAGCCATCGAACAGCAGAAACCCGATCTCAATTCTATTTTCTGTCAGCATGAGCGCTACACTATCAGTAAATCCTGGTTCGGCCCGGATTGCTCCTTGGCCGCTCTGGCCTGCGGAAACGGTTCGAACAAGTGTAGCAAAACTCGGAACGTGCGAAATCGAAAAAACGCGCAACAAACATGGTGAAAATCGGGGTCAGGTCCTGCATTCGGATTGACAGGCGGAAAGGAACAAAGGTTGCGCAGCGCCATTTGCCGGTCTGCCGGTGCCGTAGATGCTGGACCCGTGACGGCTGAGACCCTAACGTAGCCTCAATGCTTCGCTATACCCTTAGACGACTGATCTCATTGCTTGCCAGCCTTGCCGTCGCCTCGGTGGTCATCTTCGCCGTGATCGAGGTCGCGCCGGGGGACCCGGCATCGTTCATGCTGGGTGTCAACGCACAAGAGGATACGTTGGCCGCGCTGCGGGCTGAACTGGGTCTGGATGGATCCAGGGTACAGCGGTATTTCAACTGGGTCGGGGGGATGGTGGCCGGAGATTTCGGCACCTCGTACACCTATCGCACACCGGTGTCGCAGATGATTGCGGACCGGTTGTGGGTATCGTTGCCCTTGGCTTTGTATGCGCTCACGCTGTCCACGCTGATCGCCTTTCCCGCCGGAATCTATGCCGCCGCGCGCCGGGGCAAGCCCGGGGATCTGGCGGTGATGGGGGCGACACAGCTTGGTATCGCTGTGCCCAATTTCTGGTTCGCGATGATGCTGGTGCTGATCTTCGCCATAAACCTGCGCTGGTTCAATGCCGGTGGGTTTGTTGGCTGGGGCGAGGGCCTTTGGGCGGGGCTGCGTTCGCTGACTTTGCCCGCCATTGCGTTGGCCCTTCCTCAGGCCGCGATCCTGGCCCGCGTCATGCGGTCCGCGCTGCTGGATATTCTGGGCGAGGATTTCATGCGCACCGCGCGGGCTAAGGGATTGTCGCGTCGTCAGGCTCTGTGGCGGCACGGGGTGCGGAACGCGCTGATCCCCGTGCTGACGATCATCGGCTTGCAGTTTTCCTTCCTGCTGGCCGGGTCGATCATCATCGAACAGGTGTTCTACCTGCCCGGCCTCGGGCGGTTGGTGTTTCAGGCCATTTCGGCCCGCGATCTGATCGTGGTTGAATCGGTGGTGATGCTGCTGGTCTTTGCGGTGATCACCGTGAATTTTCTGGTGGACCTGGCCTACGCAGCCGTTGACCCACGGTTGAGGAGCCGGTCATGAGCCGCAACCTGATCCTTGGCGCAGCGCTGTCGTCGCTGGTGGTGCTGGCGGCGCTGATCTCGTTTGTCTGGACACCCTACGACTATGCCGCGCTGGATATCCCCAACAAACTTCAGACGCCCGATGCACAACACTGGTTTGGAACAGATCACTTCGGCCGCGACATGTTCTCGATGATCATGGTCGGTGCACGCACTTCGATTGCGGTGGCTCTGGTGGCCGTGGGGATTGGCATGGCGCTGGGCGTACCCCTTGGCCTGACAGCCGCCGCACGCAAAGGGTCGTGGTTGGATGAGGTGATCATGCGTGGCAACGATCTGGTCTTTGCCTTTCCCTCGCTGGTCATCGCCATCCTGATCACGGCTGTGTTCGGTGCCGGTGCCATCAACGCGATCATTGCGATCGGTATTTTCAACATCCCCGTCTTTGCCCGCATCACCCGAGGGGCCGCATTGTCGCTGTGGGAGCGCGAGTTCATCCTTGCCGCCCGTGTGTCGGGCAAAGGTGCCGCACGGATATCAGCCGAACACATCCTGCCCAATGTCGCCAACTTGCTGATCGTTCAGGGCACCATCCAATTTTCGCTGGGCATACTGGCCGAGGCGGGCCTGTCCTATGTCGGTCTGGGCGCGCAACCTCCGACGCCCAGTTGGGGCCGGATGCTGGCGGACGCCCAGACTATGGTCAGTTTTGCCCCGCATTTGGCTCTGATTCCGGGCTTGGCGATTATTGTCACGGTATTGGGTTTGAACCTGCTGGGTGATGGTCTGCGCGACTGGCTGGACCCAAGGATCAGGGTGGCGCGGGCATGACGTTGCTGCAAGTCGAAAACCTGTCCCTGTCGATCCACGGGGTGCCGATCCTGAAACAGGTCAACTTGTCCATCGACCCGGGCCAGATCGTGGCGGTGACAGGTGAAAGCGGCTCGGGCAAATCCATGACAGCACTGGCTGTGATGCAGCTTCTGCCAAACGGGGCAACGGCAGACGGCGTAATCCGACTGGATGGCACTGACCTGCTTTCCGAATCCGAGGCCGAGATGTGCGCCTTGCGTGGCGCGTCCATCGGGATGGTATTTCAGGAACCGATGACGGCGCTCAACCCGGTGAAAACAATCGGCGATCAGGTGATGGAGACCATCCTGATCCACAAGGCGATGCCTCCTGCTCAGGCCCGGACCCGCGCCGCAGAGGTTTTGACCCGGGTTGGCCTGCCACCCGACAGGTTTCCTCTGTCGCGCTATCCGCATGAGCTGTCGGGCGGGCAGCGTCAGCGTGTGGTCATCGCAATGGCCATCGCATTGCGCCCAAGGCTATTGATCGCGGATGAGCCGACTACGGCGCTGGATGTCACCACGCAGGCGCAGATCCTTGATTTGCTGAAAGGGCTGGTTCGCGAATATGATATGGGCCTGCTGATGATCACCCATGATCTGGCTGTGGTCTCGGACATGGCCGATCAGATTGTCGTCATGCGTCACGGCGAGGTCGTCGAAAGTGGCGCGACGCGAAACCTGTTTCGAGATATGCAGCACCCCTATACCCGTATGTTGTTCGAAGCTTCGGGTCATCAGGTCACCCTGCCTGAACCTACACAGCAACGCCCGCTTCTGGAGGTTTCGCAGGTCGTCCGGGATTACCGCCTTCCCCGCAAAGGTCTGCTGGATGCGCCGCGCCACCACCGCGCGGTGGATGGTGTCAGCTTTACCCTCAACCGAGGGGAGCGTTTAGGGCTGGTGGGCGAGTCCGGTTGCGGAAAATCGACCCTAACACGGGCTATTTTAGGGTTGGAAGAGATCCAATCTGGTCAGATTATGCTGGATGGTCAGCCGGTTTTCACCGGCCACAGGCCCAACCTTGCGGTACGTCGCAAGATGCAGGTCGTGTTTCAGGACCCCTATGGCAGCTTCAATCCCCGCCACCGTGTCGCGCGCCTGATTACAGAACCTTTTCACCTGTTGGAAACGCCACCAAAGGGGTCCGAACGCCAGGACCGGATTGCAGAGATGCTGACGGCAGTGGGCCTCGGCCCTGATGATGCGGGCAAATACATTCACGAGTTTTCGGGCGGGCAACGCCAGCGGATCGCTATTGCCCGCGCTCTGATCATTCGGCCGGAACTGATCCTGTTCGATGAGGCGGTTTCAGCCCTCGACGTATCGGTGCGCGCCCAAATCCTCGATCTGCTTGCCGAACTCTGCGAGGCTTATGATCTGACTTACCTGTTCATCAGCCACGATCTGAGTGTGGTGCGCACCATCACCGATCATGTTCTGGTGATGCAATCCGGACGAATTGTCGAACATGGCAAGACCGAACAGGTATTCTTGGACCCGCAGCATCCCTACACGCAAACCCTGATCGCCGCCGCGCCCCAATTGCCTGAAATCGGGAAGTTATTGGCGTAAAACCATTTGTTAGAGCCTGAACGGAGGCCAAAATGACCCAACCACTCTGGTTTGATCCCACCCTGTGCCTGATTGGCGGAAACTGGATACCTGCGACATCAGGCGACTCATTGCCTTTGACCAACCCGTCAGACGGGACCGAGATATGCAGGATTGCACGCGGCTCGGGTGTGGATATTGACGCGGCGGTCGCCGCCGCCAGAACTGCGTTAAAGGGCGACTGGGGGCGCAAGACGGCCTTGGAGCGTGGGCGCATCCTGACCCGGCTGGGCCAGCTGGTGTTGGAACGGGTGGACGATCTGGCGCGGCTTGAGGCGATGGATGTGGGCAAGCCCCTGACGCAGGCCCGCGCCGATGCCATCGCGCTGGCGCGCTATTGTGAGTTCTACGGGGGTGCAGCGGACAAGGTGATGGGTGAGACCATTCCCTATCTCGATGGCTACACCGTCTATACACTGCGCGAACCCCATGGGGTGACAGGCCACATCGTGCCCTGGAACTATCCGATGCAGATTATCGGGCGCTCGGTCGGGGCCGCGGTGGCCATGGGCAACGCCTGTGTTCTGAAACCGGCAGAGGAGGCCTGCCTGACCGCGCTGGCCTTTGCCCATCTTGCACAGCAAGCGGGTCTGCCAGCAGGTGCACTGAATGTTGTGCCCGGTCTGGGGGCCGAGGCCGGAGCCGCACTGTCCGGGCATCCGGGGGTCAACCATATCTCGTTCACTGGTTCGGTCGCCACGGGGGCCCTGGTGCAGCAGGCCGCGGGGCGCAATGTAGTGCCTGTGACGCTGGAACTGGGCGGAAAATCCCCCCAGCTGGTGTTTGATGATGCCGATCTGGATGCCGCCCTGCCGTTTCTGGTGAATGCGGGCATTCAGAACGCAGGACAGACCTGCTCGGCCTCCTCCCGCATTCTGGTACAGCGCGGCGTCTATGATCAGGTCAAATCCCGCATGGCCGAGGCCTATGAACAGCTCAGCGTTGGACCCGCGATGCAGGATCTTCGCGTTGGACCGCTGATTTCCGAGCGGCAAAAGCAGATCGTAAACAGTTTTCTGGACAAAAGCGCCGATCTGACCATTGCGGCAGAAGGGACGATCATAGTGGAGGCGCCGGAAACCGGGGCTTATGTCCGGCCCACCTTGTTTGCGGACGTGCCACCGGATCACCCGCTCGCCCGTGATGAAATCTTCGGCCCGGTCCAGGTTCTGATCCCGTTCGACACCGAAGAACAGGCTCTAATGATAGCCAATAGCACTGACTACGGTCTTGTCGCCAGCGTCTGGACACGTGACGGTGCGCGGCAGATGCGGTTGGCAAAAGGGCTGCACGCGGGTCAGGTGTTCCTCAACAACTATGGGGCAGGTGGCGGCGTTGAACTACCTTTTGGCGGCGTGGGCAAATCCGGCCATGGCCGCGAGAAAGGCTTTGAGGCGCTTTATGGCTTTTCGCAACTCAAGACAGTGGCTGCCCATCACGGGTAACAGCGCCCCGGTCTGTCAGATCAACGTTTCTTTCGCGCATATGCGCGAAAGAACAATCTCCTTGATCTCTTTAAGGGAATGGGCAACGGACAATCCAAAGGGCGGTTGGTATCAGTGATTTGTCGTCTCAAGTCACTTTTGAAGCAAAGACCGTTCGGGTCAGGACCAGAAAATCGCAATGAAGGACCCGGGTGGCGCTTGGCATTCCCGCTCTGTTCTGGATTGTCGGCCTCCTGCTTGTAAAAGCGTCGAAACCAAAAGCGGGCGTCTCAACGCCGCTATTACGCGCGCTTTTCACCGATCGAGGTTACGCCCAGAACATCCAGCACCCTGGCTTCGATCTGCTCGGCATTCATACCCGCAACGGCATACATGTCCGCGGGGCTGGCCTGATCGATGAAGATGTCAGGCAAGACCATCGAGCGGTATTTCAAGCCCCGATCAAAAACACCCTCATCCGCCAGAAGCTGTGCCACATGGCTGCCAAACCCGCCAACAGCGCCTTCTTCGATGGTGATCAACGCCTCATGATCCGCAGCCAGATTCAGGATCAGATCGCGATCCAGCGGCTTGGCAAAGCGGGCGTCTGCGATTGTTGGGCTAATGCCTTTGGCGGTCAGAGACTCGGCTGCTTTCTGAACTTCAGCCAGCCGCGTGCCAAAAGACAAAAGTGCGACGCGCGCGCCTTTCCGGATCATGCGGCCTTTGCCGATCTCCAGTACCTCACCGCGTTCGGGCAAGTCCACTCCGACACCTTCGCCGCGCGGATAGCGGAAGGCAATCGGCCCTTCATCATGCGCGACAGCGGTTGCCACCATGTGCATTAATTCCGCCTCATCCGCGGCGGCCATGACGACCATGCCCGGCAGATTGGCCAAATAGGCAATATCGAACGACCCGGCATGGGTGGCACCGTCAGCCCCCACCAAACCCGCGCGGTCAATGGCAAACCGAACGGGCAAGCGCTGGATTGCGACGTCATGCACAACCTGGTCGTACCCCCGCTGCAGAAAGGTCGAATACATGGCGCAGAATGGCTTCATCCCCCCTGCCGCCAGCGCAGCCGAGAAGGTCACGCCGTGCTGCTCGGCAATCGCCACATCGAAACAGCGCGACGGGTACCGTTCGGCAAACAGGCCCAACCCGGTGCCATCTGGCATCGCGGCAGTCACCGCAACGATCTTGTCATCGCGCGCGGCGGCATCCACCAGAGCCCTGCCAAAGACAGACGTGTAAGAAGGCGCGTTTGAAGGGGCCTTTTTCTGCTCGCCCGTAACCACATCGAATTTGGCTGTCGCGTGGCCTTTGTCGCGGGCCTGTTCGGCTGGTGCGTACCCTTTGCCCTTCTTGGTCAAGACGTGGATCAGGATCGGCCCGGTTGCCCGCGCCTTGACGGTGCGCAGAACCGGCAACAGCTGATCCAGGTCATGCCCATCAATAGGCCCGAGATAGGAAAACCCGAGCTCTTCGAACAGGGTTCCGCCCACGGCCATGCCTTTCAGCATTTCCTTGGCGCGTTTGGCCCCTTCGCGGAACGGTTCTGGCAAAAGTGAAACAGCGCCCTTTGCGGCGGCTTTCAGATCGTGGAATGGCGCCTCGGCGTAGATTCGGGACAGATAGCTGGACAGGGCACCAACAGGGGGGGCGATGCTCATCTCATTGTCATTCAGAATGACGATCAGGCGTTTCTTCAGGTGACCTGCGTTATTCATCGCCTCAAAGGCCATGCCTGCGGACATCGATCCATCACCGATCACGGCAATGGCGTCGCCCAACCCTTCAGGGGTTACACCGCCCAGATCACGCGCCACGGCAAAACCCAGTGCAGCACTGATCGAGGTGCTGGAATGCGCGGCGCCAAACGGGTCATAGGGGCTTTCACTTCGTTTGGTGAAACCGCTCAGGCCATCTTTCATGCGCAGCGTGCGAATGCGGTCGCGCCGTTCGGTCAGGATTTTGTGCGGATAGCACTGATGGCCCACATCCCAGATGATCTTGTCGCGCGGCGTGTCGAAAACAGCGTGCAGCGCGGTTGTCAGTTCCACAACACCCAGACCCGCGCCCAGATGCCCACCGGTGACAGAAACCGCCGAAATCGTCTCGGCCCGCAATTCCTGCGCAACCTGATGCAGCTGCGCGTCCGAGAACCGCTTGAGATCAGCGGGGCGGTTCACAAGGTCCAGCAGGGGCGTTTTGGGGCGGTCAGACATTTGGCGCGTTCCTGGCTTAGCTGTCCCGGGCAATAACGAAGCGAGCGGCTTCCTTCAAGGTTTCTGCCGTTGGGCCATACCCGTCCAGTGCGGCGCAGGCCTGATCAACAAGTTCACTGGCGCGGGTTCTGGCAGCATCCAAACCCAGAAGCGATACGAAAGTGGCCTTTCCCGCATCCGCATCTTTCTGAAGACGTTTGCCTGCCTTTGCAGCATCACCTTCAACATCAAGGATGTCGTCTGCAATCTGAAAAGCAAGACCAAGGGCTCGGGCATATTGGCGCAAGGGCTCTGGATCCGCTTTCGCCAGACGCGCACCCGCACAGGAGGACCATTCGATCAAAGCGCCCGTTTTGCCGCCCTGAAGCTGTGTTATCGCATTCAGCGTCAGAGGCTCAGAAGCGGTTTCCGCCGCGATATCAAGCGCCTGCCCCAAAACCATACCTTGCGCACCGCTTGCCCTGGCCAGTGTCAGTGCCAGATCAACGCGAATTTCTGCATCTCCAACCTCCGGCCGGGTACACAGCTCAAAGGCCAGTGTTTGCAGCGCGTCCCCGGCAAGTACAGCCGTGCCTTCATCCCATTTCACATGCACCGTGGGGCGTCCGCGCCGCAGATCGTCGTCATCCATGCAGGGCAGATCGTCGTGAACCAGCGAATAGGCGTGCAGGGCCTCTATCGCGGTCGCGGGCCAGATCGCGCGGGACTCGTCGATTTGGTGCAGGCGCGCACTTTCCAGAACCAGAAACCCGCGCAGCCGCTTACCGCCCCGGGTGGCGTAGGCCATTGCCCGTGTCACATCCAGATCGTCCAGCGCGCCCATTATCAGGTCAAAATGATCCTGAAGGCGCGCCGCGTCCTGCGCCAGTCTTTCCTGAAACATTTACTGACCTTCGACAGGTGTGGTCCCGGTCGGTTGGCCATTCGCGTCCAGAGTGATCGCGGCCACTTTTTCCTCGGCCCGCTTCAACTCGTCCTCGCAACGTTTTTTCAAAGCGGCCCCGCGTTCATAAAGCGCAATCGACTGATCCAGCGCCACGTCGCCGCGCTCAAGCTGACCAACCACGGTCTCAAGCTCTTTCATGGCCTGCTCGAATGTCATCTGCTCAACTGGGGTATCGGTCATCGTGCTGCCTTCATCAGTTCTTCCACATGGGCGCGTGTCGCCTCGGCCAGTGCGTTCAGATCATACCCGCCCTCCAGAGTCGAGACGATACGGCCCTGACACACCTCATCGGCTATCCCGCACAGCTCTGCCGTGATCCAGGCGAAATCGCCAGTCGACCAGTTCAGATTGGCCAGAGGGTCGTCCTGATGCGCATCGAACCCGGCAGAGATGATGATCAGCTCCGGCCGGAACGCCCGCAGGCGCGGAAAGGCCTGCGTTTCATAGGCGGAACGCATCTCAACCCCGCCGGTGCCCGGGGCCAGCGGGATATTCAGAACGTTATCGTAAGCGCCTGCCTCGTCCGGGCGGCCCGATCCGGGCCATAACGGCATCTGCTGGCTGGTGATCACAAGGGCCCGATCTTCATCCCACAGCAGATCCTGCGTGCCGTTGCCATGATGAACGTCGAAATCGACCACAGCGACCCGCTTCAGCCCGTGGTAATCCAGCGCGTGTTTCGCAGCCAGCGCCGCGTTGCCAAACAGGCAGAACCCCATGGCTTTCTCGGCTTCGGCATGGTGCCCAGGTGGGCGAATGGCACAAAATGCGTTCGGTGCCTCACCGCCCAAAACCAGATCAACGGCCCGCACCGCCGCACCCGCCGCGCGATAGGCCGCATCCACGGAACCCGGCGACATGAAGGTGTCCCCGTCGATCTGCGCAAACCCGTCAGTGGGGCGCGACGATCTGATGTCGCGGATATGGCTTTCGGGATGAACACGCAGCAAATCATCGTCTGCCGCCAGCGGAGCGGTCACGCGCTTCAGATCCAGCCCCTCCAGCGCGTGCAGGATATGCTCCAGCCGCGCCACCTGTTCCGGATGACCCTGGGGTGTGACATGTCCAAGGCAATCGGCATGTGTCAAAAGGGCGGTTTTCATCGGGATCCCATCTTCATCTGGCTAAAAATATCCTCGCCGAAGGCATTAATCGCCGCGCAGCGGCTCATTCAATCGGGTGCCAGCATATAGCCTGCGCCCCGGACTGTCTGCAGATACCGGGGCTGTTTCGGGTCCTGTTCGATCTTCCGGCGCAGGCGGGTGATCTGCACGTCCACGGCACGTTCTTGCGCCTGTCCTTTATCCCGGCCCAGATCTTCCACCAGTTTTGCACGGCTGATCGGCTCGCCAGGTTGGGCCGAGAAAATTTTCATCAGCTGGCTTTCGGTTGCCGTCAGGCGGACCGGCATTTCGCCCTGCCACATTTCACCACGTTCAATGTCATACCGGATGGGACCAAGATGCAGGATCTTCGCCGCTGTTTCCTCGGCCGGGGTTTCCGGCATTCGGCGCAGGATCGCATTGATCCGCAGCAACAACTCTTTCGGCTCGAAAGGTTTGGCGAGATAATCATCCGCCCCGGCTTCAAGCCCTGCAATCCGATGCTCGGTCTCGCCCTTGGCGGTCAACAACAGGATCGGTGTCGTATGGGTGTCACGCAGTGATCTGGTCAGACTGACGCCATCTTCGCCCGGCATCATCACATCCATGACGATCATGTCGAAATCCAATCCCGACAGAACCCGCCGCGCATGGGCCGCATCCCGTGCCGCTGTCACCAGAAACCCGTTTCGCATCAGGAATTTCTTGAGCAGATCGCGAATGCGTTCGTCATCATCAACAATCAGCAGATGGGCATCCATTTCGCTCATGAACTTGTATCCCGCAATTTCGTATAGGCATGACGCATATCAGCATCCATCATTGCTTCAAGTACTTTGCGAAACCCGGCCACGGCCTCGGGACCGGCATCCTTGAAGGCTGCGCGCATTCTTGTTCGTTGCGCATCGGACAACGTGGCCTCCAACGTTTCGCCCTTCTCCGTCAGAAATAGGTGCCGTTCGCGTTTGTCCACGGTTCCGACCCGGCTTTCCACCAGACCATCCTCGATCAATGTCCGAAGAACCCTGTTCAGAGACTGTTTTGTAACCCCGAGGATCGCCAGCAAATTGTTCACCGTGGTGCCCGGCGCACGGTTGATAAAATGGATCGCGCGGTGATGGGCGCGGCCATAGGCCATCTCGGACAGGATACGATCAGGATCCGCGGTAAAGCCACGATAGGCAAAGAACATGGCCTCGATCCCCTGCCGCAACTGTTCATCCGTCAAAAACAACAGGCTCTCGCCCCCATATCGCGGGGCTGGGCGGATTTCGGACATATCATGCCTCATTCGTTACTCGGGTTTGACTTTATGTCAGCGTTATTGACATTCCAAGGGCGGAGCGGTATCGAATCGCAGTTTTTGCGCAACATTGTGTCCGCATCGGACCTAAGTAGCGCAACAATCGGAAATTTAACCCGGTTCAGGAGGTTTCGCATGGCGGGGTATGATGATCGTGACGGTGTCATCTGGATGGATGGCAAGCTGGTGCCCTGGCGCGATGCCAATGTGCATATTCTGACCCACGCGATGCACTATGCCTCATCCGTGTTCGAGGGGGAACGCGCTTACAACGGCAAGATCTTCAAAAGCCGCGAACATTCCAAACGTCTTATCGCCAGCGCTGAGGCGCTGGACATGCCGATGCCTTACACTGTCGATCAGATTGAAGCGGCCAAGGAAGAGACCCTGAAAGCCAGTGGCCTTCAGGATGCCTATGTCCGCGCATTGGTCTGGCGTGGGTCTGGCGAAGACATGGGTGTGGCATCGGCCGGCAACCCAGTACGTATGGCCATCGCGGTCTGGCCCTGGGGCGCTTATTATGGCGACGCCAAGATGCAGGGCGCAAAACTGGACATCGCCGAATGGAAACGCCCCAGCCCGGAAACCATCCCGGTTCACGCCAAGGCAGCGGGCCTTTACATGATCTGCACCATTTCCAAGCACAAGGCCGAAGCCAAGGGATGCTCGGACGCGCTGTTCATGGACTGGCGTGGTTATGTGGCCGAAGCAACAGGTGCCAACGTGTTCTTCGTCAAGGATGTCGAGGTTCACACCCCGCTGGCGGATTGCTTCCTGAACGGCATCACCCGTCAGACCGTCATTCAGATGCTGAAGGATAAAGGCATCACTGTGCATGAGCGGCGCATCAAGCCCGAAGAAATGGCTGATTTCGAACAGTGCTGGCTGACCGGAACCGCGGCCGAGGTCACTCCGGTCGGGCAAATCGGAGATTACACTTTCGAAGTCGGCGACCTGACCCGCGAAATCGCAGAAGATTACGAAAAACTGGTCCGCTCGTAATAACTTGCAAAACCCCGCTTCGGCGGGGTTTTTGTTGCAGATCGTGCAAATTGTCGTGCAAAGCGTTCCGTGATCTGGACGATCGGATCAGTTCCCGTATCTTCACCCCATGTTGGACCTTCTCAGCGATATTCTCACCCGTCTGTCCCTGCGTGGCACGTTCTACTTCCGCACCTCGTTCACACCACCTTTTGGTATTCAGGTGCCGGAATTCGAAAACGTCGCGCGGTTTCATTTTGTTCAACGGGGTGAGCTCAAGGTCCATGTCTCATCCACCGGGGAAACGTTGCGGCTGCGGCAGGGGGATCTGATCCTGATCCCTCATGGGGCGCCACATGCGTTGTTGTGTGCCGAGGTCAGGCCACCGGATGCGCTCCCTCTGGAGCAGGTTCTTGAGATTGCCGGCTACAAGGGCGATGGCGTCCTTGTCTATGGCGGTGCAGACGAGGACCGGGACACGCAACTGATCTGCGGTCATTTTTCTTTCACCGGCCCGGCAGGGCGAAAAGGCACCGGGCATATGCTGATCGACCGCCTGCCACCCTACATCCTGATCGAGAATTATGGCGAAGAGGCCGGATCGTGGATGGAATCGACCCTGCGCATGATCGGATCCGAAGTGTCCGGGGCCCGTATTGGCGGTGATCTGATTGCGCTTAAGCTGTCCGAAGTTCTGTTTGCGCAGGCGATCCGAACCTATCTGGAACGGCAAAGCCCCCAGGACACCGCCCTTGCGGGCTTTGCGGATACGCGCATCTCACGCGCTTTGGCGGCGTTCCACCAAGCGCCAGCGCAAGACTGGAGCGTTGCAACACTGGCACGCGAATCCGGCATGTCGCGCACAGCCTTTTCTCAGTTATTTGCCCAGAAGATGGGCACGACGCCGATGCAATACCTCACCGACTGGCGCATGCAGATTGCGTGCCATGGCCTAACAGAGGCACGATGGAACGTCGCAGATGCAGCAGCCGAAGTTGGATATGCCTCTGAAGCCGCGTTCTCCCGTGTTTTCAAGAAGCAGGTCGGCTTGTCACCAGCCGCATACAGGTCCATGCACTAATACGCCAAGAATTCCGTACGATCTGCAAGATTTTTGAAACGATCGAGAATTCAGCGTTCGGGTCAGGCTTTCTATCTTTCTTTCATCACTGATTGAAAAGAGGAAAATCCTATGTCCCTGCGTTTCGTTACCCGCTCTGTCCACGCGTATCTGGATTATCCGGTTGCCATTGCCCTGATGACACTGCCATTCCTGCTGGGATTGGGTCAGTCCAACCCGCTGGCGCTGTGGCTTTCGGTTGTCACCGGCGTCGCCGCCTTTGTCCTGACAGTTCTGACCGACCATCATCTGGGAATTTGGCGCGTTCTACCTTACAAGTTTCACCTGGCCGTGGACCTGATTGTCGGCATCACCTTTCTGTTTGCACCCAGTGTACTGGGGTTTTCAGGATTGGATGCGGCGTTCTACTGGCTGAACGGTGCGGCTGTGGTTCTCGTCATCTCGCTCAGCGCGCCCGAGCAGGAAGTCGCTGCCTGAGCGCTGTTCCTCAGCACTGGCAAATTTGTCCAAATACTACCGAAATAGCTGAGCCGCCCGTTTTGCAAATCGGCGGCTCAGAGCAGAGAAGCGTGTTGACCGGTCGGGCGAATTTACTTGAAAAAGCCGACTGAATTCATCAGATTTATCCCTGCGCGGGGTGAGGTCACAGATGACAGACACGCTTGACGAAATCATGGCCCGACATGATGCGCTGGTTGCGTGCGGGTGCAATTGTTGCGAAGGCGACTATTGCGCCTATGCCGACCGCCAGAACCGGGACACAGCAACCGCTGAAGAAGCTCGCACACAAGGCACCGCCCATCAACGCAAGTCGTTGCGATATATTTTTGAAACTGTGCGAAGCGGCAGAGGATAGCAGCGCAGCAGTTTAGGCTGCGCTGTTGCAAGGTTCAGAAATCCACCCCGCGCTGGGCTTTGATTCCCGCCTGGAACGGGTGTTTTTCTTCGGTCATCTCGGTGACCAGATCTGCATAATCACGCAGCGCCTGCGGTGCGTCACGGCCTGTCAGGAACACACTCGTCTTGTCCGAACGCGCGTTCAGCCCGTCTATCACCTGCTCGACCGAGAGATATTCATAGCGAAGCGCGATGTTGATCTCGTCCAGAACCACCAGATCGTATTCGCCACTTGCCATAAGGGCGCAAGCCTTGTCGAAGGCGGCGTTGGCGGCTGCAATGTCGCGCTCGCGGTCTTGTGTGTCCCAGGTAAACCCCTCACCCATCGTGTGCCAGGTGACCAGATCACGTTCTTCGAAGAAACGGCGCTCGCCGGTTTTCCACTTGCCCTTGATGAACTGCACCACGGCGACCTTCTGACCCCAACCAAGCGCGCGGATGACCACGCCAAAGGCCGCAGATGACTTGCCTTTGCCCTTGCCGGTATTGATCAGAACAAGGCCGCGTTCGGGGTCGACGGCCTCGGACACTTTCTTGCGGTGCTGGGCCTGCACCTTTTGCATCTTTTCCTTGTGATCCTGCGCGTCGCTCATTGGGGAACCTCTTTGATTGTCCGGCCCAACCTAGGGAAAGAATGCAAAAGGTAAAGTCACGCTTTGGGGTCCGTGACAGAACGCGCCTTGCCACGCTCAAGCCCCAGCTGGTGTTCGCGCCAGATCACAACAACATTGCCTGCGATCACCAATGCGGCCCCGATCAGGATCGCAACGGTGGGCAATTCATCAAACGCGAAATAACCGATCACAATCGCAAAAAGCATTGTTGCATAGTCATAAGGTGCCAGCATCGATGCCTGTCCAAACCGATACGAGGACGTGACCAAGATCTGTGCAACTCCGCCAATCAGCCCCATGGTGATCAGTATTAGAGCCTGATTCAGTGTAGGCATTGTCCATCCCCAGATCGCCGTCAGCGCCGAAAGCAGCGTCGCTGTCAGCGAGAAATAGAACACGATTGCGGCAGGGTGATCGACCTTGACCAGTTGGCGGATGTGGATCTGCACAAAGGCCCGGGCAAAGGTCGCGCCCAGTACGCATAGCGCTCCGATGGTTGCAGCCGTTTCCATCTGAGTGCTGCCAAGCCGGGGCCAGATCATGATCATCACGCCAAGCAACCCAAGTGCCACGGCACCGATGCGAATCATGCGGATGCGCTCACCCAGCATCACGGCGGCCAAAATCAGGGTGAAGATCGGCGTGGCGTAACCGATTGCAGTGACTTCGGGCAGCGGCAGCAGGCTAAGGCCGGTGAATGTCAGCCCCATGGCGCTGGTCCCCAGAACCCCGCGCCAGAAATGCCCCATGGGTTTCTTGACGACAAAGCCTTGCGCCAGCTCTCGGCGCGCGGTCAGCCACAGAATGATGACCGGAATAGCAAACAGGGACCGGAAGAACACCAATTGGCCCGGCGGGAATTCGTCAGATAAGGCTTTGACCAGGGCCGACATCGACGTGAAAAGGAACAGCGCGCCAAGCTTCAGCGCCACAGCCAGCAAAGGTCGATGCGATGTTAAGGGTTTTGTCATCGGCGCGACCCTGCGCCTTTGCAGAAAAAAGATCAACGGGGTGGATCAGGTGATGGTCCACGACTTCGGTATCGATGCGCCAATTTCCGCTGCAAAATCCTCAAGGAACTGAAACATTCGGCCCGCCCTTGCCTGCGCAATCTGCTTGCCTGCATCCGTCAGCATGTCGTCCGGCAGGGTCAGCAGCTTAACCTTCCAGTGATCAATCGAATACCGCAGATCGTCCAGCGGGCGCGCTTCTGCGAATGGATCGGCCGGATCATAGAGAACACGCCCCAAAGCACCTGATACAGAAAATGTGCGCGCAATCCCGATGGCCCCCAAGGCGTCAAGGCGATCCGCATCCCTCAGAATCCGCGCCTCGAGCGTTTCGGGTGGGATGTTGGCCGAGAAGCTATGGGCCGCTATCGCATGTTGCGCGGCCTGAACCTGATCGTCGGAAAAGCCCAGTTTTGCCAGAATAGGCCCTGATTCAGCAGCTGACTGGCGTGAGGCAAACAGTCGGTTCGGGTCATTCTTGGGTAGGTTGACCAGATCATGAAGATAACAGGCTGCCAACAGGACGGGGATGTCCACCTGAGCGTCTGCAATGGCCTGAGCATTGGTCCAAACACGATCCAGATGGGCCAGGTCATGGGCCGGATCAGTTTCCATGCGTTGCGCGACAATGGCACGCAAACGCGCGCGCAGATCAGCCGATCCGTCCACGGTTTTCTCCGATCTGACCACGGTGCAGCAGTAGGTGGTCCAGGATGACACAAGCCATCATCGCCTCACCGACAGGAACGGCGCGGATGCCAACACAGGGGTCATGACGGCCCTTGGTGATGATCTCGGTCTCTTCACCGGATTTTGTAATGGTTTTGCGGGTGGTCAGGATCGAAGAGGTCGGTTTTACCGCAAAGCGCACGACAATGTCCTGCCCGGTCGAGATGCCGCCCAGAATCCCACCTGCGTGGTTTGAGCTGTATTGCGGACCATTCTGACCCATGAAGATTTCGTCGGCGTTGGCTTCGCCAGTCAGTTCGGCGGCAGCCATGCCTTCGCCGATCTCGACACCTTTGACAGCGTTGATCGACATCATCGCAGCCGCAAGATCAGTGTCTAACTTGGCGTATATCGGCGCCCCAAGCCCTGCGGGGACACCGCGTGCCACAACCTCGACCACGGCCCCGACCGAGTTGCCGGATTTGCGCAGGTCATCCAGATAGGTCGCCCAATCCCCGGCCGCCTGTTCATCAGGCGCCCAGAACGGGTTCTGTTCAATCTGCGCCCAGTCGAATTTGGCGCGGTCGATCTTGTGCGGACCGATCTGGGTCATGTAGCCGGTGATCTGCACATTCGGCGCAATCTGCCGGATGGCCTCGCGCGCCAGTCCACCCGCGGCCACGCGCGACGCGGTTTCCCGGGCTGAACTGCGCCCTCCCCCGC
>NZ_JBQERM010000014.1:0-100122 GCF_056535045.1 Ruegeria sp. O6 | reverse complement strand
CTCTGAACGAAAAAAAGCTGCGCCTGAATGGCGCGGCTTCAAAATCTTGCTCAAGCAGAAGCTTAGCTGCCGCTGTTGCTGCCTGCAGTTGTGATACCGCCGGTTGCGGTGTTGCTGCCGGTGCTCAGCGATGCGCCGTTCAGGGCCTGGTTCACGTCTGTTGCCAGGCCGGTCGCGCCAGCCGAGATCTGCTGGTATGCAACGGCTGCCAGGCCGATGACTGCTGCGGTCAGAACAACCCAGTCAACTGTTACTGCGCCGTCTTCGTCTTTGCGGAAGTTCTTGATGAACTTGATCATGTTACGTCCCTCCTAAAGGATCAAAAAGAGTTTAACAAACCTCGGCGTTCTTCAGAGCTTTCTCTCTCAGTCCGCTCATGTCCGTCTCGGTATGGATTAATGTTTGCCTGTTGTGCGTGGCAGGAATTGGGCCAAACACAGATTTTTTTTCGCGCGGCTTAACTTTTTAGTCACTAAATGCGTAAGCGTTTGTAAATAAGGCAAAAAAAAATTCTTTGATTGATGCCAAGCGCTCTGTAGCGGTGCAAATTTACGCCAAATGAGGCGAAATTGCCCCAATTCGCTTTGTTTTTCTGGCTTTGGGCGAAGATTCGCGGTTCAAATCGCGTAAAAAGAATACATGAGGCAGGCACATGACTCTCCGGAACGCACTTCAATGCGCCGGTGTACTGGCGTTTCTACTATCTGGTGTCGCACCCGGGTATGCGACCGAGGTTGAGCCGCGCGGAGTTTACAAGCGGATCAAAGCTCCCAAGCCGGGTGAGCGTCCTCGCGTGACGATTCAGATCACCCCCGAGGAACACGCGGCCAAGCCCTCAGCCCCCAGTACAGGGGTGGAACTGGTGGTTCCAGAAATCATAGCAAGAACCAAAGTGGTTCAGCCAACAGTGCCCGGAATCGGTGCCGCGCCTGACCCTAAAGGGTCGTACAAGGCATTCTGGGACCGCATTTCACCACACATTGATGAAAGCGGGGCCGGGCGGCTTGATGCTGCGATAAACGCGCTGGCGGCGACGAATGTAAGATCGCCCCGGCTGCAAGCTCTGCAAAACATAGCAAAAGAACGCGGGATCGAGATTTTGCGGTCAACCGTGGGAACCAATGTGTCGCCAGCGCTGGTGCTGGCCGTCATTTCGGTTGAATCGGCCGGTCGCGCAGATGCCGTCAGTTCGGCCGGCGCGCAGGGGCTTATGCAATTGATGCCCGCCACAGCTGCCCGCTTTGGCGTTAAGGACAGTCTGCAACCCTCGCAGAACATCGCCGGGGGCGTGAAATACCTCAACTGGCTGATGGAAGAGTTCGGGAATGATCCGATTCTGGTTCTGGCCGGTTACAACGCGGGTGAGGGGGCTGTACGAAAACACAGCGGCGTGCCGCCTTATGCCGAAACCCGAGACTATGTCCCCAAGGTTCTGGCCGCTTTCCAGATCGCGCGGGCTTTGTGCGCGACGCCGCCGGATCTGATTTCAGATGGATGCGTGTTCCAGACCTCAAACTGAAAAGGCCCGCCTCGATCCGGCGGGCCTTTTCTTTTGTTCAGCCGACGATTGTAGCTTCGGTCGCGGCGCGCATTTCGTCTTCACTGACACCCTCTGCCAGTTCAACGATCCTCAATCCGCCCTCGACCACGTCCAGAACGCCGAGATTGGTGATGATGCGATCCACGACGCCCTTGCCGGTCAGTGGCAGAGTGCATTCCTTCAGGACTTTGCTTTCACCGTGCTTGTTAGTGTGGTCCATAACCACGATCACGCGCCCAACGCCTGCAACCAGGTCCATGGCGCCACCCATGCCTTTCACCAGCTTGCCGGGAATCATCCAGTTTGCCAGGTCGCCTTTCTCATCCACTTCCATGGCACCTAAAATCGCAGCAGCGATTTTGCCGCCCCGGATCATCGCAAAGGATGTGGCGCTGTCGAAATAGGCAGTGCGGGACAGTTCGGTGATCGTTTGTTTGCCCGCGTTGATCAGGTCCGGGTCTTCTTCGCCCTCATACGGGAAAGGGCCCATACCCAGCATTCCGTTTTCCGATTGCAGAGTGATGTCCTTGTCGCCCACATAGTTCGCCACCAGCGTCGGAATCCCGATGCCGAGGTTCACATACATGCCGTCTTCCAGTTCCTCTGCCGCGCGTGCGGCCATCTGATTGCGGTCCCAGGGCATTATGCATCCTCCTTCTTGCGGGTGGTGCGCTGTTCGATGCGCTTTTCGTGATCGCCTTGGATGATGCGATGCACATAGATGCCGGGCAGGTGGATCTTGTCCGGGTCCAGTGAGCCGCGCGGAACAATCTCTTCCACTTCGGCCACGCAGATCTTGCCGCAGGTGGCAGCGGGCACGTTAAAGTTGCGGGCGGTCTTGCGGAACACCAGATTGCCGGTGTCGTCAGCTTTCCAGGCCTTGACGATAGCCAGATCGGCAAAAATGCCTTCCTCAAGGATATAGGTCTCGCCGTTGAAATCCTTGTGCTCCTTGCCTTCCGCAATCACGGTGCCGACGCCCGTCTTGGTGTAGAACCCGGGAATACCGGCACCACCGGCGCGCATCCGTTCGGCCAGTGTTCCTTGCGGGTTGAATTCCAGTTCCAACTCGCCGCTCAGATACTGACGCATGAATTCGGCGTTTTCGCCGACATACGAGCTGATCATCTTTTTGACCTGCTTGGTCTGCAACAGGATGCCGATACCGAAATCGTCCACACCGGCGTTATTCGACGCAAAACTCAGGTCCTTGACGCCCGAATCCCGGATGGCAGCAAGCAACAGTTCGGGAATGCCGCACAGGCCAAACCCGCCCGCGGCAATCAGCATGCCATCCGTCAGCACCCCATCGAGTGCCTCGGCGGCATTGGCATAGACTTTCTTCATGGAAAACTCCCCCAATGACATGGTGATGGGCAGGTTTTGCCGCCACGTCATGGGGAAGTCAATGAAACCAGAAGGTTCAGGTATTTCTACGGTAGTTCAGCTGACAATAGTGTCAGTCGGCGATCAGGATCCCGCAGGCGATGCGCCCACCTGCACCGCCAATGGGCTGGCTCATGTGATCGTCGCCAGCTTCGTGGATGATGAAAGTTGATCCGTCCCCATCCAGCAATACATCTCCATCACCTTCAAGCGAAACAAGGTTTGTAAAGGCCTCCATCTCGCCCACGCCATCCTGTCCCACATATAGATTGGGCAGATCGCCGGGCTCGGGGCCTTCAGGGTTCAGCAGCCCATGTGCGCCTTCAACTTTGCCAACATGGCCTTGAGCCGTCTTGAACCCTTCGCCGGCCTCGCAGACACCATGGCTGTGCAGGTGCAACCCATGTTTTCCCGGCGGCAGGTCTGTGACGCGCACGTGCAGCAGAACACCATTGGGCCCTTGCGTCGCCTTCGCCTGACCAATGACGTCGCCTTGCGCGTTGATGATTTCGGCTGTGGCGGACTTGACGTGATGCGCGGCATGGCCCTGCGTGGCAGCCGCAACGCTTATCGCCGCAACAAGAATGGCGGTTCTGAACATGTCTCAACTCCTTTACTGAACAACGCAATCCTGTATCGCGTCAGTCCATAAACACGCGGGCCGGTTCCTTTATTCAGAAACCGGCCCGCGTGTTTGGTGACATGTCCCGGTCAAAAGTCCGGTTTATTCAGCCGCTTTCTTTGCTGTCTTCTTGGCGGCAGCCTTCTTTTTGGGTGCAGCCTTTTTCTTGGTGCCCTTCTTGGATGCGCGCTCATTGACCAGTTCGATGGCCATTTCCTGCGTCACGTCTTCGGGCTTGATGTCTTTCGGGATGGTCGCGTTGACCTTTTCCCACTTCACATATGGCCCGTACCGTCCGTCCAGAACCTGCATCGCGCCGCCATCGGGATGCTCGCCCAGGTCTTTCAAAGCTTTTGCCGCTGCGCGCCCGCGCCCACCGGGATTGGCTCGTTTTTCCGCCAAAAGCTCTACGGCGCGGTTCATACCGATCTCGAACACATCGTTTGGGTCTTTGAGGTTGGCATAGACCGGCTTGGCTTCATCGGCCAACTGATGCATCAGATAGGGGCCAAAACGCCCGAAGTTCGAGGTGATCATGCCGCCTTCGGGGTGCTCACCGATCTGGCGCGGCAGGGACAGAAGCGTCAGCGCCTTGTCCAGATCCATGTCATCCTTGCTCCAGCCGCGTGGAAGCGAGGCGCGCGGAGGCTTCTTGTTCTCGGGCGTGGGTTCGCCTCGCTGGACATACGGCCCAAATCGGCCGGACTTCAGCCAGATCTCATCCCCGGCGTCTTCGCCCAGCAATTGTTCGTCGCCTTCCGCGCCTTCACCGGCGATAGGCCGCGTATAAGTGCACTCCGGATAGTTTCCGCAGCCCACGAACCCGCCGGTGCGTGAGGTTTTCAGGTGCAATTGTCCCAACCCGCATTTCGGGCAGATACGCGGGTCGGACCCGTCTTCACGCGGGGGGTAAAGCTGTGGCGCCAATGCCTCGTCCAGCTTGTCCAGCACTTCCGATATGCGCAGTTCGGATGTTTCGCCAATCGCTGCCGAAAAATCACGCCAGAACTTGCCCAGCAGATCCTTGTAGTCACGATCACCGGCGCTGACGTCATCCAGTTGCTCTTCCAGATTCGCGGTGAACTCGTATCCAACGTATTGACGGAAAAAGTTCAGCAGAAAGATGGTGACGATCCGGCCCTTTTCCTCGGGGATCAGCCGGTTCTTGTCTTTGCGCACATATTCGCGGTCCTGAATCGTGGTCACGATTGAGGCATAGGTCGAAGGACGTCCGATCCCCAACTCCTCCATCCGTTTGACCAAAGTGGCCTCGGTATAGCGCGGGGGCGGTTGCGTGTGATGCTGCAACGCCAGAACGGCTTCGTTATCGGCCATGATAGCGGCTTTGTCCGACTCGCTGGTGGCCTTGGCAAACTGATCGCGCAGCGTGGTCTTGGAAAAGCGCGCGGGGTCGCCCTCCATGATCTGTGGCAGGCGCTTTTCGTCATCATCGGCGACATCATCGCGGCCTTCCTCATAGACGCGCATGAACCCGTCGAACATTACCACCTGACCGGTGGCTCGCAGACCGACCTGACCGTCGTCACTGCCAATCTCGACCGTTGTGCGCTCCAATCGTGCTGCCGCCATCTGGCAGGCAATGGTCCGTTTCCAGATCAGATCATAAAGCTTGCGCTGATCTTCATCCGTGACCTTCAGCGCCTTGGCATCGCGCGTCATATCCGTGGGGCGGATACATTCGTGTGCTTCCTGCGCGTTCTTGGCCTTGTTCTTGTACATACGCGGGCTGTCCGGCACATATTCTGCACCGTACCGGTCCGCGATGGTGTCGCGCGTTGCCGTCACGGCCTCGGGTGCCATGTCGATCCCGTCGGTTCGCATATAGGTAATGTATCCGGCCTCATAGAGGCGCTGCGCAACCTGCATCGCATGGCGCGCGCCCATGCCGAATTTGCGGCTCGCCTCCTGTTGCAGGGTCGAAGTCATGAACGGCGCGCTTGGATTGCGCGCGGCGGGCTTGGCTTCGACCGAAGTCACACGCAGCGCGCGGCTGGTGACGGCCTGAACCGCCAGTTCGGCCTGTGTTGCGTTGGCCAGATCGTGCTTGTCCAGTTTCTTGCCCGCCAACGTGACCAGCCGCGCCTCATAGGTCTGACCACGCGGTGTCTCGAACAGGGCCCGAACCGACCAGTACTCGACCGGCTTGAACGCTTCGATCTCCATCTCACGCTCGACGATCAGGCGCAGACAGACCGACTGCACCCGACCTGCGGATTTTGCGCCGGGCAGTTTGCGCCACAGAACCGGTGACAGGTTGAAGCCAACAAGGTAGTCCAAGGCGCGGCGTGCCAGATACGCTTCGACCAGGGGCATATCGACGTCGCGCGGGTTCTTCATCGCCTCGGTCACCGCTTCTTTGGTGATGGCGTTGAAGGTCACCCGGCTAACCGGTGTGTCTTTCTTGATCGAGCGGCGCTTGGTCAGCGCTTCCTGCAAATGCCAGCTGATTGCCTCACCCTCACGATCAGGGTCGGTGGCGAGGATCAGCGCGTTGTCTTCTTTCAGCGCGTCGGCGATGGCCTTTACATGTTTGCGGCTGTCATTACCCACTTCCCATGTCATGGAAAATCCATGGTCCGGATCGACCGATCCGTCCTTTGGCGGCAGGTCCCGCACATGGCCGTAAGAGGCCAGAACGGTGTAGTCAGGGCCGAGATATTTATTGATTGTTTTTGCTTTGGCCGGAGATTCTACAACAACTACGGGCATTTAAGGGGAAACCTCGCTCGACGAATTTGGCGCCTTCTATGGTGGTGCAAAATGTGTGGGGCAAGCGGGGATTGTCAATGCGTTCCTTTGGCAGGCGGAAAAGCGACGTGATTTCAGCGTGATACCCGCACCTGATCGCAGGCAGAGCGTTCGATTGGGCAATCTTGTTTTCCGTCCAAATCAGCCTGCCAGAGACAACAGCCCGCCCGGCTGTCGCTGGATTCGTCCGTCCAGTTCAAGGTCGACCAGCGCTGGCCCCAGATCCCCGGCCGAGGCCGCAATATCGCGCAGCAACTGGTCTTCGGCGATAGGGGAAGGTCCCAACCGCTCAAGAATTTGCGCCTGCAAGTCCAGTACGGCAGGCCGTGGCTGCATGGCGGGCGGCAACTCGGGTTTTGCAAAGACCAGATCGCCTTGCTGCGGCAGGGCTTCGACAACGTCGTCTGCCGAACGGACCAGCGTCGCACCGTCCCGAATCAAAAGGTTGCACCCGGCAGCGCGGGCGTCGAACGGATGGCCGGGCACGGCAAGAACCTCGCGCCCCTGATCCAGGGCGTCACGCGCTGTGATCAGGCTGCCGGATTTCGCGGCGGCCTCGACCACCACAACAGCTTGGGCCAGGCCCGAGATGATCCGGTTGCGGCGTGGAAAATGCCTTGCCTGAGGTGTCACGCCCATCGGCTGTTCCGACAGCCGCAGTCCCTTGGTCGCGATTTTATGCGCCAGTTCCGTGTTCTCGGCCGGGTAAATGACATCGACACCGCCCGCCATGACGGCAACAGTGCCGGTGTCCAGCGACGCCATATGCGCTGCCGTATCAATGCCGCGCGCCAGACCCGAGACAATCACATGTCCCTTTTCACCCAAGGCGCGCGCCAGACCACGCGCCATCCGTGCGCCCAGCGAGGAACAGTTGCGCGCGCCCACCATCGCAATCGTCGGTTTCTGCAACAGCGACACATCCCCGATGGCCCAAAGCAAGGGCGGGGCATCGGATAGGTCGTTCAACGCGTTGGGGAATTCTGCGGACCCAAGGCACAAAAGCCGCGCTTTGGCTGCTTCTGCGGCCCTGAGTTCCGCCTCGATCACGCCGGGGGGACAGGTTTCATACCCATCTATTCCGGCGGCGCGCGCCATTTCAGGCAGCGCGGCCAGCGCGTTCTGCGCCGAGCCATGTTCACGCAGCAGCCGACGAAACGTCGCCGGGCCGACCTTGCGCGAGCGCAACAGGCGAAGCCACGAAAACCGGTCCTCTTCCGTGGTGGGTGGGAGTGGGGGGTGATTGGAAGAAAGCTGCTCTTCGGTCATCCGTTGCTCCGCCTGATTGCAGAACTGGTTTACGGGACAGGGGGTTAACAGCCTCTGAATCGCAGATAATTAGCAGCGATTTATCTGTATTTCTCGAAGAATACACCGATCAAGTGTCTGAAAATAAATAAAAGAATATTTTCCAACCGGCGCTCAAATCAATGGCGTCGGTTGGAGTGCTATCGAATCAAAGTGGCGCATGGTTAACCCTGCGCCTGCCTTTGCGCTTCTCTTCCGCCTCAGGCTGCCGACCCGCCGACAGTCAACCCGTCCATCAGCACCGTCGGTTGACCCACACCCACGGGCACCCATTGACCGTCCTTGCCACAGGTTCCCATACCCGGATCCAGCGCCATATCGTTGCCAAGGCCGCGGATGCGCTTCAAGGCCGATGGCCCGTCACCGATCAGCGTGGCGCCCTTGACCGGCGCGCCGATCTTGCCGTTTTCGACACGATACGCCTCGGTGCACGAGAAAACGAACTTGCCGTTGGTGATGTCGACCTGGCCGCCGCCGAATCCAACCGCCCAGATGCCGTCATTAATATCTGCCACCAAAGCCGCCGGATCAGCGTCGCCCCCCAACATGATCGTATTGGTCATGCGCGGCATGGGTTTGTGCGCATAGCTCTGTCGCCGCCCATTTCCCGTGGGTGCAACGCCCATCAGCCGGGCGTTTTGCCGATCCTGCATGTAGCCGGTCAGGATGCCATCCTCGATCAATACGGTGCGCGAACTGGGCGTGCCCTCATCATCCACAGTGATCGAGCCGCGACGGTCGGCAATCGTGCCGTCATCCACCACGGTCACGCCCTTAGATGCTATCTGTTGCCCCATCAGTCCGGCAAAGGCCGAGCTTCCCTTGCGGTTGAAATCGCCCTCAAGCCCGTGACCGATGGCTTCGTGCAGCAAAATACCGGGCCAGCCGGGACCAAGTGCAACCTCCATCACGCCGGCAGGGGCGGGAACCGCGTCCAGATTGACCAATGCGATGCGCAGGGCTTCGCGCGCCTTGGCCTGCCAGTCGGCAGGGTCGATCAACCCGCTCAGGCCAACCCGCCCGCCGCCACCGGCCGATCCGCTTTCGCGCCGCCCGTCCTGTTCAACAATGACCGAGACATTCACGCGCGTCATGGGGCGCACGTCACGCACCGTCACACCATCGGGTCGCAGAATTTCCACCTCCTGAACGGCGGCTGCGATCATTGCGCTGACCTGAACCACCCGCGGATCCAGGTCGCGGGCAAAGGCGTCAATCTCCCGCAGGGTTTCGATTTTCACCGGGAAGGCGGCGGATTCGATTGGGTCTTCGTCCGTGTACAGGCGCGTATTCGTGGGCCGGGGCGCTTCGGCGAGCGTTCCGCCTCCATCGCCAACCGCCAGTCGCGCGGTTTCGGCGGCACGTTTCAGCGCGGCAATCGATACATCAGTCGAATGCGCATATCCGGCAACTTCGCCCTGAACGGCGCGCAGGCCAAATCCCTCGGATGCGTCATAAGACGCGGTGCGAAGCCGCCCGTCGTCAAACACCAGAGATTCGGATTTCCGACGCTCGACAAACAGCTCTCCATCCTCGGCCCCGTCCGTTGCCGAGCGCAATATGGCCAGTGCTTCATCTTGCGGCAGGGCGCTCTCAAAGGGGCGAAACGTGGCTTCAGGCATGGGTTGCGACCTTTCGGGTTTGATCCAGATCAAAAATAGCGTCTGTTTGACGCAAGCATTTTGCTTTATCTACCCGCTGGAATATGGTTTTTAACGCGGCCAAAGACAACGGGAGAGGTGCGACCGATTCACACCTTTCCGTCAGGGACGCAAAGATCAAACGATCAGGACAGAACATGAAGAATGCTTTGATGCTTTCAGGGTTTATGACAGCCCTCTCCAGCCTACCCGCCATGGCTCAGGAGCTTGAGATTATCGGCAAGCCGGTAGACGGCGGCATGGGCTTCCAGCCCGCGGCCACCAGCCTTGCCACAGGAATCCAGAAGCTGGACGGCATGATTCTCGTGATCATCACCGCAGTCTGTCTGCTGGTTGCAGCTCTGCTGGTCTATTGCATCGTGCGCTACAATCAGCGCGCAAACCCGACCCCGGCGCGTTTCTCGCACTATACCCCTGTTGAAATCGCCTGGACCTTGGGTCCGATCTTGATTCTGGTGTTTATTGGCGCGTTCTCGCTGCCGGTTCTTTTCAAACAGCAGGAAATCCCGGAAGGTGACATCACCATCAAAGTCGTCGGCAACCAGTGGTACTGGACCTACGAGTATGTTGATCACGATTTCGCATTCGACAGCTATCTGCTGGGCCACCCGGCGACCCTGGACGAGGGCGCACGCCCTGCGGACGCGGACGTGACGCCATTTGTTCTGGATGACGCAATGCGCGCCAAGCTGATCGATGCAGGCTACAGCGATGATGAATGGCTGTTGGCCACCGACACCGCTGTTGTCGTTCCGGTCGGCAAGGTCATCGTGATGCAGGTGACTGCATCCGACGTGATTCACTCGTGGACCATCCCGGCCTTTGGCGTAAAGCAGGACGGTGTGCCCGGACGTCTGGCCGAACTGTGGTTCCAGGCCGACAAGGAAGGCATCTATTTTGGTCAGTGTTCGGAACTGTGCGGCAAGGACCACGCCTATATGCCGATTACCGTCAAGGTCGTAAGCCAGGAAGTCTATGACGAATGGCTGCAAGGTGCGATCGAAGAATATGCGGGCCTGCCGCAAAGCTATCAGGTCGCCTCGAACTGAGTACGATAGGGGCGGGCTCAACCCCGCCTGAAACAAATTTCAGGCTGCGCGGGCGATCCGCGCAGTTTTCGCCCCAGAAGGACCGGAAATGACTGACGCAAGCATCAATGCCAGCACTGCGACCGCCCGGGCGGACGAGGCCGGCTTTGGCGATTACTTCGCCCTGCTGAAGCCGCGCGTGATGTCGTTGGTTGTGTTCACGGCATTGGTCGGCCTGTTGGCGGCCCCTGTTCCTGTCCATCCCTTCGTCGGATTCTGCGCCATCCTGTTCATCGCCATCGGAGGCGGAGCATCAGGTGCGCTGAACATGTGGTGGGACGCGGATATCGACCGTGTCATGAAACGCACCAAATCCCGCCCGATCCCTTCGGGCAAGGTCGAGGAAGGCGAGGCGCTGGCCGTTGGTCTGGCTCTGTCTGGTCTGTCGGTGATCATGCTGGGCCTTGCGACCAACTGGTTTGCAGGCGCGTTTCTGGCCTTCACCATCTTCTTCTACGTTGTCGTATACACGATGTGGCTGAAGCGTTCGACGCCGCAGAACATCGTGATCGGTGGCGCAGCGGGTGCGTTCCCTCCGGTGATCGGCTGGGTGGCCGCCACAGGATCGATGTCGGTCGAGCCCTGGCTGATGTTTGCACTGACCTTCATGTGGACGCCGCCGCATTTCTGGGCGCTGGCCCTGTTCATGCGCTCGGACTATGACGACGCGGGCGTGCCGATGCTGACCGTCACCCATGGTCGCCGCGCGACACGTGTCCATATTCTTGTCTATACAGCCCTGCTGGCCCTGCTGGCCATCGGAACTGCATTTTCAGGCATTGGCGGCCCGATCTATCTGACCGTTGCATTGATTCTGAACATCCTGTTCCTGCGGGGCGCGTGGAAAATCTCGCGCCGGACCGAGGATGATTCCGAGGCAGATAATTTCAAGGTCGAACGCGGTTTCTTCAAGCTGTCGCTGCTGTATCTGTTCCTGCATTTCGGTGCCGTTCTGGCCGAAGCCCTGCTGAAACCCTATGGTCTGGGGGGATGGTCATGAGCCTTCGCAAAGACCACGAGCTGCATCAGCGCCGGTTCAGCCGCAATCTGGGTGTCGGCCTGACCCTGGCCGCCTTTATCGTGATCATCTTTGGCCTGACCATCGTCAAGGTCTCGGGCACTGATTTCAACAGGGCGACGCAAGAGGTTCAGAACTGATGGCGTTGTCCGGTCCTCAGAAAACGGTTTTCCAGACTGTTGGCGTGGTTGTCCTGATGGGCAGTCTGGCCTGGGCGTCGGTGCCGTTCTACAACTGGTTCTGCCGGGTGACCGGATTTGGTGGCACCACCGGTGTTGCCGAAACTGCCCCCGATACCATTCTGGATCGCACCGTTACCATCCGTTTTGACGCGTCCAAGGCCAAGGACATGGAATGGGAATTCAAGCCGGTCGTGCGCGAGATGGATGTGCGCATCGGCGAAACAGGTCTCGCGTTTTACGAGGCCTTTAACCCGACCGACCGCCCCATTGCCGGGCAGGCGTCTTACAACGTGGCGCCCTATTCTGCGGGTGGGTATTTCCAGAAGATTGCCTGTTTCTGCTTTGAAGAGCAGGTGCTGCAACCCGGCGAACGCGTTGAGATGCCGGTGACTTTCTTCGTCGACCCGGAAATGGTCGAGGATCTTGAAGCCAAGTATGTTCATACGATCACGCTGTCGTATACATTCTACGAAATTGACCTGCCCGAGGGCTATGCCGCCCTCGATGCGCAGGCAGATACAAACACGAACTAACGCCTGTAGGTGAGGGACGCTGATGGCACACGCTAAAAACCACGATTACCACATTCTGGCCCCGTCGATCTGGCCTCTGATCGGCGCCGTCGGCGGCTTTGTCATGCTGTTCGGAGCCGTTCTCTGGATGCAAGGCATCACGCCCTTCATGTTCTGGGCCGGTCTGGCAGCTGTGCTTTACACGATGTTCGCCTGGTGGTCGGATGTGGTTGCGGAAAGCCGTCAGGGCGATCACACGCCTGTTGTCCGCATCGGTCTGCGTTACGGCTTCATCCTGTTTGTCATGTCCGAGGTGATGTTCTTCTTCGCCTGGTTCTGGTCGTTCTTCAAACATCGCATGTACCCGATGTACGACTATGCCGGCACCGAATACATTCAGCCGGATATTCATGCGGTTGACCCGTTCCACCTGCCGCTGATCAACACTCTGGTCCTGTTACTGTCAGGCTGTGCGATCACCTGGGCGCACCATGCGCTGGTGCATGACAACGACCGCAAGGCGCTGATCAATGGTCTGGCCATTGGCATCGTGCTGGGCATCGCCTTTACCTTCCTTCAGGGCTATGAATACGCCGAACTGCTCAAGCATGAAGGCTGGGAATTCGGCGGCGACCAGTTCTATTCCAACTTCTTCATGGCAACGGGTTTCCACGGCGCACATGTGATCATCGGGACAATCTTCCTGACCGTCTGCCTGATCCGCGCGCTTAAGGGTGACTTCACCCCCGAAAAACACGTCGGTTTTGAGGCCGCCGCTTGGTACTGGCACTTCGTCGACGTGGTCTGGCTGTTCTTGTTCTTTGCCGTCTACATCTGGGGCCAGGCTCCGCTGATGTAACGCCGGTCAGGCTGATCAGTTGCAAAAGCCGCCCCAAGGGGCGGCTTTTTCTCTATGCGGGGCGTAAGATTGCGCCCCATACAATTGCGTGGTTGCAATTCAGCACGCGCGCCCCTTAACAAGACGCCGGTTCCTGAAAAGAAGTTTGGTCCTGACATGCGCCGTTTCCTGTTCCTGCTAATCTTCGGCCTCGCCGGTTTGGGCGTGCTGCTGTCGCTGGGCATCTGGCAGGTGCAGCGTCTGGCGTGGAAGCAGGACGTGCTGACCGAGATCGAAGAGCGGATCTCGGCTGCGCCGGTTTCCCTGCCGCGGCAGGTTTCGGTGGATCAGGACAAATACCTGCCGGTAACAGTGTCGGGCGAAATGGAGCCTGCGGAAGTCCACGTTCTTGTTTCGCTCAAACAGGTCGGTGCGGGGTATCGCATCATTCAGGCTTTCAACACCGAAGATCGCACTATTCTAGTTGATCGGGGTTTTGTCCCGACAACTGCGAAGCAGACCGAACGTCTGACCGGTCCGATGGAGATCACCGGCAATCTGCATTGGCCAGATGAAGTTGACAGTTACACGCCCGCACCTGATCTCGACGCCAACATCTGGTTCGCCCGCGATGTGCCCGCGCTTGCGGCTGCACTGGGCGCGGAACCGGTTCTGCTGATCGCCCGTTCGCAAACCGATCCGAATGTGACACCGCTGCCGGTGGACACGGCGGGCATACCAAACGATCACCTGCAATATGCAATAACCTGGTTTGGCCTGGCTCTGGTCTGGGCCGCGATGACCGGATACTTCCTGTGGCGCAACCGTGCCAATTCTGAAAGTGACGCGACATGAAATATATCTCGACCCGCGGGCAGGCGCCCGAACTGACGTTTGAAGAGGCGATGTTGACCGGACTTGCCCGCGATGGTGGCCTGTATCTGCCCGCCGAAATCCCGGTGATGTCGCAGGACGAGATCGCGGCGCTGGCCGGATTGCCCTACGAAGAAATCGCATTCCGTGTGATGTGGCCCTATGTCAGCGGCTCATTCGCCGAGGATGAGTTCAAGGCGATCATCGCCCGCGCTCACGAAGGTTTCGGCCACGATGCCCGCGCGCCATTGAAGCAGCTGAACGAGAACCACTTCCTGCTGGAACTGTTCCACGGCCCCACACTGGCCTTCAAGGACTTTGCCATGCAGCTGATCGGCCAGTTGTTCCAGGTGGCGCTGAAACGCCGTGGTGACCGTGTGACCATCGTCGGCGCGACCAGCGGGGATACCGGTTCAGCCGCGATCGAGGCGTTCCGCGGGCTGGACGCGGTGGATGTGTTCATCCTGTTCCCGCATGGCCGCGTGTCCGAAGTGCAGCGCCGCCAGATGACCACGCCTGCGGACAGCAATGTGCATGCTCTGGCCGTTGATGGTGATTTTGACGATTGTCAGGCTGCGCTGAAAGACATGTTCAACGATTTCGACTTCCGCGACGGCGTGAAACTGGCGGGTGTGAACTCGATCAACTTTGCCCGCGTCTTGGCGCAGATCGTTTATTACTTCTCGGCTGCCGTCAGCCTTGGTGCGCCGCACCGCAAGGTCAGCTTCACGGTGCCAACCGGCAACTTTGGCGACATCTTCGCGGGCTATCTGGCCAAGCGAATGGGGCTGCCGATTGATCGCCTAGTGGTGGCGACCAACCAGAACGACATTCTGCATCGCTGCCTCTCGGGTGAGGGGTATTTCAAGGGCGAAACCATCCCCTCGATCAGCCCGTCGATGGACATTCAGGTCAGCTCGAATTTCGAACGCGCGCTCTATTATGCCTATGGCGAAGATGGCGGGGCCATCGCACAATTGATGGATGAGCTGAAACAGGGTGGCTTCAATATCAGCCAGGGCGCGATGAAAGCGCTGCGTGAGAATTTCGATTCGGGCCGTGTGTCCGAAGAGGAAACGCTGGCCACGATCAAATCCACGCTGGCGCACAGCGCCGAACTGGTCTGCCCGCACACCGCCGTGGGCATCAAGGTCGCAGAAGAACACCGCGCGGCAGACGTTCCGATGATCACGCTGGCCACTGCGCACCCGGCGAAATTCCCGGCCGCGGTCGAGAAGGCGAGTGGTGAACATCCGCCTCTTCCCTCCCGCATGTCTGATCTGTATGAACGTCCGGAACGGGTGACCCGCATCGCCAATGATCTGGGTGCCCTCGAGGATCATATTAAAAGGCACATCGCTGAGTGACTGTCAGACAAGACCAACTGAAGAACGGGTTTCGTATCGTCAGTGAACATATGCCGGGGCTGCAATCTGCGGCCATCGGCATCTGGGTAACCGCCGGTGGGCGGCATGAGCGGATCGAACAGAACGGTATTGCGCATTTCCTTGAACATATGGCGTTCAAGGGAACCGAGCGCCGTTCGGCCTTGCAAATTGCCGAGGCGATCGAGGATGTGGGCGGCTATATCAACGCCTATACCTCGCGCGAGGTAACGGCCTATTACGCACGCGTCTTGAAGGACGACGTGGCACTGGCGATGGATGTGATCGGTGACATCGTTTTGAACCCGGTGTTTGATCCACGTGAGATCGAGGTTGAGCGGGGCGTGATCCTTCAGGAAATCGGTCAGGCCCATGACACACCCGATGATGTGATCTTTGACTGGCTGCAAGAGCAGAGCTATCACGACCAGCCCCTGGGCCGGACGATCCTGGGCCCGTCCGAGCGGGTCAGTGCCTTTTCGCGCGAAGATTTGTCGGGCTTTGTGACCGAACATTATGGCCCCGAACAGATGATCCTGTCCGCAGCTGGTGCTGTGGATCACGACATGCTGATGAAACTGGCCGAAGAGATGTTTGGCCATCTGCAATCCCGTAAAGGTCTGATCCCCGAGATCGCACGCTTTACCGGTGGCGAAGCCCGTCAGGTAAAAGAGCTGGAACAGGCACATTTCGCCCTGGCGCTGGAAAGTCCCGGCTATCGCGACGATGCGATCTATACGGCGCAGATCTATTCGACCGCATTGGGCGGTGGCATGTCCTCGCGCCTGTTTCAGGAAGTGCGTGAAGCACGTGGGCTTTGCTACACGATCTTTGCGCAGACCGGTGCCTATGCCGATACCGGAACAACCACGATCTATGCCGGAACCTCGGCCAATCAGGTGGCCGAACTGGCGACGATCACCATCGATGAGATGAAGCGCGCCGCCGAGGACATGAGCCCCGAAGAGGTCGCCCGTGCCCGGGCCCAGATGAAGGCCGGGATGCTGATGGGGCTGGAAAGCCCGTCGAATCGGGCCGAGCGTCTGGCGCGGCTGGTGCAGATCTGGGGACGGGTGCCCTCGCTGGAAGACACGGTTGCCAAGATCGATGCGGTCAGCACCGAGGACGTGCGCGCCTTTGCCGAAACCATGGCCGTTCAGGCCCCGGCGGCGCTGGCGCTTTACGGACCGGTCGCAGACGCACCGACATTGGCGGACTTGCAGGAGAGGCGTGCAGCGTGATGCTGTTGGGCAGACGCAAGCTGAAACTCGAGACCGCGCGGCTTAGCTTGCGTCCGCCTGTACATTCCGATTTCAACGATTGGGCGGCGTTGCGGCGCGCCTCAAAAGGTTACCTGACCCCGTGGGAGCCGATCTGGGCCAAGGATCACCTGAGCCGCAAATCCTTTACCAATCGGGTCTACTGGGCTCAGCGCTCAGTCGCGAGTGGCACAGCAATTCCGCTTTTCCTTTTTCGCCGTGAAGACAATGTGTTGGTCGGGGCGATCACGCTGGACAATATCCGGCGCGGCCCTGCGCAGGCCGGAACCCTGGGTTACTGGACCGGTGAATCCTTTGCCCGTCAGGGATACATGCGCGAAGCGATTGGCGCGATGGTACATCACGCCTTTACCCGTCTGGATCTGAGCCGGATCGAAGCCGCGTGTCTGCCGGAAAACCGGGCGTCGCGCGGTTTGCTGGAAAGCTCGGGCTTCAAATATGAAGGCGTGGCGCAGTCTTATCTACAGATCAACGGGCGATGGCGGACGCATGTTCTCTATGCCAGCCTGCGGTCCGACCGGCGTGGCAAGACGGACGCGGGCTAGGGGGGCTCTGCCCCCGGTCGCGGCAAGCCGCGCCTCCCCCGGGATATTTTTGGCCAGATGAACAAGGGGCATGACTTGGTGACGATCTGCGCTACACTTCGGGTATGCGCTGGTTGGTTGCAGCATTGATGGTGATTTCGGGCGGGGCCGTGGCGCAGGAGCGGCGGCCGAGCCATTGTATCGCCATCGCCGAGGCGGCGCCGGGGATCGAATATCTGCACAAAGCTGCATGGCAGGACCCGGTGCCGGAGTTTTCGGTGCGCATCAGCTATATCGCGCATGCCGCTTTTATGATCCAGACCCGTGGCGGGTTGAATGTGGTGACAGACTTTACCGGGTTCATCGGCAGTGCCGATCTGATTCCCGATGTGGTGACAATGAACCATGCCCATGACACCCATTGGACGGCGCATCCCGACCCGGCGATCCCGCATGTCCTGCCGGGATGGGGAGAGTTCGGGCAGGGGATCGAACATCACCTGAATCTGGGCGAGATGCTGATACGCAATGTCCCAACCGATATCCGCTCGGCCTATGGCGGAGTTGAGGAACGCGGCAATTCTATCTTCGTGTTCGAGGTCGAAGGGCTGTGTATCGGCCATCTGGGACATTTGCATCATGTACCGTCAGACGAACAGTTTGCTGCGCTGGGTCGGTTGGATGTGGTCATGGCCGCCGTCGATGGCGGAACAACCATGCCCTTGCCCGACATGATCTCGGTTCTCAAGCGGCTGAAAAGCTCGGTGATCATTCCGATGCACTGGTTCTCGGAGTTTTCGCTGGATCGCTTCCTCGTGGATATCCGGGATGAGTTCCCGGTCGAACGTGACGGCGTGTCCGAGATCACCGTCTCTCTGCGTGACTTGCCGGACCGTCCAACCGTTGTCGTGCTGGAGCCGCGCTATCTGATTGATCTGGAATAAGGCTTGCCGTGGTGGGATCGGTTGGGCATTGAAAGCGTATGAGTCTGAACCCCGCTGATGACCGCATTGCCACGCTGATCCGCTCGAAACTGGGCGATCACGTGCTGCGCCCGGTGACCGACCGGTATCTGGAAGAGCCGCGTGGGCGACTTGTCGGACAGGCTGGCCTGCTGGCCTTGCCCCGCACAACCGAGGAGGTCTCGGTACTGGTGCAGGTGGCGTCCGAAATGCGTGTTCCGGTGGTGCCTTATGGCGGCGGAACCGGTCTGGTCGGGGGGCAGGTAATGCCGCATGGGCCAGCGCCCCTTGTGATTTCGCTGGAACGGATGACCGCCATCCGGTCCGTCTATCCCACCGAATACGTACTGATTGCCGAGGCCGGCGCCATTTTGCAGGATGTCCAAGCCGCGGCCGAGGCGCAAGACCGCCTGTTTCCCTTGACGCTGGCGGCGCAGGGATCCTGTCGGATCGGGGGCAACCTGTCCACCAATGCCGGGGGCGTCAACGTCTTGCGCTATGGCAATGCGCGCGACCTGTGCCTTGGGCTCGAGGCCGTTCTGCCCAATGGTCAAATCTGGCAGGGTCTCAGCCGGTTGCGAAAGGACAACACAGGCTATGACCTGCGCAATCTGCTGATCGGGGCCGAGGGCACGCTGGGGATCATCACCGCAGCCGCGCTCAAGCTGTTTCCCCGGCCTGCCGCGATCGGGACGGCGATGTTTCAGGTGGCGTCACCCGAGGCTGCCATTTCCCTGCTGGCCCAGGCGCGTGATCGCGTGGGCGAGGCTGTCAGCACTTTCGAACTGATCCACCGGCAGGGGCTGAAGTTCTTGTCCGAGGTTCTGCTGGATGTCCGGCAACCGTTTGAAACACCGCCAGAGTGGAGCGTTCTGATCGAATTGGGGCTGGCCACGGGGCAGTCTCCGTCCGACGCGCTGGAGGATATCTTTGTCCACGCGCAAGCGCTTGGGCTGGTGCAGGATGGCGTGATTGCACAAAGCGAGGCGCAGCGTGATGAGTTGTGGGCCGTGCGCGAGCGAATCCCCGAGGCCAACCGCCTGATCGGCTCGGTGTCGAGCCATGATATCTCGATCCCGATCTCAGAAATTCCGGAATTTGTGCGCCAAGGGGAAAAGTTGGTTTCCGGTCTCGGGCAGTTCCGGATCAATTGCTTTGGCCATCTCGGGGATGGCAATCTGCACTACAACGTCTTTCCCCCCAAGGGGCAGCGCCGCGCGGAATTTGAGGGTCAGAGCGCTGTGGTCAAGCGGGCCGTGCATGATTTGGTCCATGCCTTTGATGGTTCGGTCAGCGCGGAACACGGCGTGGGCCGCATGAAAACGGACGATCTGGACCGCTATGGCGATCCGGTAAAGCTGGATGCAATGCGGACCATCAAGGCGGCGCTGGACCCCTTGGGCATCATGAATCCCGGCGCGGTGCTGAAGGCGTGAACCCGGCTCTGACTCTTGTTAAGAAATCCGAAGGTTGCCGCGTTAAAGCCCTTCGAATTCGCACAGGACATGCACGTCCATGCCCATATCTTCCAATACTTTGCGCCCGCCGAGGTCAGGCAGGTCGATAATGAACGCGCATGAGACGATCTCACCGCCCAAACGCTCGATCAGTTTGATGCCCGCCGCCGCAGTGCCGCCTGTGGCCAGAAGGTCGTCAACGACAAGGATTTTTTCGCCTGGCTGGATGGCGTCATCGTGGATCTCGACGATCGCTTCACCATATTCCAGCTTGTAGTCCTGGCTGATCGTTGTGCCGGGCAGCTTGCCTTTCTTGCGGATCGGCACGAAGCCCAGGCTCAGCTGATGCGCAATCGCCCCCCCAAGGATAAAGCCCCGCGCCTCGAGGCCGACAACCTTGTCGATGCGTTCCCCGGCATAGGGGTGCAGCATCTGGTCAATGGCCATCCGAAATCCGCGCGGATCGGCAAACAGCGTCGTCACATCGCGAAACAGAATTCCTTCATGCGGAAAGTCGACAATCGTCCGGATGTAGTCTTTGACAGTCTTGTTCCTTGACATGAACCAACCCTTTTCCGCTTCAAATACCAAAACGTGTTTGGCCCAAGAGGGTTAGCCATGCAAGGAACAATTCATTCGCACGATCACCAGCGGCACGAAACCACAGCCTTGGGCAATCCGTAATACCGGTGAAGCGTGGCAGGTGGCCAAGACAGGTGCGGCTTGTGCATTTGCGTTGATCTCGCAAAAGAAAGGCCCCAGACGGTTTGAAGGTTCATTGCCATTTCCGTTCCGGTGCTGTTAAGTGCTCGATAACGACAATCACTATGCTATGTATACACAATGCATCTCCTGAATTAACAAGCATTTGCTAGGAGCAACGCGCGTGCCAAAGAAAGACGGCAAGGGATCGACGAAGAAAAACAGCCAGCTGGTTCTGCGTCTGGACAAGGATGAGCGCGACGCGTTTGTCGAGTTGTGCAGGGAGCTGGATACATCAGCTGCCCGCGAAATCCGCCGGTTTATCCGCGGGTTCATGAAGGAAAACGCCGAAAACTGAAAAGGGATCAGGCCGGGCGGCGCAGAACTGCCGTGGCGAAACCCATCCCGATCAGAGTCAGCCCGCCAAACCGCGTCATCCCGGTGATCACGCTGGTGCGGCCAATCAGCCGCCGCAACCGGTCGGCCAGCAACGCATAAGCCAACGCGTTCAGCCAGGCTAGCCCGACAAAAGTGGCAATCAGGATGGCAAATTGCGGCCCCAGTGGTTCAGCCGGGCGCAGGAACTGCGGCACAAAGGCGATGAAAAAGGCGATGGATTTCGGGTTCAGTGCCGTGACTGCGGCCGCGTGTCCAAACACGCTGCCGGGGGTGACATCCCGCCCGGTCGCGACCGTTCCCAGACCGTTCGCCGGGGCGCTGCGCAGCAGTTTAACCCCAAGCCAGACCAGATAGGCCGCACCGACCCATTTGAGGACGGAAAACAAGGTGGCCGAGGCCAGAACAAGCGCGCCTAGCCCCAACAAAGATGCGGTCATCGCCACAAGATCCCCCACAGCGACCCCCGTGGCCGAGGCCACGGCAACGCTGCGCCCCTTGGACAGCGCATAGCTCAGCACCAACAGCACGGTCGGGCCCGGGATCAGCAGCAAGGCGGTGGATGCGGCAACAAAGGCCAGCCAGAGTTCCAGAGACATAAGGGTCAGCTCGCAATACGTTCCTTTGGTATCGCTATAGCCAAACTACCGGTGCTTGACAATTTTCATGGCGACCAGCTTTCGGGCCCGCCAAAGCAGTCCGATCAGGCCCAGACTTGCACGAAAACTGATACCAGTGCGATCCTTCACAACCGTCGCATTCTTGCGGCGAGTATCCGGCAGAAAGAACCCGCATCCCCTGTGCCCGGACAGTTACGGGCGCAGGGTCGATGTCATGCTTGGACGCTTGCATAACGTGATCCGGGAACCCGAACTGCTGGCGGCGATGATGCCTGATGCGTCGCGCGGAACCTAGAGAATCCGCCCCGCTACCGCGTCCAGTTTGGCCAGCAGCACCGGATCGCGCTTTTCGGGCGCGGTGAGGATGGCATATTCTAGCGCCCGGTCACAGCCATGCGGACAGGGCGCGCGGTCAGTCCCCAACAGGACGGGAAGGCCTTTGACCAGTGCACGGCCCTTGTCGGCATTGCCGGTCAGGGTCGCAATGATGGTGGTCACATCCACCTCGCCATGATCCGGGTGCCAGCTGTCAAAATCGGTGACCATCGCGATTGAGGCATAACAAAGCTCGGCTTCGCGGGCGAGCTTGGCTTCGGGCATGTTGGTCATCCCGATCACGTCGCAGCCCCATTGCTCGCGATACATCTTCGATTCCGCCAGAGACGAAAACTGCGGCCCTTCCATCGCCAGATAGGTGCCGCCGCGATGGATCGTGATACCGGCAGCCTTGCCTGCGGTCTCACAGGCGTCCGACAGGCGCGGGCAGGTCGGGTGCGCAACGCTGACATGGGCGACGCAGCCTGTTCCGAAAAAGCTCTTGTCGCGCGCAAATGTCCGGTCGATGAACTGATCGACGATGACAAAGTCACCCGGTGCCATGTGTTCGCGAAACGACCCGCAGGCCGAGACCGAGATCACATCCGTCACACCAAGCCGTTTCAGCGCGTCGATATTGGCGCGATAGGGCACATCGGTCGGTGAATGCACATGCCCGCGCCCATGGCGCGGCAGAAAGGCCATTGCGACACCGTCCAGCGACCCGGTCAGAATCTGATCCGAGGGCGCCCCCCAAGGGGTATCGACACTGACCCATTCCGCATTTTCCAGCCCATCGATGTCATAGATGCCTGATCCGCCGATAACGGCAATCCTGGTTTGGGTCACTGTCCTGCTCCGCCTGAAATACTGATATTGAATTTGTGCGGGTTCGGCCTGAAATTGACAAGAGGTCTATTCCTGTTTCGCCAGCAGGTTACGCTGTTGAGATTGCGTATTGAAATCCGCCCACGCGGCTCCAAACTCATCCAGCGGCCACGTCAGGTCCTGCGATTGACCATGCCTGTCACGAAACTCAAAACGATACGCATCCCCGTTCAGCATGGCATCCAGCAGGCTGTCGGCGCGATGATCCTCGAATGTGCAGCTTAACCCTGTCAGGCACCCGGGGCGCCGCGTGCGCCAGATCACATCCTGATCTTTCTCTATGCGGAATCCAGAAGGGCTGAAGAAGGTGCCGGGCTCAATCCCGAACTCGATTTTGAAACCATCTGATTCAGGTGTGATGAACATGAATTGCGCCGCAAATTTCGGACGCAAGGAAAACACCTCGGCGCGCCTTATGTAGCAGCGCTTCACCAAAGTACCGGCTTCCTCACGCTCGTCACAAATCGAATTCCAGATGCCGAAAATTTCATGGTGCGTGACACGCCAGTTTCCGGCGGTGTCATTCCCTTCCAAGTCCTGTGCAAAGGCGGGCAGGGCTGATAGAAATATGAGGGCAATCCAGCGCATGAACTCACATTTGGGTGCTTGATCCGGGTGCCGCAAATCACGTTGCCGAGAGGCAAGTTATGCGCTGTGCGCATGGCTGCATCCCACCTCCCGCGGTGGCTTAACAGCGGCGCGCCCGCTACAACGACCCCTTCGCGCGAACATAAAATCCTATAGGACTGTCCAATGCCCCGAGCCTTGCTGGCAAGTTTTGCCAACCGTATCGCCATACCCGATCTGCGCTGGGTGCCGGATGAGGGGCTGACCTTCTCTCGCCTGCGGATCGAGCTGCTGTCCGGCCTGACCGTGGCCCTCGCACTGGTGCCCGAGGCCGTGGCCTTTGCCTTTGTGGCAGGCGTGCACCCGCTGGTGGGCCTTTATGCCGCTTTCCTTGTGGGGCTCATCACCGCGCTGATCGGCGGGCGACCTGGCATGATCTCGGGAGCGACGGGCGCGCTGGCGGTCGTCATGGTGGCTTTGGTGGCCGAACATGGTGTCGAATACCTGTTCGCGACGGTGGTGCTGATGGGGATCCTCCAGGTTATCGCCGGGGCGATGCACTGGGGCCGCTTCATCCGACTGGTGCCGCACCCGGTGATGCTGGGTTTTGTGAATGGCCTGGCCATCGTGATCTTTCTGGCCCAGATGGGCCAGTTCAAGGTGCCGGGTACCATGGAAAACACCGGTCACGGCATGGGCGGTGGAGAATGGCTCTCGGGTGCGCAGCTATACACCATGCTGGGCCTTGTGGCACTGACCATGGCGGTGATCTGGGTGGTGCCGCGCATCACGCGCATCATTCCTGCGCCTCTGGCCGGTATTCTGGTTGTCGCTGCGCTGGTGATCGGTCTGGGTCTGGATGTTCCGCGCGTCGGTGATCTGGCCTCGATCGAAGGTGGTCTGCCTGCCTTCCACATCCCCATGGTTCCTCTGAACTGGGGCACGCTTGAGATCATCCTGCCCTACGCCGTCATTCTGGCCGCAATTGGCCTGATCGAATCCCTTCTGACCCTGAACCTTGTGGGCGAGATTACCGGCAAGCGCGGCGGGGCGTCTCAGGAATGTATCGCGCAGGGTGCGTCGAATATCGTGACCGGCTTTTTTGGTGGCATGGGTGGCTGCGCGATGATCGGTCAGTCGATGATCAACGTGAAATCCGGTGGCCGGACCCGTATCGCCGGGATCGCCGCGGCGCTGTTTTTGCTGACCTTCATCCTGTTTGCCTCACCGCTGATCGAGCAGATCCCGCTGGCCGCGCTGGTCGGGGTGATGTTCATGGTGGTGATCGGCACCTTTGCGTGGAACTCGTTCAAGATCCTGCGCAAGGTTCCACTGACCGACGCCTTTGTCATCGTTCTGGTCACTGTGGTGACAGTGATGGAAGACCTCGCGGTCGCCGTTGTTGTCGGCGTCATTGTCTCGGCTCTGGCCTATGCGTGGAACAACGCCAAGCGCATCCACGCAGTCACCCGCGACTCGGCGACCGAAAAAGGGGCTAAGGTCTATGAAATCCAGGGGCCGCTGTTCTTTGGGTCATCGGATGGCTTTATCGAACTCTTCGATGTGCCGAATGACCCGGAAACCGTCATCGTCGATTTCGCTGAAAGCCGTGTGGTGGACCAGTCGGCATTGCAAGCCATCGAAAACATTGCGGCCAAATACGAGGCAGCAGGTAAACGCGTCATGCTGCGCCACCTGAGCCGGGATTGCCACAAGCTGCTGAACAAGGCAGGCCACCTGATGGTCGACAGTGATGATGACCCGGATTATGAACTTGCGGTCGATTACTCGGTCCGTACCGGCATTCTGGGCGGCCACTGATCCTTTTGCGAGGCTCTGCCTCGCGCTCCGGGATATTTGAAGCCAGATGAATGAAGGATCCCTGCTTCATCTCGCCAAAAAATATCCCGGGGGAGCCGCCCGGAACGGGTGGTGGGGGCAGAGCCCCCGACAACCTCAATCATCCGGGCGACTGAGCGAGAACAGCTCGGACACGACCGAATAGTCCCGGTACCCAAGCCGCGCCAGAGGTTTGAACGAGGTTACGTCGAACTTGCCCTCTCGGATGTGGTCGTCGAGCAGATGCACGCCTGTTACTTCGCCGAACACGACGCGGTTGGCCGCGCCCGGCAGAGTGACGATCTGGGTCAACTTGCATTCCAGTGCTGCCGGGGCGCCTTGTACGCGGGCGCAGGGTATGGTTTCACATTCGACCGGGGTTAATCCGGCATGGGCAAACTCGTCCACCTCCTTGGGAAGGCTGGCCGAGCTGGCGTTCATCGCATCCTGATGCGCAAGGGCCACGACATTCACGCAGAATACACCTGTCGCCTCGATATTGGCGATACTGTCCTTGCCGCCGATCTGATCGTGTTTCGTGCCGGTTGTGGCAAACATTACTTGCGGCGGTGTGTAAGCAACCCCGTTGAAAAAGGAATAGGGTGCCAGATTGTTGATCCCATCCGCATCACGGGTCGATATCCAGCCGATCGGGCGTGGCGTGATAATGGCGTTGAACGGGTTGTGCGGCAGGCCGTGGCCGTCTTCGGGGCGGTAGAACATCATATCTCCAAGCGTTTGCCCAAGGCGTAGCGAAGTGCTAGGGCGATTTCCAGCAAGGAAACGAGGGCGGGTGTGCAGCAATTCGGGATCAGGCCAGAAGAGCCGGACGATTGGTGGGAGGTCGAAGCCCTCTATGACCTGTGCTTTGCGCCGGGCCGTGAGGCGTTGTCGTCCTACCGGTTGCGCGATGATGTGCCGCCGGTTTCTGACCTGTCACTGGTCGCGCGCGACGGTCAGGGCATTCTGGCCGGGGCGATCCGCTTCTGGCCGGTCCATGTCGGTGAACACGACGCATTGCTGCTAGGCCCGGTTGCCGTACACCCAACCCACCAGGGCGAGGGTCTGGGCGGTTATCTGATCCATGCCGGTGTCGAAGCCGGGCGTAAGCGCGGGTGGCAGCGGGTCATGCTGGTCGGTGACGAACCCTATTACAGGCGATTTGGTTTTGCGCGGCTGCAAGGTGTCGAGATGCCGCCGCCCACCAACCCGGACCGGGTTTTGGGGCTGGAACTGATGCCTGGTGTCTGGTCCGGAGTTCAGGGGGCTGTCACCCGCTGGACCCGCTGACCTATTGAATCGGCGTGGCTTAACGCCGATGTTGATAGGCAGGAGGACGCACATGCAGAACGTGGTTCTTGTCGAAAACGTGGATGCCGACGCTGAACTGGATCGTTTGGCGGGTTATTACCGATCTGCCGGAGGGGCTGGTGTCAAACTGCTGAACAAGCTGGGCGGATCAGCCGAGTCACTGCTCGAGCAATTGCCCGATCCGGTTCGGAACGGCCTGACAGGGGCTACCGAGCAGGCGCTGTGGCTTGCGATGCACGCGGCTCAGGGGTCCCGGCGTGCGATCCCTGATCAGCAGCCCTGGGTCAATACCGCGCTTGCCACGGCCATGGGCGCGGCCGGCGGGCTGGGCGGTGTATCAACAGCCCTGATGGAGCTGCCTGCAACAACCGCCATGCTGTTGCGCGCCATTCAGGGGGCCGCCGCGCGCGAAGGTTTCGACCCGTCCGCCGAGAACGTAAAGTTCGACTGTGTGCGGGTTTTGTCCGCATCGGGCCCGCTGTCGCATGATGACGGTGCGGATCTTGGCTTTTTCTCGGTGCGCCTGACACTGACGGGTCCGGCCATGCAGCGTCTGATTGCTGCAGTGGCACCACGCTTTTCAATCGTGCTGGGGCAAAAACTGGCGGCACAGTCCGTCCCGGTGCTCGGCGCGTTGGCCGGTGGTGGAACGAACTATGTCTATTCGCGCTATTACCAGCAAATCGCGCGCGTGCATTTCGGCCTGCGAAGATTGGCGGTTGATGCCGATATCCCGCATGACGAGCTGGTGAAACAGCTGTCAGCCCGTATGTGATCAACAAATGCGCCATCACGCCGGACTTGGCGGACACCACTTCATATGGTAGTTTTTCAAGGGAAGGGCGCTAAATAGGCGTGTCCTGCGGGCCTATAACGCCAACGGGTCCTTTGCCCGAGCAAAAGGTGCGTCGCGCAATGAATGCAAGACCGGTACTGCGTGAATTGGCTGAGACTGCGGAACACCCTGTTTTGCGGCAATCCTCTGCCCTGTGTTACCGGATACGGCGTGGCCATCCAGAGGTGTTGCTGATCACGACACGCCGGGCCCAGCGGTGGATTGTCCCCAAAGGGTGGCTCATCCCCGGCCTGACCCCATCGGAAACCGCAGTGCAGGAAGCCTGGGAAGAAGCGGGCGTGACGGGGCGATGCAGCAAAGCGGGGCTGGGGCAGTTTCTGCACCTCAAGCACCGCCCAAATCAGCCCCCGACCTTGATTCTGGTCGATGTTTTTGCGCTGCATGTACAGGTAATGTCGCAGGACTTCCCCGAAAAGCACGAGCGCAGGCGCAAGTGGTTTGCACCTGAAAACGCGGCCCAAAAGGTCAGATCACCCGAGCTTGCCGAATTGTTACGCGACTTTAAGACCCATACACATTAAGATAGTACCAGAGAGGCTTGATATTGTCAGTCTGGTCGGTATCTATTCGCCAATCGTAATTTTGGACTGAACATGATTCAATACGCGTTGAAATGCAGTGAAGGCCACACATTCGACAGCTGGTTTCAATCCGCAGAAGCCTTTGACAAGCTGGCCTCTGCCAAGATGGTGACCTGCGCGATCTGCGGATGTACGCAGGTTGCGAAGGCGATCATGACACCGCGTGTCCGACCGGCCCGGAATGCGCAGGGAAAGCCCGAAAACGCGCCTGCATCCAATGAACAGATCAACGTCGCCACCCCTTCGCCCGAGATCGAGAAAGTTCTGGCCGAAATACGCCGCCATGTCGAAAAGAACTCGGACTACGTTGGCAAGGATTTTGCAAGCGAAGCGCGCAAGATGCATCTGGGAGAGGCGCCAGAGCGTTCGATCTATGGTGAAGCCAGACCGGATGAGGCGAAATCGCTGATCGAAGATGGCGTGCCGGTGGCACCGCTGCCGTTTCTGCCCAGCAGAAAGACCAACTGATCCATGCATGTCGTGATCACCGGTGCCAATCGCGGTATCGGCCGCGCCCTTGCCACGCGCTACGACACCCGCGGTGACGCGGTTACCGGAACCGCACGCGATGGCAGTGCACAGGTCCGTCTGGACGTGTCGGACCCGGCCCAACAGGCAGCAATGGCCGAACAACTGAAAGACCAGCCCGTTGATCTTCTGATCTGCAATGCCGGGGTCTATCTGGACAAGGGGCACACGATCGACGACTACCCCGCCGAAATGTGGGCGCAAAGCTTTGCCACCAACGTGACCGGCGTTTTCCTGACCGTTCAGGCCTTGTTGCCCAATCTGCGCGCCGCAGGCGGCAAGGTCGCGATCATCTCGTCGCAGATGGCGTCCCATACGCGGGCGCCGGGGGGCAGCTATATCTACCGCGCCTCCAAGGCGGCGGCGTTGAACCTGGGGCGGAATCTGGCGACGGATCTGAAAGCCGACGGGATCGCCGTGGGCATCTATCATCCGGGCTGGGTGCAAACCGACATGGGCGGCGCGGCCGCTGATATTGATGTCGATCAGGCCGTCTCGGGCCTGATGGAACGCTTTGAGGCCCTGTCGATCAGCTCTACCGGCTGTTTTGAAACCTATGACGGGCACGCGCACGCTTACTGACCGGTCAGCGCCGCTTTGGGAATTTCATAGACCTCACCGGGTTCAATATAGACCACAAGCACGTCACCCAGCGTTTCATAAGTCATTTTCGAGGTCGAGCTGCTGGACTCCGGCGCACCATCCTTGAAATAGATGTTGCGCACCTTGCCACCCCCCAAAGCCACGGCCAGCGTCGTTGTGCCGTCATCATGGCGGCGCAGCTCTGCATTGCAGCTTTGCATCGGGTCACCGGCATTTGCGGCGCAGGGCACCTTGCCCAGTGCATTCTTTCCGTCCGTGCCGGCCACACTGGCAACCTGCGCCAATGCAGGCGATGACAACAAAGTAACGGCAAGGACTAGGCGAAACATGGGGAACCTCTTGATTTGGTTGTTACTCGCAGGCTGACACCGCACCTGCGCAATGTAAAGCGGCCCTGTGCCACAGGCGGGTCCTGTTTGCCCTCTTGCTCTTGGGGTGCCCCTCGCTTATGAGGCTCGGGACCTCTAATCCAAGGCGCGGAGACATTTGCCCCCATGCCCGTACTCGTTATGAAATTCGGCGGCACTTCGGTCGCCAACCTGGACCGCATCCGCCGTGCTGCCAAGCGCATCGGTGTCGAAGTTGCCAAGGGCTATGACGTGATCGTCATCGTCTCGGCCATGTCGGGCAAAACCAACGAGCTGGTGGGTTGGGTGAACGAGACCTCGCCGCTGTTTGATGCACGCGAATACGATGCCGTTGTATCTTCGGGCGAAAACGTCACCGCTGGGCTGATGGCGCTGACATTGCAGGAAATGGATGTTCCTGCGCGCAGCTGGCAGGGCTGGCAAGTGCCGCTGCTGACAACCAGCGCGCACAGCCAGGCCCGGATCGAAGATATCCCGACCACGAACATCAACCAGAAATTCGGCGAAGGCATGAAAGTGGCCGTTGTAGCCGGGTTTCAGGGGCTCAGCCCCGAAGGCCGCATCACCACGCTGGGCCGGGGTGGCTCTGACACCACTGCCGTGGCTTTTGCCGCCGCGTTTGGTGCGGAACGCTGCGACATCTATACCGACGTGGACGGCGTCTATACCACCGATCCGCGCATCTGCGAAAAGGCGCGCAAGCTGGACAGGATCTCGTTCGAGGAAATGCTCGAACTGGCGTCGCTGGGCGCCAAGGTGCTGCAGACCCGCTCGGTCGAGCTGGCGATGCGCTACAAGGTAAAATTGCGCGTTCTTTCAAGTTTCGAAGAACAATCCGACGAGGCCGGTACGCTGGTCGTTGACGAGGAGGATATCATGGAATCCAATGTTGTGGCCGGTGTGGCCTATTCCCGTGACGAGGCCAAGATGACCGTCGTTTCGGTGGCGGACCGTCCCGGTATCGCCTCGACCATCTTCACCGCGCTCAGCGATGAGGGCGTCAATGTCGACATGATCGTGCAGAACATCTCGGACGAGGGGCGCACGGACATGACCTTCTCGTGCCCCACCGATCAGGTGGTCCGTGCCGAAAAAGCGCTGCTGGCGATCAAGGACAAGGGCGAGCTCAACTATGCCGAACTGGTCGCCGATACCGGTGTCTGCAAGGTCTCGGTGGTGGGAATCGGTATGCGCTCGCAATCGGGTGTCGCGGCCAAAATGTTCAAGATACTCTCGGATGAGGGGATCAACATCAAGGTCATCACAACCTCCGAGATCAAAATTTCCGTTCTTATCGACAGGAAATACATGGAACTTGCCGTTCAGGCACTGCATGATGCCTTTGAACTGGACAAGGCGGCCTGAGCTGATCGGCCAAGGGTTTCGCCTGACACACTGAATTGGTTGGGCCATGGCGGACGGCACGGAAACAGAATCCCGCAAGCTGCTGGGGCGGTTGCGCGAGGCGATGGCCAGCGAAGCCGCTGGACAGGAGCGTCTTGATCAGATCACTCATCTGATCGCCGACAGCATGCGCAGCGAAGTGTGCTCAATCTATCTGTTCCGCGATGATGAGACCCTGGAACTCTGCGCGACCCAGGGACTTGCGCCTGAATCGGTACACCAGACCCGGATGCGCATGGGCGAGGGGCTGGTGGGCAGGGTCGCCAAGACCGGCAAGGTGGTCAACACCCCGGATGCGCCGTCTGAAAAAGGGTTCCGGTATATGCCGGAAACCGGGGAAGAGCGGTTTTCGTCCTTTCTCGGCGTGCCGGTGCAGCGCCTTGGGGAAAAGCTGGGTGTTCTGGTTGTCCAGTCCCGCAAAGCGCGCGAATTTTCCGCCGACGAAATCTATGCGCTGGAAGTGGTGGCCATGGTGCTGGCCGAAATGACCGAACTGGGCGCCTTTGTCGGCGAAGGCGCGGCACTGTCGCCACGGCACCAGCAATCGGTCCTGCTGCGCGGCGGCCCGGCGCAGGAAGGCTCCGCCGAAGGCCATGTCTGGCTGCATGAACCCCGCGTGGTTGTCACCAATCCGATCGCCGAAGACCCGCACCGGGAACGCGAACGTCTGAACGAGGCGGTGGAAGAGCTGCGCGTCGGCGTCGACAAGATGCTCGAGATTTCCCGGGATGGTGACACCGAACAGCTCAAGGTGCTGGAAGCCTACCGGATGTTTGCCAATTCCAAAGGCTGGATGCGCCGGATGGAAGAAGACATTGCTCTGGGGCTCAGTGCCGAGGCCGCGGTCGAGAAAGAACAATCTCAGGCGCGCGCCCGGATGGGGCAGGTGTCCGATCCCTATCTGCGCGAACGGCTGGCGGATCTTGACGACCTCAGCAACCGTTTGCTGCGCATTCTGACCGGGCAGGGAAAAACCGACAGCGCCGATCTGCCACCCGACCCGATTTTGGTCGCACGCAATATCGGCCCCGGCGACCTGTTGGAATACGGTCGGGCGCTGAAGGGGATCATCCTCGAAGAGGGTTCAGTCGGCAGTCACGCCACCATTGTGGCCCGAGCGCTGGCGATCCCTCTGGTGGTCCATGTGGGCCGCATCACGACCGAAGCGCTGAATGGCGACCACGTGCTGGTTGATGGCGATCAGGGCGTTGTTCACCTGCGCCCCGAAGACAGCGTGGTCGGCGCCTTCCGCGACAAGATCGCGATGCAGGCCAAAGCGCAGGAACGCTATGCCTCGATCCGCGAAACGCCCTGTATCACACGCGACGGAACGCGCATCAATCTGGTGATGAACGCAGGCCTTATGGCCGACCTGCCGTCGCTGGGAACATCAGGTGCCGAAGGTGTTGGCCTGTTCCGAACCGAGCTGCAATTCCTGATCCGCAATCAGATGCCCAAACGGTCCGAGCTGGTCACCCAGTATCAGCGGGTTCTGGATGCGGCAGGCGACAAAAGGGTGGTGTTCCGCACACTGGATATCGGGTCGGACAAGGTGCTGCCCTATATGAAACACGTGGCCGAACCCAACCCGGCCCTGGGTTGGCGCGCCATTCGTGTCGGTCTGGACAAACGCGGCGTGATGCGGATGCAGTTGCAGGCCCTTCTGCGCGCTGCCAATGGTCGCCCGCTGACCATCATGTTCCCCTTTGTCGCGCAGGCCGAGGAGTATCGCGAAGCCCGCTGGGAGGTAAACAAAACCATCGAACGCGAAAAGCGACTGGGCCACGTTCTGCCCGAAACGCTTGAAGTCGGCGCGATGCTGGAAACCCCGTCGCTGGCCTTTGCCCCGCAAAAGTTCTTTGACGAGGTCGATTTCATCTCGATCGGCGGGAACGACCTCAAGCAGTTCTTTTTTGCGGCTGACCGCGAAAATGAACTGGTCCGCCGCCGCTATGACACGTTGAATGTCAGTTTCCTGAGCCTGATGGAACGCATTGTCGAACGCTGCGGGCTTTCGGACACCCCGCTCAGCTTCTGTGGCGAGGATGCGGGCCGCCCGGTCGAGGCGCTGTGCCTTGCGGCCATGGGTATTCGCACCCTGTCGATGCGCCCGGCGTCGATTGGTCCGGTCAAAAGCCTGTTGCTGCGGTGTGACCTGATGGAGGTACGCAAAATCATCGCGGACGCACGCCATCGTGGCGAACAATCCGTGCGCCCGGCCGTGATGGAATGGCTGCGCAGTCAGGTATAGCCCGCAAAACCTCGCTTTTTGGGAAACTATGCTTGATTTTTTCGCGCGGGCTTTTTATCACGCAGGCAATGTTAGCGGTAACAGTGTGCCGCAGAGCCGTTTCATGCCGTGCTGAACTGATATCGGCAAACTCGAGAAGGAGCCTGTGATGGTTTCACGCGTAATTCCGGTAGAGCCGTTCGATCTTGTGTTGTTCGGCGCGACCGGGGATCTGGCGCAACGTAAGATCTTGCCGGGCTTGTACCATCGGTTCGAGGTCGGCCAGATGCCCGATGGGGCGCGGATCATCGGCACGGCGCGCTCGGATATCGACAGCGACGGGTTTCGCGATCAGGTCCGTGCATCGATGCAGGAATTCGCACCAAAATTCAAAAAGGACACACTGGACCGGTTTCTGTCCCATGTTGAATACGTGCCGGTAGATGCACTGGGCGATGCCGGATGGTCCGATCTGTCCAAGGTGCTGCGCCCCGACGTGGTGCGGGCCTTTTACCTGTCAGTGGGTCCCAGCCTGTTTTCGGGCATTGCGCAGCGCCTGCATGACGCCGGTCTGGCCACGCCGGACAGCCGCATCGTTGTCGAAAAGCCTTTCGGCCATGATCTGGCCTCGGCCAGGGCGCTGAACGAAGGCTTGCGGGCGTGTTTCAAGGAACACCAGATTTACCGGATCGACCATTATCTGGGCAAGGAAACCGTGCAGAACCTGATGGCGCTGCGCTTTGCGAATTCCCTGTTCGAGCCGCTTTGGAACTCGACCCATGTCGATCATGTGCAGATCACAGTGGCGGAAACCGTCGGGGTCGAAGGGCGCGGGGCCTATTACGATCAATCCGGCGCGATGCGGGACATGATCCAGAACCATCTGGTGCAATTGCTGTGCCTGACCGCGATGGAACCTCCGTCAAAGTTCTCTCCCAATGCGGTGCGTGACGAGAAGGTCAAGGTGATCGAGGCGCTGGAACCGGTCGAACCCAGGGACATCGCCCGTGGCCAGTATCGCACTGGCAAGGGCGGTGACGGATACCTTGATCACGTTGGCAAGCCGGCCAGCCGCACCGAAAGCTTCATTGCACTCAAGGTCCATATCGGCAACTGGCGCTGGGCCGGGGTGCCGTTCTACCTGCGCACAGGCAAACGTCTGCGCGCCCGTGCCTCTGAAATCGCGGTGTTCTTCCGCGACCCACCACACACGATCTTTCCCAATGTCGGCCCGTTGCATGGCAACGTGCTGGTGATCCGTCTGCAACCTGACGAAGGCATCACCCTGCGCACAACGATAAAGGAACCGGGGCAGGGCGGCTTCCGCCTGTCCGATGTCGCTCTGGACATGAGCTTTGCCGACGCGCTGGGTGATGACTCGCAATCCCCGGACGCATATGAACGCCTGATCATGGATGTCATCCGGGGCGATCAGACCCTGTTCATGCGCGGGGACGAGGCCGAGGCCGCCTGGGCCTGGGTCGATCCCATCATTCACGGCTGGGAACAGCGCGGGGACAAACCCGCCAAGTACGATCAGGGCAGTTCAGGCCCCGAAGAAGCACTGATGCTGATGCATCGCGATGGGCGTCGCTGGCGTCAGATCGGAGGGTAATCATGGTTCACTCTGTCATTTCCGACGTCACCAAACGGATCATCGACCGCAGCGCCGATCTGCGTGGTCCCCATATCGACCGGATGGAACAGGCCAGATCCAAAGGTCCCGCCCGTGCGCACCTGTCCTGCAGTGGTCAGGCCCATGCCTATGCGGGTGCGGGTGAAGACCAGCAATCCATGGCCACTGGCACGGCGGGCAATCTGGGCATCGTTACCGCCTATAACGACATGCTGTCCGCCCATCAGCCCTTTGAACGGTACCCCGCCTTGATCCGCGACGCGATCCGCGCCGCCGGAGGCACTGCTCAGGTCGCGGGTGGCGTGCCAGCCATGTGCGACGGTGTCACCCAGGGCGAAGCAGGGATGGAATTGTCGCTGTTTTCACGCGACGTGATCGCTCTGGCAACTGGCGTAGCACTCAGCCACAACACCTATGACGCGGCAGTCTTCCTCGGCGTCTGTGACAAGATTGTCCCCGGTCTGATCATCGGCGCGCAGGCGTTCGGCCATCTGCCTGCCGTGTTCCTGCCCGCAGGGCCAATGACCAGCGGCCTGCCCAATGACGAAAAGGCCAAGGTCCGCCAGAAATTCGCTGCCGGAGAGGTCGGGCGCGACGAACTGATGGCCGCCGAAATGGCGGCCTATCACGGTCCCGGCACCTGCACTTTCTACGGTACCGCCAACACCAACCAGATGCTGATGGAATTCATGGGCCTGCACTTGCCGGGCTCCAGCTTCGTCAATCCCAACACGCCCTTGCGCGACGCGCTGACACAAGAGGGCGCGCGCCGCGCCCTGTCGCTCAGTGCGCTGGGAAACAGCTATACCCCTGTTTATCAGGTGCTCGACGAACGGGCCTTTGTGAACGGTATCGTCGGCCTGATGGCGACCGGAGGCTCGACCAATCTGCTGATCCACCTGATCGCCATGGCGCGCGCCGGGGGCATCGTGCTGGATTGGCAGGATTTTTCCGATATCTCCTCCGTTGTTCCACTGGTCGCGCGGGTCTACCCCAACGGTCTGGCCGACGTGAACCACTTCCACGCCGCAGGCGGGCTTGGGTTCACAATCGGCACGTTGCTCGAAGAAGGTTTGCTGCACCCCGATACTCTGACCGTCGCCGGGCAGGGCCTGCACAATTACACGCGCGAACCCAAGCTGATCAATGGTGAGCTGACCTGGCAAGACGGTACAGGCCACAGCCTGAATGACAAGATCGTCCGCCCCGCCCGCGATCCGTTCCAGCCCACCGGCGGCCTGTCGCGCCTGACCGGCAATCTGGGCACAGCCGTCATGAAGGTCTCGGCCGTCGCGCCAGAACATCAGGTGGTCGAGGCTCCGGTCCGCGTTTTCCACGACCAGGACGCGGTCAAGGCAGCCTTCAAGGCTGGCGAGTTCACCGGTGACGTCATCGTCGTCGTGCGCTTCCAGGGCCCCAAGGCCAACGGGATGCCGGAACTGCACTCGCTGACGCCCATGCTGTCGATCCTGCAGGGCCGGGGGCAGAAAGTGGCGCTGGTCACCGATGGCCGCATGTCTGGCGCATCCGGCAAGGTGCCCGCCGCCATCCATGTCGTCCCCGAGGCGCTCGACCGCGGCCCCATTGCATACCTTCAGGATGGTGACATCCTGCGCGTTGACGCGGTCAGGGGTGATCTGGAAATCCTCACTGAGGGCGTTCTGGACCGCGCGCCCGTCACCGCCGACCTGTCCGCCAATCAACACGGTACAGGGCGCGATCTTTTTGGCGCGTTCCGCCAGAATGTCGGCTCGGCCGACACCGGTGCCAGCATTTTCGGAGTTTAACCTCATGTCCAAATCCCAACGCACCCGTGAAATCTGCGCACTGGCCCCGATCGTTCCGGTTCTGGTCGTCGATGACGTTGCGCAGGCCCGCCCGCTGGCCGAGGCATTGGTCGCCGGCGGTCTGCCAGCGCTCGAGGTCACCTTGCGCACGCCCGCCGCGCTCGACGCGATCCGCGCGATGGCCAAGGTGCCCGGCGGCGTGGTCGGCGCAGGTACGCTGGTCACACCCGAAGATGTCCGCGCCGCCAAAGAGGCGGGCGCGCAGTTCGGCGTCTCTCCGGGCGCAACCGACGCGCTCATCGCGGCGTGTGAGGCCGAGGGCCTGCCGCTGTTGCCCGGCGCGGCCACGGCCAGCGAAGCGATGGCATTGCTGGAAAAAGGCTATGACATGCTGAAATTCTTCCCGGCCGAGGCCTCGGGCGGCGCGCCCGCACTCAAAGCCATCGGCGCACCCCTGCCGCAGATCAGCTTTTGCCCGACAGGCGGGGTGTCGCCGTCCAACGCCCGTGACTACCTGTCCCTGTCCAATGTGGTCTGCGCCGGTGGCAGCTGGGTCGCGCCCAAGCAGATGGTCGAAAGCGGCGACTGGGCCGGGATCGAAACACTTGCGCGCGAGGCATCGAAGCTGGCGGATTGACGCCGCGAAGCCCCTCGGTAATGTGGGCGTCAACTCAGACAGGTTGACCCCATGACACAGACATCTGCCCTCTCCCAGGGGCGAACTTATTTGGCGATCCCGGGCCCGTCGGTGATGCCGGACGCAGTCCTGCAGGCGATGCATCGCCCGTCGCCCAATATCTACGATGGCGCGCTCATCGACATGATGCCCGCGTTGACCCGCGATTTGCGCCGGGTTGCTCGCACAGGCCATGACGTCGCCATCTATATCGCCAACGGTCACGGCACGTGGGAGGCCGCGTTGTCCAACGTGATCGCCCCCGGCGAAACCGTTCTGGCTCCTGCCTCGGGCCGGTTCACCCATGGCTGGGCCGAGATGGCCGAAGGCATCGGGGCAAAGGTGCAACTAATCGATTTTGGCACCTCATCCGCCTGGGATCTCGACCGAATTGCCGACGCATTGCGCGCGGACAAAAGCTACCAGATCAAGGCCGTTCTCGCGGTTCATGTGGACACATCAAGCTCGATCCGCAACGATATCCCGGCACTGCGCAAACTGCTCGACGATCTGGACCACCCGGCGCTGTTGATGGCCGATTGCATCGCCTCGCTGGGATGCGACCGGTTCGAGATGGATGAATGGGGCGTCGATGTCACGGTCACCGCCTGCCAGAAAGGCCTGATGACCCCCGCAGGCACAGGCTTTGTCTTTTTCAACGACAAAGCACAGGCCAAGCGGGCCGCCATGCCGCGTGTGTCGCGATACTGGGACTGGCAGCCGCGCGCCAATCCCGACCTGTTCTACCAGTATTTCGACGGTACCGCGCCGACACATCACCTTTATGGTCTGCGCGCCGCGCTCGACCTGATCCATGCGGAAGGGATCGAACAGGTCTGGGCCCGCCATGAGCGTCTGGCTACTGCCATCTGGGCGGCCTGCGAAACATGGTCCGAAGGCGGCGCGCTGCATCTGAACGTTGCCGACAGCGACCACCGCAGCCATGCCGTTACAGCCCTGCGCCTGACCGCAGGGCGCGGCACGGCCCTGCGCGCGTTCACCGAACATCAACTGGGCCTGACACTGGGCATTGGCCTTGGGATGGAGGATTACGACAGCTGTTTCCGCCTCGGGCATATGGGCCATGTCAACGGGCAAATGGTGATGGCGATGCTGGGCGGTATGGAAACGGCCATGGCCGCGCTTGATATCCCCCGTGGCAAAGGCGCGCTCGAGGCCGCCGCCGCCGTCCTGGCCGCCTGATACACGTCAGACGAACAGCACTGATCCGCCCCTTCATCTGGCCAAAAATATCCTCGGGGGGAATCGCGCATTGCGCGATGGGGGGCAGACAGCCCCCCCTTTGCCCCGATGGCAAGACAGACCAGTGCTAGGCAGTATGTGACCGCACCTCCACTAGCGCCTTGGGCAAGGCGGCCGCAAAAGCATCCAGATCTGCTGTTTCACCACAGCTTACCCGGATGCACCTGTTCTGGGGCGCTGCAAACGGCATCCGAACAAACAGACCCCGCGCAACCAAAGCCTCCAGTACCGCTCTGGCGAACTCGCCATCCCGCCCGCAATCAATCGTCACGAAATTGGTGGCCGAGGGCAGGGGCTCCAACCCGTTCTCGCGGGCAATCGTTCCTATCCGCTCACGCGCCTCTGCGATCTGTGCCTGAATGTGCTCCAGCCACGCACCATCCTGCAACGCGGCCAGCGCCCCGGCCTGCGCCGCGCGGTTCATGCCGAAATGGTTGCGCACCTTGTTGAAGGCTGCAATCAGGTCGGGCGCTCCAATGGCATAGCCAACCCGTGCGCCCGCCATGCCATAGACCTTGGAAAATGTCCGCATTCGGATCACGCGAGGGTCGTCTGCGCTGACGGGTGCCGCTGTCCCCTCTGGCGCGCATTCCACATAAGCCTCATCCAGAATCAGCAGGCAACCCTCGGGCAGGGCATCCATCGCCGCCACGATATCCGCGCCGGAATGCCAGCTGCCCATCGGATTGTCCGGATTGGCCAGATAGACCAGTTTTGCCCCCACCTCGGCCGCCTTCGCAAACAGGGCCGCCGAGTCCTCGTGATCCCCGGCATAGGGAACCTTGTGCAGAACGCCACCGAACCCGGCCACATGATAATTGAACGTCGGATACGCCCCGTCCGAGGTTACAACCGCATCCCCGGGCCCTACAATCAGACGCACAAGATAACCCAGAAGCCCGTCAATCCCTTCGCCTACGACGATATTTTCGGGGGTTACCCCATGATACTCGGCCAAAGCATGGCGCAGATCGTGATTCTCGGGATCGCCATACATCCAGATATCAGACGCGGCCTGCTCCATGGCCCGGATCGCGCGGGGCGAGGGGCCAAACACGCTCTCATTGGCCCCAAGACGGGCAATGAACGCCGCGCCGCGCTGACGCTCTTGCGTTTCGGGGCCCACAAAGGGCACGGTGGCGGGCAGGGATTGGGCAAGCGGGGTGTATCGAGGTCCTGTCATGCCTGCAGATAACCCCAAGCCCGAGCTTCGGGCAAGCGCGCACCTCATCCCGCGCGTCAGAACGTATTGAAACAAAAGTAAGGAGCGCAGATGCGCATACTGTCTGCCATTGTTCTTCTGGGCCTTGCCTATCTTCTGTTCTGGCCCGTTCCCGTTATCCCCGTCGCCGTTGAGATACCGGAAGATGCCGGTTTCACAGGAGATTTCGCAGAAAACACCGCGCTGGACGCCGCGCAGCTGATCCGCCTGCCGGATGGGGAAACCGGCCCCGAAGATATCGCCATCCTGCCCGACGGCGCGGTCTATACGACCAGCCGGTCTGGCACGCTCTATCGGATTGACGGGGCCGACCCTGTTGTGGTCGACCAGCTTGGCGGGCGTCCTCTGGGCCTCAGGGCCGGGCCGGATGGCGCGCTATATATTGCCGACAGCTTTCGCGGGGTGATGCGCTGGACCGGGTCGGGCACGCTTGAATCCGTGGTGGCAGATATCGACGGTGCACCCGTGGTCTATGCAAACCAACTGGACGTGGCACAGGACGGCACGATCTATTTTTCGAACTCCTCTGACCGGTTCGATCCCGAAACCATGGGCGGGACCAAGCCGACCTCGGTCCTGACCATCTGGGAACAGTCCGATACAGGCTATGTCGCGCGTCACAACCCCGATGGCCGCACCGAAAAGATTGCCACTGGATTCGTCTATACCAATGGCATTGCGCTCTCACCTGACGCAGATTTCCTGCTGATCGCCGAAACCGGCCGCGCACGGGTGCACAAGCTGTGGCTCAGCGGGCCGAAAGCCGGTCAGCAAGAGGTCTTGCTGGACAACCTGCCGGGCTATCCCGACAATCTCGAAGCACAGGGCGATGGCACCTACTGGATGGCCTTTGCCAGCCCGCGTGTTCCGTCCGAGGTGCTGATGCCGTACCCCTTCCTGCGCAAGGTGATCTGGCGACTGGGTCCCACCGTGCGCCCGGCGCCGATCCACCGGGGTATGCTGGTGCAGTTCGATGGTGAAGGCACGATCCTGCGCACGCTACAGGATCCGCAGGGCCGTATTGGTATCACGACAGGGGGCCGGATCGTGGGCGATCAGTTTTATGTCATGACGCTTGATTCCCCCTGGTTCGGGCGGATGCCTGTCAGCGATATGCCCTGACGTCGCAGTGGAATTCGGCGTCCCGTCCGGGCATGGTCGCCGCAACTGAATTTCGGGAGGTCCCCCATGTCACGTGTATCCGTCACCTATCAAGACCATGTTGCCCATGTCACCCTGACCAGAGGTGACAAGATGAATGCGCTGGATGACGCGATGGTCAAGGCATTGCTCTCTGCCGGGCAAGAGGTCGCCGCCTCGGACGCCCGCGCCGTGGTTTTGTCGGGCGAGGGGAAAAGCTTCTGCGCTGGGCTCGACATGGCGAGCTTTGCAAAGATGGCCCATATGGATCCCACCGAATGGCTGATGACCCGCAGCCATGAGGATGCCAACGAGATGCAGGAGCTGGCCCTGATCTGGCGTCGCGTACCGGTGCCGGTGATCTGCGCCATTCAGGGCGTCGCCTATGGTGGTGGCCTGCAAATTGCGCTGGGCGCGGATATCCGTATCGCGCACCCTGAGGCGAAACTGGCGGTGATGGAGATGAAATGGGGTATCATCCCCGATATGGGTGGCATGGTTCTGTTGCCCCGGCTTGTGCGTTCGGACGTTCTGCGTCTGCTGACCTACACGGCCCGGCCCATCGGTGCGCAGCAGGCGATGGATTGGGGGCTGGTCACGCAGCTTTCAGATGATCCGCTGACCGAAGCTCTGGCCATTGCCGAGAACATCGCCGGTCAAAGCCCCTCGGCCATCCGTGCCGCCAAGCGGCTGATCGAAGTGGCCGAAACCCAGCCCCGCGCGGATGTTCTCAAGGCGGAATCCGCCGAGCAGGTTGAGCTGATCGGCAAGCCGCATCAGATGGAGGTCGTGATGGCGCAGATGCAGGGCCGCAAGCCCGAGTTCAAATGATCAGCGGATGAAAGCCCGCCGTGCATCGCGGGCCATGTTGTAACGCATTTCAAAATCGGCGTTTTTCGCCATCACAACCTTGCGTTCTGCCGAACCAACCAAGGGGCGATTAATCCCGGCAAGGGCAGGATGCGAAAGCGGCTACCGGATTCTGTTGCTCACCAGATAGGCCAGCCCGCCGACCAGCAGGCCCCAGACCGCCGCGCCCAGCCCAAAGACCGAGATGCCCGATGCGGTGATCGCAAAGGTCAGCATCGCGGCCTCACGCTCGGCCGGAACCTCAAGTGCTGCGAAAATCGAATTGGCCAGCACGCCGATCAGGGCGACACCGGTCAGTGTCCCCATCAACAGCGGATCGGCATGGGATGCAAAGCCGGTAATCGCCACGGCAAAGATACCGAATACACCATAGAACACCCCACCCATGATGGCCGACCAGTACCGTTGCGCGGGATCGGGGTGGCTGTCTTCGTTGGAACACATCGCAGCGGTGATCGCAGCAAGGCAGGTGGCAGGTGCACCAAACGGAGCCGATAACAGGCTCGCCCCACCCACGGATGAAAACAGCCTGCCCGGAGCCGGGGTATAGCCAAAGCTGCGCATCACCGCGATGCCGGGAATGTTCTGGGTCGCCATCGTGACGATGAACAGCGGGATGGCGATTCCGATGGTCGAGGCCAGCGAGAAACCGGGCATGGTCCAGACCGGTGCCGCCAGCCATCGCGCCGGGGTCACCGAGGTGTCGCCTGCGTTCAGTACCACAACCAGCGCGGCGGCGGCAACGGCCGCCGGAACGGCGAACAGCCGGTTGATCCGGCCTGCGATGAACCATGTCAGGATCACCGGCAGGGCTTGCGCGGGCAATTCGACTGCGGCCTGAAAGGGCAGAATGCAAAGCGGCAGCAGAACGCCCCCCAGCATGGCCTGTGCCAAAGTCGTTGGAATGGCGGCCGCCAGCCGCCCCAATGGCCGCCAGAGCCCGGCCAGCACCGTCAGCGCCCCTGCACACAGGAACGCGCCCGTTGCCTCGGAAAACCCCAGCGCCGGAGTCGCGGACACCGCCAGCAGCGCCGCCCCCGGTGTCGACCAGGCGACGCTGATCGGTTGCCGGTACCACAGGCTCAGCACAATGGCGGTCAGTCCCATTGCGATGGCCGCCATCATCAGACCCGAGGCCGCCTGCGCCGGAGACGCCCCCATCGCGGCCAGCCCCTGCAACACGATAGGAAAGGAACTGAAGAACCCGACAATGGCGACAACCAGCCCGGTCGAGACTGTCTGGAGCGGTGGGGCAAACTGGGTCATGACAGCCTCGGGCGGTTGGGGTTGGTGATTGCTAACAAGCGGCGGCAGGGGCGGGCAAGGTCTGAACGCGCAAAAGAAAACCCCGCCGGATCAGCGGCGGGGTTTGGGGTATGAGTATTTTGAAAAGGTGAAGATCAGGCGATCTCGGCCAGACGGGCCAGCGCCTCGTTCAGCTTGGCTTCTTCTTCCTCGCGGGCGGCGAGGTTGGCTTTGGCTTCCTCGACCACCTCGTCCGGGGCCGAGGCCACGAATTTGGGGTTGTTCAGACGCCCGCGCAAGCCACCCAGTTCCTTGGCCAGCTTGCCCTTGGCTTTCTCCAGCCGCTCCTTTTCCGCGCCGATGTCGATGATATCCGCCAACGGCAGGCCGAAGCTCGCACCGGGGGCCGCGATGGAGATCGTGCCTTTGGGCAGCTCATCGGCCTTGGTCAGGCTGTCGATCCGGGCCAGACGCTTGATCAGCGCCTCGTTGCGGTCCCACGCGGCTTGGCCGTTGGCGTCGATCTCGGTCACCAGCATCGGCACGTAGAGACCGGCAGGTACCCGCATCTGCGCACGGGCCGAGCGGGTGTTCTCGATTACCGAGATCACCCAGTTCATCTCACGATCCGCATCGGCGTCGACCAGTTCCGTGCCGTAGGTCGGCCAGTCGGCGTGGACGACCAATTTGGCGCGATTGCCGGTCAGGCCCCACAGCTCTTCGGTGATGAAGGGCATGATCGGGTGCAGCAGGACCATGCACTGATCCAGAACCCAGCGCATGGTGGCGCGGGTCTCGGCCTGTGCTTCGGCGTCGTCGCCTTGTAGCAAGGGTTTCGACAGTTCCACATACCAGTCGCAGACCTTGCCCCAGACAAAGGCATAAAGCCCGTTTGCCGCATCGTTGAAGCGATAGCTTTCCAGCGCCGCGTCGACCTCGGCCCGCACGCGGGCGGTTTCGCCGATGATCCAACGGTTGACGGCGGCTTTTGGCTTCAACTCGCTAACGTCCAGTTGCGGCACGGCGTCGGTAAAGACCTCGTTCATCTCGGCAAAGCGGACGGCATTCCAAAGCTTGGTGCCGAAGTTGCGATAGCCGGTGATGCGTTCACGCGACAGTTTCAGCACGCCGCCAATCGCCGCCATCGAGGCGTTGGTGAACCGCAGCGCGTCGGCACCGAACTCGTCCACGATCTCCAGCGGGTCAATGACGTTGCCGGTGGTCTTGGACATCTTCTTGCCCTTCTCGTCGCGGACGAGCGAGTGCAGGTAGACGGTGTGGAACGGAACCTCGTTCACCACGGCCAGCTGCATCATCATCATCCGGGCGACCCAGAAGAACAGGATATCCGCGCCGGTGATCAATACGCTGGTCGGGAAATAGCGGCGCATCTCGTCGGTATCCTCGGGCCAGCCCAGCGTGCCGATGGGCCAGAGGCCGGAGGAGAACCAGGTATCGAGGACGTCGGGGTCGCGGTAGAGGCCGATTTTGCCCTCGCGAATGAACGAGATAGCCTCTTCCTTAGTAGAGACCTCGGCGATTTCCATGCCTTCGTAGTAGCCCTCAACGTCCGCCCGAATTGCATCAAAAGACGGGCCGCAGAATACCGCAAACTCCCCTTTGTTGTGGCTTTCCATACGGGCGATGCGATCAGGGTTCGGTTCCAGCCCCGAGCACTTCTGCTGAGGCCCATACCAAACCGGAATCTGATGCCCCCACCACAGCTGGCGCGAGATGCACCAGGGCTCGATGTTTTCCAGCCAGTGGTAATAGGTTTTCTCGCCCGATTCAGGGATGATCTTGACCGTGCCATCCTTGACCGCGTCCAGCGCAGGGCCGACGACCTTTTCGGCGTCGACGAACCACTGGTCGGTGAACATCGGCTCGATGACGACTTTCGAGCGGTCGCCAAAGGGTTGCATGATCGGTTTGCTCTCGACCAGTGGGACAAGTGCCGGGCTGAAGTCCTGCTCACCGTCTTCGTCCTCTGTAGGCCGGGCCTCAGTCCGGCTCGATCCCAGACGCGGATCGTCCGCTGGACACATAACAGCCAGACCTTCGCGGGTGATCTCTTCGACCACCTTGGCGCGCGCCTCGAACCGGTCCAATCCGCGCAGGTGATCCGGGATCAGGTTGATTGCGTCGATCTCATTCTCGGTGAACGTTTTGCCGCGCGCATATTCCTGCGCCTTGCCCGCCTCTTCGGCGTAAGGCGCGCCATCAGCCCGCATCGCGCCCTTGGTGTCCATCAGGCGGTACATCGGAATGCCGCCGCGCCTGGCGACCATATTGTCGTTGAAGTCATGCGCGCCGGTGATCTTCACCGCGCCCGAGCCGAAGTCGGGATCGGGATACTCATCGGTGATGATCGGAATCTGGCGGCGATGCTCTTTCGGTCCAACCGGGATTTCGCACAGTTTGCCGACGATCGGCGCGTAGCGCTCATCCGACGGATGCACGGCCACAGCACCGTCGCCCAGCATGGTTTCGGGCCGCGTGGTTGCAATGGAAATATAATCCCGCTCTTCGCGAAGGATTACATTCCCATCTTCATCTTTTTCCAAATACTCATATGTCTCGCCGCCCGCCAAAGGGTACTTGAAGTGCCACATGTGGCCCGGCGTTTCAATATTCTCGACCTCAAGGTCCGAAATCGCCGTTTCGAAATGTGGGTCCCAGTTGACCAGTCGCTTGCCGCGATAGATCAGGCCCTTTTCGTACATGTCGACGAAGACCTTGATAACGGCATCATGGAAGTTGGGTGAGTTTTCGTGCCCGGTGCGTGGGTCACCTGGTGCGCCCGCCATGGTAAAGGCATTGCGCGACCAGTCGCAGCTGGCGCCCAGGCGCTTGAGTTGTTCAATGATCGTGCCGCCGTATTCGCCCTTCCACTCCCAGACTTTCGCAAGGAATTTCTCGCGTCCCAATTCGCGCCGACCTTCGTTGCCCTGCGCCGCCAGCATCTTTTCCACCTGCATCTGGGTGGCAATGCCCGCGTGGTCCTGCCCCGGCTGCCACAGCGTGTCAAAGCCCCGCATCCGGTGCCAGCGGATCAGGATATCCTGCAACGTGTTGTTGAACGCATGACCCACATGCAGCGCGCCCGTCACGTTGGGCGGCGGGATCATGATGGTAAAGCTTTCCTCGCGCGAACGGTTCGCGCCTGCCTTGAAGGCTCCGGCCTGTTCCCAGGCCTCATAGATACGGGCCTCGGCCTCGGCCGCGTTGAATGTCTTTTCCATCGCCATGGGATGCGTCCTGCGTCAACAAATTCGGGTCAGCGCCTGCAATAGCGAATGGAGACGGGAAGGGGAAGGCCCTGTGCGGCGACGATTGCCGAAGTCACCCCGTGCCGGTCGCCTCGTTTCCGTACAGGTGCGTGCTTTGCGCCGCGCCTTGTGTCATCGCCTTGGCCTGATCCTCCCGGATGCGGGCGTGAAGCGCCAAGGCTGGTGCCGAAAACAACTCGGTCGGCGGTTCGATGAGGATGAAATTGCCCACACGGTCTTCGCCCCGCGCCAAGACCGCGTAATCGCGGTCCGCCACTTTTTGCTGTGCGTTCGGGTTCAGATACCGGATCGCCAGCCCGATCCGCCGATCGTCCGACGTATTGGGCCCCGAGCCATGGATTGTTAGGCCATGGTGCAGCGACATCTGACCCGGCTGCAGTTCAATATGTGTCTTTTCCTCGTCTGCCACATCGACAGCCACCTCCTGCCCGCGCGACAGCAGGTTGTTGTCTGAAAACGTATCGTTATGGGGCAGGATCGGGTTTTTGTGGCTGCCTCTGACAAAGTCCATGCAGCCGCTTGCTACCGTGGCAGGCGACAATGCGATCCACGCGGTCATCTGATCCGGTGTTTCGCCCATCCCCCAATAGGTCAGGTCCTGATGCATTCCAACAACCTGCGTCGTGCGTGGCTCTTTGATGAACAGTTCCGCAGACCACAGCAGCAAGTCCGGTCCCAGTATTCCTTCGACGACGTCCAGAACCCTGGGATCCAATGCGATACGGGCGACCAGCGGTATCACCACATGGGCGTTCAGGCGCTTGTACATGTTCAGCGGCAGCGGAAGGTCGGCCACGCGCCAGGTCTCCTCGATCTGCTCCAGCTCGGCCCGGAACTGTGCGGTCTCATCCGGTGAGAAGACTGTAATGGGAAAGGCAAACCCGTCTTGCCAATACGCGTCGACCGATGGGGCGTCCAGACGGCCCTGTGACAGGGAAATAGGTTCGGGCATGGGGGACCTCCGGCAGGCTGTATCTTCAAACAGCCTACGAATCCCGCTGCGGCCCCCGCAATCCTGTTTACGACATCGGTGTCGCCACACGCTTTCAAGCAAGGCGCTGGACATAAGCAAGCACAGGGCTAGTGTCGCCATCAAGGCAGCGACAGGAGCATCCCATGGAAAAATTCGGCAAAAGCCAGCCCGTCAAACGGACCGAAGATCAGCGGTTCCTGACCGGGCAGGGGCGCTATATGGACGATGCCGTGCCCGGCAATGCGCTGTTTGCCGCTTTCTTCCGCAGCCCAGTGGCCCATGGCGATATCACTGCGCTGGATCTTGAGGCCGCGCGGAGCGCCGACGGGGTGCGGCTGGTCATGACATTGGACGATCTTGCCGCCTCGGGCATCGACACGGTGATGAATGCAGCAACCTTGACCAACCGCGACGGGACCGGCTCTGCCGCGCCGGATCGGCATATGCTGGCCAAGGACCGTGTGCGCTTTGTGGGCGAACCCGTGGCCGTTGTCATCGCGGATACGCTGGTACAGGCGCAGGACGCGGTCGAACTGATCTGGATGGATATCCGGGAACGCCCCGCCAAGCTGGACGTGAAAGCGGGGGGTGAGGCCCTGCACCCGCAAGCGCCCGACAATCGCGCGTTTGATTGGGGTCTGGGGGATGAGGCCGCGACCAAGGCCGCCTTTCAGGCCGCCGCCCACACCGTGTCGCTGAACGTGCAAGACAACCGCGTCATCATCAGCTCGCTCGAGCCACGGGGCTGTCAGGCCGATTGGTCTGGCGGGCGTCTGCACTTTTCCTATGGCGGGCAGGGTGTCTGGGCGATGAAGGCACAACTGGCGCAAAAGCTGAAACTCGATGCGGATGCAATCCGTGTCACCACCCCGGATGTGGGGGGCGGGTTCGGCATGAAGGTGATGCCATATCCCGAATATTTCTGCGTGGCCGTGGCCGCGATGAAACTAGGCCAGCCCGTGCACTGGATGTCCGACCGGTCCGAGGCAATGCTCTCCGATCACCACGGCCGCGACCTGACCTCTCTGGCCGAGCTGGCCTTTGATGCCGACCACCGGATCACCGCCTACCGCGTCCACAGCAAAGTCAACCTTGGTGCCTATAACAGCCATTTCGCGCAGGCGATCCAGACAAGCCTGTTCAGCAAGGTGCTGATGGGGGTCTATGACGTTCAGACCACCTATCTCCGGGTCGAGGGGTTCTATACCACGACAACGCAGGTTGACGCCTATCGCGGCGCCGGACGCCCCGAGGCGATCTATGTGCTGGAACGCGTGATGGACCGCGCCGCACGCGAACTGGGCGTTGACCCGTGGGAGTTGCGTCGCAAAAACTTCATCAGATCCGGCGATTTCCCCTACACCTCTGCCACGGGTGAAACCTATGATGTCGGCGATTTCGACATGGTCCTGCGTCGCGCGGCCAGCCAGACCAGCGGGTTCGAAGCCCGCAAGGCCGCCGATGCCGAACGCGGTCTGATCCGGGGGCAGGGTCTTTGTTACTATATCGAAAGTATTTTGGGGGACCCTTCCGAGAACTCGAAGGTCGAGTTTTGCGCGGATGGCACGGTGAACCTTTATGTCGGCACACAATCGAACGGGCAGGGGCACGAGACGGTTTATGCCCAGTTCCTGTCCGATCAGACCGGCGTTCCGATGGACAGGATCACCGTCATTCAGGGGGATACCGACCGGCTTGGCCATGGCGGCGGAACGGGCGGCTCGCGCTCGGTGACGGTGCAAAGTACCGCGACCCTCGCCACCATTGACAAAATGATCGCCGCATTCACGCCTTATCTGGCCGATAAGATGGGGGTCGAGGACAGTGATGTGCGATTTGACCATGAAACATTCCGCGCGCCGGGCTCGAACCTGACGCCGACCCTGACCGAAGCCGCGGCCATGGCCCGCGCTGACGGACGATTGGACTTGCTGACGCATGAGTCCCGCGCGCAACTGGATTCCCGCAGCTATCCCAACGGCGCGCATGTTGCCGAGGTTGTGATCGATTCCTTCACCGGCGAAACCCGTGTGGACCGCTACACCGTGGTTGATGATTTCGGAAATCTTATCAACCCGATGCTGGCCGAAGGGCAGGTGCATGGCGGGGTGGTTCAGGGCATCGGGCAAGCGCTGTCGGAACATGTGGTGCATGATGATCACGGACAGCTGCTCACGGCATCGTTTATGGATTACGCCTTGCCCCGCGCGGTGGACGTACCCATGATAAAGTTTACCTCGGCGCCGGTGCCGTCAACTTCCAACCCGATGGGGATGAAAGGATGCGGCGAGGCCGGCACGGTGGGCGCTCTGGCCGCTGTGGCGAACGCGGTTCAGGATGCGCTCTGGGATCACGGGGTGCGGCAGGCGGATATGCCTTTCACACCTCATAAAGTTTGGGAATTGCTGACGCATGGAACTGTCGCGGCTGAGTAGGAAGGTTCTGGGATGGCTCGGGCGGCCCTTACGGTCCGAGCACTCCGCCGAAACGCGGCACCGCGAGCCGATCAGCCACGTCATTATTTTAGATGGCACCATGTCCACCCTCGAACCGGGGTTCGAGACCCATGCCGGTCAGACCTATCGCCTGTGCTGCGAAATGGGCAGCAAGGTGTCGGTGTTCTACGAGGCGGGCGTGCAGTGGGAAAGCTGGAAATCCACCATGGACGTGATGATGGGCCGGGGCATCAACCGCCAGATTCGCCGCGCCTATGGCTATCTGGCGTCGCGCTACAAGCCCGGTGACCGGATTTATTTCATCGGTTATTCCCGTGGCGCCTACGGCGTGCGCAGCCTGGCCGGGGTGATCGACATGATCGGCCTGCTCAAGGCCGAACACGCGACCGAGCGGAACATCCTGCAAGCCTACCGCCATTATGAATGCAATGTCAGCGGCACCGCCGCCCGCGATTTCCGCCGCAAGTTCTGCCATGACAATGTCAAGATCGAGATGGTCGGAGTCTGGGATACGGTCAAGGCGCTGGGCCTGCGCCTGCCGCTGCTGTGGCGCTGGGCCGAGGATCGCCATGCCTTTCACAACCACCAGCTGGGCCCGGCCACTCTGCATGGCTATCACGCGCTGGCCCTCGACGAAACGCGCGAGGTGTTCGAGCCGGTTCTGTGGCGATGCAAGCCCGATTTCAAAGGTCATGTGGAACAGGTCTGGTTCCGTGGCACCCACGGCGATATCGGCGGCCAGCTGAACGGCTATGAAGAGGCCCGGCCGCTCAGCAATATCTCGTTGATCTGGATGCTGGACAAGGCCGAGATGCACGGGCTGCCGATGCCCGAAGGCTGGCGCACCCGTTTCCCGACGGATGCCCATGCGCAATCGGTTGGAACCTGGCGCGGCTGGGGCAAGATCTTTCTGCTGCGCAAACACCGCAAGGTCGGGCGGGATCAGTCAGAACGCCTGCATGTCTCGGTCGTGCCGGATGAATTGCCGGGCTGGGTGGCGATGCCGAACCTGCCGACACATCCCGCGCAGTGAAAGGCTACCATGTGCCACTGACACCAAGATCACCGGCACTTCAATGTCAGGTTCGAGCCCGAAGCGGGCAGAGCAGAACTTAATAAAAGTCGAATTGCATATAATCAAAGTAGTCAGTTAGCTCGATGGGATCGGAACACTCCGGGTATCTTTCGATGAATCTAAAGCCGATGCGCTCATAGATGCGGAGCATATCTTGATTGCCTTTTACAGTATTCACCAAAAGGGTGCGCCAACCCATCTCCCGAGCGGCCTCCATCCGTGCATCGACCAAAGCTCGGCCAAGGCGGTTTCCACTTGCTTCCGGTCGAACAAAAAGACGCTTTAGCTCTCCGGCATCTGGTCGGGCCTGTTGCAGCGTACCACACCCCACAAGGCGGTTTTGTTCACCATATGCCAGAACGAGGCGGCCGGTTGGCGGCAAGAACGTCTGAATATTTGCCAGAACGGATGATGCCATATCTTTTGGTTCTTTTCTCGCAGACCCGCCTGCCAAGGCCAGTTTATGAAAGACGACGGCGTAATACTCGGTCAGAAGTTCTTCGAATGCGGGTTTGTCGTCTACTTCGGTAACCGAAGCTATCCGATATTCCATACCGACCTCTTTTCATGCCCAATAAAGATCGGCAGCTTACTCCGCTTTTCCGCGCCGACATAGTAAAATCATCGAGGGCATCAGCCAACGGCACAGCCTGGAAAGGAATGATGCGTCTAGTGTCGGCGATGCCAGCTTCGTCCGCAAAGCTGACAACCACCGAGACGATTGGCGCCGCCACGCAGCGAACGGCAGCATCGTCCGCAAAGTTGACGCTCCGAACTAAAACACCCTCGCAGCATTCAGCGAGGGTGTTTTCTTTGTAAGAGCCCGTTACGCCTTGCGTCGTTCTTGACTATACAACGCCTCCGGTAAAGGGCGTGGCGAAACGCCTGCGCCCTTTTCACGTTCTATAGACATGATTTAGGTTCTGGTGTTCGCTATTACCGCCGCCGGTCGCGGCGCGAACTCATCGGCTGGAAAGCCACGCCCACATGCGCCTCGCAATAGGGTTTGCCTGCCTCAACCGGCAGGCCGCAGAACCAGAAATCCTCGGTCGCGGGGTCGCCCACAGGCCATTTGCAGGTCTTCTCGGTCAGTTCCATCAGCGTCAGCTTCTTGGCTTTCTTCTCGATCTCGTTGACCTTGGCCAGCGCCTCGGGGCTGATTTCGTTGGCCGAGGGCTGCGGCGGCAGCGGCTGACCGGCCGGGATGATCTGGCGGCGGGCCGGAACGGCGGGTTTCGCCTCGGCAGCAGCAGCCGGGCGCGCCGGTTCTGTCTTTGGCATGGGTCTGGGCTTGGCTTCGGCCTTGGGCGCGGGTGCCGGTTTCTCTTTCGGTTCGGACTTGGCCGGGGCTGCGCCTGCTGTCCGGTTGGACAGGCCCAGGCGGTGGACCTTGCCAATCACCGCGTTGCGGGTCACGCCACCCAGTTCCTTGGCGATCTGGCTGGCCGACTGGCCTTCGCCCCACATCTTCTTCAGCAGTTCTACGCGCTCGTCTGTCCAGGACATCGTCAGCCTTTCAAAAGCGGAAAGCGGCCCCGGATTCGGGCCGCCTTGGGAATTCGTCTCAGCCCCCTATTCTAAACACTGCGGCCCGAGTTACAAGCTGTCTTCGAATCAGGTTGAGGGCAAAGCATGCAGAATCCCGCAGAACAGACCGAACGCAGCTTTGGGGCGGTCAACTGGATGGGGCTTTACACGCTGGCGCAGCGCGAAATCCGACGCTTTCTTTCGGTCTGGACGCAGACCGTTCTGGCGCCTCTGGTCACGGCTGGCCTGTTCCTGCTGATCTTCACCATCGCCATTGGGCCCAGCCGCCCTGACGTCATGGGCGTGCCGTTTGTGGTCTTTCTGGCACCGGGGATCCTGATGATGACGGTAATCCAGAATGCCTTTGCCAATACCTCCTCTTCGATGGTGATTGCCAAGGTGCAGGGCAATATCGTCGACACGCTGATGCCGCCGCTGTCCCCGCTCGAGATCCTGCTGGGGTATCTCGCCGGTGGTATCGCCCGTGGCCTGATGATCGCGCTGGTGATTTCAGTTGCGTTGCTGGTCCTGCTGTCCATCGCGCCCCAGCACCCGTTGATTGCACTGATCTTTGTTGTTCTGGGGGGCGCCTTCATGGGCGCGCTGGGTCTGTTTGCCGGGATCTTTGCAAACAAGTTCGATCAGATGGCCGCGATCACCAACTTCATCGTCACACCTCTGGCCTTCCTGTCGGGCACCTTCTATTCGGTCGAGGCGCTGCCTCCTGTCCTGAACCGCCTGACCCACCTGAACCCGGTCTTCTACCTGATCGATGGGCTGCGCTACGGCATGATCGGCGTGTCCGACAGCTCACCGTGGTTGGGCATGGCAGTTTGTGGTTTTGCCACGCTGGCCATCGGGCTGATCACCTGGCAAATGCTGCGTACCGGTTATCGGCTTAAGGCTTAACCGGTCTCTGCCAGCCTGTCGGGCGGCAGGGCAGGTTTGGGTTCGCCCAGCCGCGGATGCAAGCGGGCCGAGACAGCCCATGCCCCGAACAAGGCAATCCCGCCTGCCGCAAACACACCGGCCACCGGAGCCACCAGCAGGACCAGAGCTGCAACACCGGGCGTCAGAATGCCCGAGACATCGCGGTAACTGGAATAAATCGCCGACATCTCGGTTCGCTCAGACGGTTTAACGGCCATAAGGAAGGGCAATCCGGCGCAGATATCCAGAACGATCAGCCAGACAGACCCCAGAACCAGCGCAGCCACCGAGGCAACCGGCCATCCCGCGACCAATCCGGCTGCGAAAAAGCAGGCCCCCGCGGCGGCAAACCCGATGCGAACAGCCGATCTGAGCGACCGCGTCTGGACCCAGCGCAGGATCAACGGGGCGGCCAGCAGCATGGCGTTAGTGCATGACAGAAGGATGCCGCCCAGTTGTTCTCCCAGCCCGTTTTGGATGGCGAAAATAGGCAGGTAGACCACATATATCCACCAGCCGCAGGACCGGATCATTGCAAACAGATATCCGGCAACCAATCTGGGTTGAACAAAGAACCGGGGAAGAAAGGCCAATGGGTTGTTGGCCGGACCACGGGCCTTGGTGATCAGCTTGCCATTGCCCAGACGCATGCGCCAGAACTGCGCCAGCATGACCAGCGCCGCTCCGGCACTGATGACAAACGGGGCAGGGCGCCAAAGCTCCATCAGCAGAACACCGGCCATTGGGCCGCCCGTCCATCCCAAAGCGCTGTAGAACATGCGGCTGGTCTCGCACCGGCCAAGTTCGATCTTGCTGATGTAATCCAGCACATAGGTGTTGAAGCAGATAAAAGTGACAACCGCGGCCATGGTATTCAGGGCCAATGCGCCGACAACGGCCTCGGGGCTGCCCACGATCGCCAGCGATGCACCACAGATGAACATGACGCACCCGGTGGAATAGGCCCATCTGCGCGGTACAAAACGGATCAGGAACGGCACCATCAACCCGACCAGCAAGGACAGGATGCCAATCAGGAAATACAGGAATGACACGGATGAGGCGTCGCCCAGCGCCCGGTACATCGCCAGCGGAAAGACCGAAATCAGAATACCGCGCACCACGGCTTCAATCCCGGCCAGAATCCCGAAATCGCGCACCGATGGGGCAGGCGCGTGGCGTACCCATTCAGGTATTCGGCGTTCATGCATAACAAACTCGCAAATCAACTCAGCCCAGAATGCGCCGGTCACCTCGCCATTCATGGGGATTTGCGACACAAAGGTCGCCCCTGAACCGCAAGGGCGGTTTTTTCTGTCAGGTCCGGCGGTTTGCCGCCTCGCGCCAGACCAGGATCAGCCCTCCGGTCAGAATCGTGACCGCGCCAATCAGGCTGATCCGGTCGGGGATCACATCAAACACCGCAAAATCGTACAGCGCGGCGAAAATCAGCGTGGCATAGCTGATCGGGGCCACGAATGACGCGTCCGCCCGTGCCATGCCGTTGATGAAACAAACCTGCGCGCAGGCCATCAGCAGGCCGATCCCCACCAGCGCAACCCATTGCTGTGGCGTAGGCATGTGAAAAACAAAGCTGACCGCGACCGTGGCGATCACCAGCCCCATCGTGTTGTTGATCAGCAGAATCTGGATCGGGGCCTCGCGCCCCGACAGTTTCTTGATAAAGATCAGCTCCATCCCGATAAACGCAGCCGCAGCCAGCGCCAGAAGGGCGGCGGGTTGAAAACTTGCAGGTGTCGGGCGCAGCAGGATCACCGCACCCACAAGGGCCACGGCCGCCGCCAGCCAGCGCCACGGGCCGACGCGTTCCCCCAATAGCGGAATGGCCAGGACCATGCCAAAGACCGGGTTCAGAAAGGAGATCGCCGTCGCATCCGCCATCGGAATGAACGCAACAGACGCGAACATCAACGTCACCCCGGCCCAGCCAAAGCTGGTTCGCCCGATATGCAGCCCCCAATGGGGCCGCCCCAGCCGGGGACGAAGCACCGCGACCGCCGACAGGATGGCAAGCAGGGCAAACAGAAACCGCCCGTGACTGATCTGCATCGCGTGCAAGGGTGGCCCGAGTGTATCCGTCCCCAAGGCCTTGGCCAGCAGCGTCGTCGCCGCGATAAAGGCGGTCGCGACAAAGATCAGCCCTGCGGCCAGAGCAGGATTTTGCGCCTTCGGGGTGAACATGGGCGAAAGCGGTGCGCCAAAACGGGGGCCATGGCAAGACGCAATTCTGCGCTCAGCGCAAAACCGGAGCGGCCGCCAGCGCCGCCTTGGCTTGTTTGAGGCTGTCCAAAAACCGCTCTGCCCGCACAATCCGCGCTTCGACCTCGTCAATCCGGTCCTGCAGAAACGCCTCGCCGTCAAAGCTGTCGGGATCGGCGGCTTCCAACTGCCCCAGCAACATGACCAGTTCTGCAATGCTGATGCCTGCCGCCTGTGCATCGGCTACCTGTTCCAGCGTGATCAGCGCGTCTTCGGGATAGTCGCGATAGCTGTTGGTGTTGTCCGGCCCCGGGCCTGACCGGATCAGCCCTTGGCGTTCATAAAACCTCAGCGTGTCGCGGCTCAGCCCGCTGCGCCGCGCAAGTTCCCCGATCCGCATGTTTCAAAACCGTTGACTCAACTCCATGGTTTTGATCCTATGTCAGACAGTCATTCTCTGCAAGGACATGCATCATGGGTCCCAAATGCCAAAGTTGCGGCATGCCGCTGTCAAAAGATCCCCAGGGCGGCGGGTCCGAAGCTGACGGCGGGCGCAGCACGCGTTACTGCTCGCTGTGTTACGAAAACGGTGCGTTCCGCCACCCCGACGCATCGTTGGAAGAGTTCCAGTCTCATTGCGTCGATGCCCTCGTCGCAAAAGGCATGCCCCGCATCCTTGCCTGGGCTTTCACCCGCGGCATGGGCAAGCTCGACCGCTGGCGCTCGGCGTAATGCTCCGGCGGTAATTTTGACCCTGCGGCAATAATAGGGTTTTCAGGCTGTCTTTTCACGTCTATAGAGCGGCCATGATCAAACGCGCACATATCCAGCTGCTCCGACGCCGACGCCTCTTTGCGTAATCGGCCTGTTTGATCCCATGTGCCTGCCAAATTGGCACAAATCTCACCAAATCTGTTGACGAACCGGGCCTTCGTGTATCACTCACGAGGCTCAAACGACCCGAAAAGGATGATCCCATGATCCCGTCCGTTCTGCCGACCTATAACCGCGCGCCCCTGTCATTTGTAAAGGGCGAAGGCGCCTGGCTGACCGAGGCGGATGGCCGACGTTTTCTGGACCTTGGCGCAGGGATCGCGGTGAACGCACTGGGCCACGCCCATCCGGCACTGGTGGCCGCCCTTACGGAACAGGCCCACGCGCTGTGGCATGTCTCGAACCTCTACAACATCCCGCAACAGCAGGCACTGGCAGACAAGCTGGTCGAACACACCTTTGCGGATACGGTATTCTTTACGAATTCCGGTACCGAAGCCTGTGAACTGGCCGTGAAAATGGCCCGCAAGTATTTCTATGACAAAGACCAGCCCGAACGGGTTGAGATCATCACCTTCGACGGCTCCTTCCATGGCCGGTCGTCGGCGGGCATCGCAGCGGCCGGGTCTGAGAAGATGACCAAAGGCTTTGGCCCGCTTCTGCCGGGCTTTGTCCACGTCGCCTTCGGTGATCTCGACGGTGTCACCGACGCCATCACCGAAGATACCGCAGCCATCCTGATCGAACCGATTCAGGGCGAGGGAGGCATCCGCCCCGTGCCTGACGCCGAACTCAGGGCCCTGCGCGCCATTTGTGACGAACACGGTCTGCTGCTGATCCTGGACGAGGTGCAATGCGGCGTCGGTCGTACCGGCAGGCTCTTCGCCCATGAATGGGCCGGGATCACCCCGGATATCATGATGGTCGCCAAAGGCATCGGCGGCGGTTTCCCTCTCGGTGCCGTGCTGGCAACCGAAGATGCGGCATCCGGTATGACCGCAGGCACGCATGGCTCCACCTATGGCGGCAACCCGCTGGGCTGCGCCGTGGGCTGTGCGGTGATCGACCAGGTCGCCACACCCGCCTTTCTCGAAGGTGTCAACCGCAAGGCTGGCCTGTTGCGCCAGAAACTCGAAGGCCTGGTCGCCGATCACCCCGAGGTCTTCGAAGAGGTGCGCGGATCGGGCCTGATGCTCGGCCTGAAATGCAAGGCGCCAAATATAGATGTGGTCAATGCGGGCTATGACAATCTGGTCATCACCGTCCCCGCCGCCGACAACGTCATCCGCCTGCTGCCCCCCCTGACCCTGACCGAGGATGACATCGCCCAGGCCATGATCCGCCTCGAAAAGGCCGCCAATCAGATCGAAACCCAGCTCGCAACTGCCTGAGCTTCATCTTTTCCCAAATACTCCGGGGGTGTGGGGGCTGGCCCCCACCGCCCGACCAGCCAAAAGCGAAGCGATATGAATCACTTTCTCGACATCCACAAAACCGATGCCACCGCGTTGCGGTCCATGATCGATCAGGCGGGCGCGATGAAACAGGCGCGTCTGGGCCGTCCCAAGGCCGCCCCTGACGACGAACAGCCGCTGAAAGACCGCATGGTCGCGCTGATCTTCGAAAAGCCCTCGACCCGGACGCGCGTGTCCTTTGACGTCGGTGTACGCCAAATGGGCGGCCAGACCATGGTGCTGTCGGGCAAGGACATGCAGCTGGGTCACGGCGAAACCATAGCCGATACCGCCCGTGTGCTGTCGCGTTATGTCGACATGATCATGATCCGCACCTTCGATGAGACCATCCTGACCGAAATGGCCGAATATTCCGACGTGCCCGTCATCAACGGCCTGACCGATCGTACCCATCCCTGCCAGATCATGGCCGACGTGCTGACGTTCGAGGAACACCGCGGCCCCATTGCGGGCAAGAAAGTGGTCTGGACCGGCGATGGCAACAATGTCTGCGCCTCCTTCCTGCACGCCGCCGGTCAGTTCGGCTTCGATCTGACCTTCAGTGGCCCGGCCCAGCTTGACCCCGAAGAAGAATTCATGGGGTTTGCCCGCCAGAAGGGGTCCAGAGTCGTCATCGAACGGGACCCGCACAAAGCGGTCGAGGGCGCGGATCTGGTGGTTGCCGACACCTGGGTTTCGATGCATGACAGCCAATCCGCCAAGGAACGCCGCCACAACATGCTGCGCCCCTATCAGGTCAACGCGGAACTCATGTCACATGCCAAACCCGACGCGCTGTTCATGCACTGTCTGCCCGCGCATCGTGAGGAAGAAGCAACCTCCGAGGTCATGGACGGCCCGAACTCGGTCATCTTCGATGAGGCCGAAAACCGCCTGCACGCACAAAAGGCCGTAATGCGCTGGTGTCTTGGCGTTTAGGATCAACTTGCAGTTTCGAGAGGGCCATCAGGCTCTCTCATGACCTCCGGAGCATTCAATGCCTCACGTCACGCTGGAATTTTCCAAATCTCTGGACGACACTCATGATTTCCAGATGATATGCGAGCGGCTGCATACTGTTCTCGCAAAACATGATGAAATCGACGCCTCAGCGCTCAAGATCCGCGCCGCACCAATTGCCTATTCCTTCATCGGCACGCAACCGCAGACCTTCGTGCATGCCACGCTGCTGTTGATGCGCGGCCGGGATGAGGCCACACGGGCCGAGCTTAACGCCATCATTCTGGACGTTCTGGCCCAGACCATGCCCGAGGTCGGCAGCATCACCGTGCAGGATGTCGAGATGACCCGCGCCACCTATGCAAAGCGCCTGGCAGGTTGATGGCGCGGGTACTCTCCGGGTCCGTCAGCCGTGTATCGGCGCGTTGTTGATCGCGCTGAGGTCTTCCATGATATCAAAGACATGATCCGAGGTCACTGCGACCCCGATGGCCTCAAGGCGTTTCAGGTGCATCGCCTTGTAGGTCTCCAGACTGGCGCGATCGCGAAACAGATAGGTCGATCCGAAATGGTTCGTGCCTTCTTCGACAGTCCAGATCTTCCAGACGACACCGGGTTCCTGGGCGATGCTTTCAGCCAGTTCCTTTGTTCCGGCCAGAAACTCTGCGGTTACGGGTCCGTCATAGGCCAGATGCAGATCCCAGATTTTCATCGTACTCATGGTCAAATGCTCCACGTTCAGGGGGGTAGGGGGTGTGATCAGCGGTTCTTGCCAAGCTGCACAAAGCTCAGAATGGCAAGCAGCGCAAAGAAGATGGGGTCGGACCAGCCAAAGCCGGTGAACACCCCGGTCAGACAGGCATAAAGCGTGATGACAACGCCCAATATGTTGGTCCCCATCAGACCTTTCAGGATGTTCTGTGCCGTCTCGGTACCGGTTTCAGTGTTTCGAAACAGGAAGCTGATTAGGCCGATGCCACCCAGAAAGATCGCATTATGCTGCGACAGAAACACGGCATACCGATCGTTCAGTTGCAGTCCATAATTGGGCCAAAGGATGGTTGGCGCAAATAAAAGCGCCAATGCGAAAAACATGTAGATCACACCATGCGCGGTCAGGAAGGTTTTGTTGGTCATGTCTCGCCTTTCTGTGGTTGGGGCAGCTTTTTGCGAAGCTGGTTGAGCGTTCTGATTGTCTCGCGTCTGGTTTCGGTGCTCAGGCGTCCGAATATCTGCTCCAGCGCCTGATTGTGGACGGGCATGAACGCGGCCACTTTCTGTTTTCCGGCTTCTGTCAGGCGTAAAACGCGGGCGCGCTTGTCGGTTTCATCAACGGTCTTCTCCACCAGACCGGCCTGAATCAGGTTTTTGACGACAACATCCAGATTGCCGGATGTGGACAGCGTCAGGCGCAACAGGTCATTGATCGACAGCGCACCTTTGGTGTTCAGGGTCTCCAGCGCATCCCACTGAGGTGCCGTCAGACCCCCGGCGCGAAACACCGGTCCCATGGCACGCATGAACAACTGCTGGCTGCGCAACAGGGCCAATACCAGGGCCTGATTTTCTCGGTTTTGAGTCTCGTGTGTCATGGCAATCATTTATCCCTAGTTAGGGGTTATATCAATATGCACCACCACGCGCGAATGCCGCAAATATGCACGTCCCCCGTGCAGGGCTGCACTGACGCCGGGCCCGGGCCTGCATATATTTTGACTTAGCGAATGCAGACCTGCTTTGGATGATCAAAAAGGCCGAGGATACGAATGTGAGCTGGAACCCGTCCCACACCCCCGACGCAGCTGAAAACGGCGCGCTGGAAACACTCATCATTCCCCGCGCCCGCGATCTGGGCGGGTTCGAGGTGCGCCGCGCGCTGCCCTCGGTCAAACGCCAACTGGTTGGCCCATTCATCTTCTTCGATCAGGTCGGCCCGGCAGAATTCGTCACCGAAGGTGGCATTGACGTGCGACCGCACCCGCATATCGGGCTGGGAACCGTCACTTACCTCTATCAGGGCGAATTCGAACATCGCGACAGCCTCGGCACTCACCAGATGATTTATCCCGGCGAGGTCAACTGGATGGTTGCAGGCCGTGGCGTGACCCATTCCGAGCGCACCAGCGAAGAAACGCGCGGCAAAGGCCACAAGCTGTTCGGCATTCAGACCTGGCTTGCCCTGCCCGAAGCGCAGGAGGATATGGCCCCCGAGTTCGAACACCACAAGCAAGGCGCGCTGCCCCATATCCAAGACAAGGGCGTCAGCGCACGGCTGATCCTCGGCAACGCTTATGGCGAAACCAGCCCCGTGACGATGCTGTCCGAGACCTTCTATCTGGATGTTCAGCTTGCCCCCGGCGCGTCCTTCCCGCTGCCCGACGACCACGAGGATCGCGGTGTCTATGTCACGCAAGGATCGATCGAGATTGCAGGCGACATGTTCGACGAAGGCCGCATGATGGTGTTCCGCCCCGGTGACAGGCTATCGGCCCGGGCAGGCCCGCAGGGTGCGCGGCTGATGCTGCTGGGCGGCGCGACCCTGAATAAGGATCGCTATATTTGGTGGAACTTCGTCTCATCCTCGAAAGAAAAGATCGAGACGGCGATTCATGAGTGGAAAAGCGCCGATTGGGTCAATGGCGCCTTCCACCTTCCGGCAGGGGATGACCGCGAATTTATCGCCATTTCAGAACAGTTTGAGCGTACTAAGCCCCGGCTGGCCCGCCCGCGTACGGCGTCGGGGCCGGGTGGGCTTGTGTAACCGTCCGTTTGCGGTGATCCTTTCTGGTATACCAGAGGGGGTATCATGAAACTTGTCATCGCAGGCGCGGGCAGCATCGGCTGCTACTGCGGCGGTTTACTGGCCCGCTCAGGGCATGCGGTGACCTTGCTGGGGCGTGCCCGTGTACTGGACCCGATCCGCGAACATGGGCTGGCGGTCACGGATTACGATGGCCTCAATGCCCATGTTGCGGCGGAAGCCCTGACACTCAGCACCGATCCTGCCTGCCTGGATCAAGCCGAGCTGGTCATTGTCACCGTCAAATCCGGGGCGACGGCGGATATGGCCGGTCACATCGCGGACGCCGCCTGTCGGGACGCGCCCGTCCTGTCCTGGCAAAACGGGATCGAGAACGCGGCAACCCTGCGCAAGGCGCTGCCCGGTCGGGATGTGCGCGCGGGTATGGTCCCCTTTAACGTGGTCCCGAACGGCCCCGCCACCTATCACCGGGCCACATCAGGCGAAATTGTCATCCAGAACGGCCCCGGCGATCTGGCCACCGCCCTCAGCAGCCCGGACCTGCCCGTTATCGCAACTGACCGGATCGAGGCGGTGCAATGGGGCAAGCTGGTGATCAATCTGAACAATGCGCTGAACGCGCTGTCGGGCCTGCCGCTTGTGGATCAGCTGCTCAGCCGTGACTGGCGCAACCTCATGGCCGACCAGATGGCCGAGGCGCTGTTGGTTCTCAAGGCGGCCGGGCATCCGGTGGCCTCGACAACGCCGCTTCCGGCGTGGATGACGCCGCATATCCTGCGGCTGCCGACACCTTTGTTCAGCCGGATCGCAGCGCGGATGCTCACCATCGATCCCACCGCCCGGACCTCGATGGCCTATGACCTGATGGCCGAGCGGCAAACGGAAATTGACAGCCTTCAGGGCCATATCATTCGGCTGGGGCATGAAACCGGGGTGCCCACCCCCCTTTGCACGAAAGTGTCAGACCTGATCAAACACGCGCCCGATCATCCGCTGTCCCCGGAACAGATCAGGCTTTGATCGCAGTCGTCAGACGAATCTGGTCAATATCCAGAAAATCACGGCCGACATGGCGGCTGCGGCAGGCACGGTCACGACCCAGGCCGCAATGATCGTCATGAAATGCGACCGCCGCACCAGCTTGCGCCGCCGGTATTCTTCCGGGGCCAGCTTCTGCGCTGTCGCGTTTCGCCCATTGTTCTGTTTCCGCCTGCGATCCGACTGCCACTCACGATAGAACCCGACGCCGAAAATTGCGCCAACGGCGATATGCGTGGAACTGACCGGCAAGCCCAGCCAGCTGGCGACAATGACCGTGATCGCCGCTGACAACGCCACGCAAAACGCCCGCATCGGGTTCAGCTTGGTGATCTGGCTGCCGACCATCCGGATCAGCTTGGGCCCAAACAAGAACAGACCGAACGATATCCCGAACGCGCCGATGATCATCACCCATAACGGGATCGAAACCTTTTGGGCGAAATCCCCGAACTCTGCCGCGTGGACAATCGCCGCCAGGGGGCCGACCGCGTTGGCCACATCATTTGCGCCATGGGCAAAACTCAGAAACGCGGCCGATATCACCAATGGCAGGCCAAACAGGGTTTTCAGCGACCGGGTCCGGTTCTCCAGCCCCTCGGACTTGCGACGCACCCAGGGAACCGTCAGCGCCCAGACCAGCACACCGCTGCCCAGACCGATCAGCAGCGCCACCTCCAATTCGATCTTCACGATCCGCTTCAGACCCTTGACCGACAGGTAGGTGGCGAACGCTGCCGCCATCACCGCCACAAGGATCGGCACCCAACGCCGCGCGGCGGCGATCTTGTCGTCCTGATACTGGATCTTGGTCTTGATCAGCGCCAGGAATGCCGCCGCAATCACGCCGCCTAGAACCGGAGATATCACCCAGCTGGCCGCAATCGCGCCCATCGTGCCCCAGCTCACCGCACTCAGCCCGGCAGCGGCAATCCCCGCGCCCATGACCCCGCCAACAACCGAATGCGTTGTCGACACCGGCGCGCCGATCCAGGTCGCCAGATTGACCCACATGGCGGACGAGATCAGCGCCGCCATCATGGCCCAGATGAACACGTTACTGTTCTGCACCGAGGCCGGGTCGATGATCCCCTTCGAGATGGTCGAGACCACATCGCCTCCCGCAAGCAAAGCGCCCGCGCTTTCGGCAACGGCGGCGATCACGATGGCACCGCCCATGGTCAGCGCGTTCGCACCCACCGCGGGACCCATGTTGTTGGCCACGTCATTGGCACCGATGTTGATCGCCATATAGGCTCCGAACGCGGCGGCAGCCACGACGATATAGGTGCCGTCGGCCCGACCGAACAGCACCGCCGCCATCAATCCGGAAAGCACCATGAACGCCAGTGCAATTCCCGGCGCCAGCAGCGGGCGGGCGACATGAAGATTGGCGATTTCTACGCGCGAGATGCGTTGCAGGTCGCTGTCAAGCGACTGCCAGCGCGGTTTTGAATTTGTGTCAGACATGGGCTTGGTCAAAGTTTCGCAGATCGCCCGCAGCTAACGGTTTCCCGGTTCAGGGGCAAGCGCGCAGCCATCAAATTGTTGCGAAACGGCTACATCTGTCGCAGCAGCGCCTGCAACTCGGGCTCCTGCACCCGTTTGGCGGCTTCTGCCGGTGAAAACCACTGACGTTTGCGCTTATCCACTTCGGGAAAATCATCGGCAAGTTCTCGCACGGAAACCCGGTAGACGCGGGTCAGGACCGACTGTGCCGATCCCCCCTTGAAGATCTTGTCATAGGTGAATTGGCCGATGGGCTCCTTGTCGACCGCTTCTGCACGCACGCCAGCCTCTTCCCACGCCTCCAGCAGGGCCGTCTCCAACCCGTCCAGACCATTGACAGGCCAGCCCTTCGGGATGATCCAGCGCCCGGTTTCGCGGCTGGTGATCAGCAGAACCTCGTCCTGATCCTCATGCCTGCGTGTACACAGGGCCGCAAACTGCACCCTTTGGGGACGCAGGAACAAGGGGCGTCCGACCTCTTCCCAGATATTTCGCAGCCAAGCACTCATGAGATGTCTTCAAATCCTGTTTCTGTCTTCGAAACCTGTGTGACGTAACAACAATAATGCCAGACTTCAATGAAATGTCCGCTTATTTCTGATTATGACCGGTTCTTCGGTCAATTTACTGTGATTTGTGAGATTTCGTGCAACAGCCCCGAAAGCCTGAGCCGCTTGCCGGAAGCAACACGGCAATGGGTCTATTCCTGCCTGCGTTTGGCCCTCAGAGTCGGGTCGGCCTGTGTCGGGTCTTCGGGCCATGGATGTTTGGGGTATTGCGCCCGCATATCCTTGCGCACATCCGCATAAGACCCGGCCCAGAACCCCGGCAGATCGCGGGTAATCTGGATCGGGCGCTGCGCCGGGGACAGCAGCGTAATCTTCAGGGGCTGTCCGCCAACCACCGGATGCCGGGTCACTCCGAACAGCTCCTGCAACCGAACCGAGATTTCGGGGACCGCCGCGCCATAATCGATTGGTACCTTGCGCCCCAGGGGTGTTTCAAACGATCCCGGGGCGCGCCGGTCCAGTTCCTGGGACTGGGTCCAGTCCAGCCGCGCGCGCAAGGCGGGCAGCGGGTCGAACCGTTTCCAGTCCTCCGCGCTTTTGACACCGGACAGCATCGGCAACAGCCAGTCGTCCAGCTCGGCCATCAGACCCTCGACCGAAAAGTCGGGCAGGTCCACCCCGTCGGCGCGCACCAGTTCCACCCGCGCGGCCAGCCGTGCGGCGGCCCCGTCCAGCCGCAATCCCAGATCGCGCACCCCGTCCAGCATCGCACGCGCCACGGCCGCGTCCGGGACATCCTTCCAGATGCGGTCGTCCAGCGTGATCGCCCCAAACCGCTCCTGCTGTCGTGACACAACCCGCCGCTCACGTTTTGACCAGGCGCAAACCTCGGCCCAATGGATCTGGTCGGCGAACAGTTCGCGGATCTCGCGTTCCGAAATCTGGGTGGCCATCCGCACCTTTGCCTCGCGCGGGTTTCCATCGGTGTCGGTGACAACCAGAAAAGGCGCCGCCGCCAGCGAATCGCCGCTGTCCAGCACGACACCTTTGCCCCCCGACAACACATAACGCGGCGCATCGCCCTTGCGCCGCTGTCCGATACGATCGGGATAGGCGAGGGCGGCCATGGCGGCAGCGCTCAGATCATCCGTCTTGCTTCCGGCCTGTTTCCTCAACCGCTTGGCCTCGGCATTGATCCGATCCACGGCGCCCATGTTCACCTGCCAGACCCGGTTGCGCTGAAAGGTGCGCACATCCCGCAGTGCCTCTTGCCGCAAGGCGATATCCACCGGCGCGCCGCGCAGGGGGTCGCGCTCGGCCATCAAGGCGGCCAAAGGCGCGGCACTCGGTCCGGCCCGCACCAGCATATGCCCCAGCCGGGGATGCAACGGCAGCGCCGCCAGCGCCCGCCCGTGTTCGGTGATCCGCCCCTTGCCGTCCAGCGCGCCCAGCATCGCCAGAAGGGCGCGCGCCTCGGCCATCGCGCCTTCGGGTGGCGGGGTCAGAAAGGCCAGATCGGCGGCATCCGCGCCCCACAGCGCCAGCTCCAGCGCCAGCCCGGTCAGATCGGCGGCTTCAATCTCGGCAGGCGGGTACGCGGCCAGCGCGCCATCCTCCCCGTTTGACCACAGCCGGTAACACAGCCCCTCTGCCACACGGCCCGCACGACCCGCGCGTTGCGTGGCCTCGGCCCGTGTCACCCGCTCGGTCACCAGCCGGGACATGCCCGAGCCCGGATCAAACCGCGCCCGCCGCGCTTGCCCCATATCCACCACCACCCGGATATCGGGGATCGTCAGCGAGGTTTCGGCAATCGACGTCGCCAGCACCACCTTGCGCCCGGTCTCAACCGGGGCAATCGCTGCGCGCTGGGCCGCAAAGGGCATGGCTCCGAACAGCGGGCGCACCGTGCAACTGGCGGGCAGGCGTCCGGTCAGGGCTGCTTCAGCCCGCCGGATTTCACCTTCACCGGGCAGAAACACCAAGATTCCGCCACCGATGGCGCGGGTCTCGCGCTCGGCCTCAACGACCAGATCGACCAATGCATCCAGCCGCCGTGCCTGAGGCCCCAAGGGCCGGTCCAGCAAGCGCATCTCGACAGGAAAACTCCGGCCTTCCGACGTAACCAGCGGCGCGGCCATCAGGCGCCCCACCGGGTCCGCGTCCAATGTGGCCGACATGGCCAGCAGAATCAGGTCGTCCCGCAGCGCGCCCGTGACCTCAAGGCACAGGGCCAACCCCAGATCCGCGTTTAGCGAGCGTTCGTGGAATTCATCAAGGATCACCGCCCCGATGCCCGGCAGGTCAGGGTCCGATTGCAGCATTCGGGTCAGAATGCCCTCGGTCACCACCTCGATCCTTGTGTCTTTTGACACTTTCGCATCGCCCCGCACGCGGTAGCCAACACTCTGGCCCGCGCGCTCTCCCAGCGTCTCTGCCATCCGCTCTGCCGCGGCCCGTGCCGCCAGCCGCCGCGGCTCCAGCATCACGATCCTGCCGCCGCACAGACCCGCCTCCAGCATCGCCAGCGGAACCCGCGTGGTCTTGCCCGCACCGGGCGGTGCTTGCAGCACAGCACGGCCCTGCGCCCGCAGGGTGTCCAGCAGGCCGGGTATGGCATCGTCTATAGGCAGGCGTAGGGTCATCCGGCCCTTATCCGCGATCCCGCAGGTGGCGTCCAGTTTCCGCGCTCACATCAGTAAATCGCCCCGCACGAAATGACGCAGGCTGCGCGATCTTCGCATTTCCTGCCGCCTCCGGTCTGGACAAACACCCTCCAAGCACGGCAACTGTTCCTGCCTCTAGGATCGGGACAAGAATGCAGACAGACAGCCTGAGCGACAGAATTCTGAAGGGCGAGCGTCGGGCGCTGGCGCGTGCAATCACCCTTGTTGAAAGCAACCGCGCCGATCACCGGGCACAGGCCAGCGACCTTCTGGCACAGCTTGCCGGTTCGGGGCGTCAGGCGATGCGTATCGGTCTGTCCGGCACGCCCGGTGTGGGCAAGTCCACCTTCATCGAAAGCTTTGGCATGATGCTGACCGGGCAGGGGCTGCGCGTTGCGGTTCTGGCGGTCGACCCCAGCTCGGCCCGCTCGGGCGGCTCGATCCTGGGCGACAAGACCCGGATGGAACGCCTGAGCCGCGAACAGAACGCCTTCATCCGACCCTCTCCCAGCCAGAGCCACCTTGGCGGGGTCGCCCGCCGCACCCGCGAGGCCATCGCCCTGTGCGAGGCCGCAGGCTATGACGTGGTGCTGATCGAAACCGTGGGCGTGGGGCAGTCGGAAACGGTGGTGTCCGAACTGTCAGACCTGTTTCTGCTGCTGCTGGCCCCGGCGGGCGGGGACGAGTTGCAGGGTGTCAAACGCGGCATCATGGAAATGGCCGACATCATTCTGGTCAACAAGGCTGATGGCGACCTGAAAGCGACTGCCACCCGCACCTGCGCGGATTATGCCGGCGCCCTGCGGCTGCTGCGCAAACGCCCGCAGGATCCCGAAGGTTTCCCCAAGGCGATGACCGTTTCCGCTGTCGAAGAACACGGGCTGGAACAGGCCTGGGACGAAATGCAAACCCTGACCCAATGGCGCCGCGACACCGGTATCTGGGAGGCAAACCGCGCCGCCCAGGCCCGCTACTGGTTCGATCAGGAGGTCCGCCACGCCCTTCTCGCCCGCCTCGACACACCGCAGGCCCGCGCCGAGATGGAGCGCCTGAACGACGAAGTCTCGCAAGGGCGACTCAGCCCGGCGGTCGCTGCCGGTCAGCTTCTGGACACGCTCGGCTGAAGGGCCGTCATGGCCGTTTCACCTTTTGCCAAATACTCTTGCCAACGGCATGGCCCATCCGGGCCATTCCTGCATGGCAGGCAAATTGAAAGATTTCGCGCAGCCCGTCTTGACCCCCCGCGCGATTCCCACTACACGCATCCAACCAGTTTTCGGGCGCGACTTCGGGTTGCGCCCCTTGTGATTTGGCCGCGGGTATCCAGCCCGGCCTCCAGAAACAAAGGAAGAAACCATGTCGCGCCGTTGCGAACTGACCGGAAAAGGCCCGATGACTGGCAACAATGTCAGCCACGCCAAAAACAGAACTCGTCGTCGTTTTCTGCCGAACCTGAATGACGTTACCCTGCAGTCCGAAACTCTGGGCCGTGGCGTCAAGCTGCGCATCTCGGCGGCTGCGCTGCGTTCGGTTGACCACCGCGGTGGTCTGGACGCGTTCCTAGCCAAAGCCAAGGATGATGAGCTGTCGGCAAACGCTCTGAAAGTGAAGAAAGAAATCGCCAAGGCGCAAGCTTCGGCCTAAGGTCTTTCAACCAACAGAATTTCAGGCCCTGCACCCTCTCGGTGCGGGGCCTTTTCTGTTGGGCCAGCCCCTTTCGGCCCCCATTGTTCTCAATCTGGAACTAATTTTTCGCCATTGGTGAACTTCTTCACATACAGGATTGCGAATCTGACCTAACGTCACTGTCATTCATCAGGCGGGGGCCACATTATGACGTTAAAAAGTTTTTATCTTTTCCTGTTTCTGGCCGCGGTATTCCGCAAGGCGATTGCAACCTGCACGCGGATGCAGCGCTGGGTGAACCGGTCCCATACCAGCTTCACCACAGACAGGGTGAAAAGACCCGGACTGGATTATTGAAAATCAGCTTCAAGCGCGACCCTTTGGCGCTTGAAGCTTTTCCCGCTGCTGACCTATAGCTGGGTCAGGATGAGACCTGTTGTTACCAGATTTCTGCCTTATGCGCTGTCCCTGCTGCTGGTTCTGACCGGGCAGGGGCTGGCCATGTCGCGCGGCATGGACAAGGCCGTGGGCCAGATGGTGCTGTGTACGGGCACCGGTCCGGTCGTCGTCTATATGGACGAAAACGGGCAACCGACTGTACCGCCGCATTATTGCCCGGACTACGCGATATCCCTGCTGGGGGCCGTTGCAGTTGCCGAACCGGCACTGCCAGCCGCACCGGAACAGGCGCAGCCGTCACCGCTGCGGCATCTGGGCAACCAGATCGCCCTGCCGGTTCCCGCAACCCCGGCCCGCGCGCCTCCTGTCAGCGTTTGAAACCCACCCTTTTCAAACCTTTATACAGGAGAGGCACGATGTCCCTCAAAACCACTCTGCTTGCAACTCTGGCCGCCGTGTCGCTGGCCATCCCCGCCTTTGCCGAAGGCCCCATCAAGGTTGACGACGCCTATGCCCGCTCCTCGGGCAAGACCGCCATCGCCGGAGCCGCGTTCATGATGATCCACAATCAGGGCGACGCCGATGACCGGCTGATCGGTGCAACCTCGGACGCGGCAGCGCGTGTGGAATTGCACACCCACAAGGTCGATGAAAACGGCGTAGCCAAGATGGTGCATGTCGAAGAAGGCTTTGCCATTCCGGCCGGTGAAACCCACATGCTGAAACGTGGCGGCGACCATGTGATGTTCATGGGGCTGACGGCCCCGTTCGAACAGGACGCCATGGTGCCGGTCACGCTGATCTTTGAAAAGGCAGGCGAGGTCGAGATCGAGATTCCCGTCGATCTGGAACGTCAGGACAAAGGCGGCCACGGATCACATTCGAACTAGGGCAGCGCCTGTCTTCGGGCCGCGCTGCGGCCCTCATCCATGCGTCAGGCCGGGCTTTGCCCGGCCTGATTTCCATGCGGCTGCGGATAGAGCTACTTGTTGATGGTTTTCATACCGACGCGGTCGCCCGCCTGCCGAAACCGAGAGGCCAGCCAGAACATCACAGCGGCCATGGCCAGCGCCGAGAATGCGATACCCCATCCCAGCGCAACCAGCGCCACCGCCGGCCAGATCATCAGGACAAGCCCGACGACAAGCGCGACAAATCCCGAGACGCGCATGGAACCGCGTTGCGGGTCACTTGCATGCATCTGCCCGGCAGCCGCCAGGGATCCGATCCCGATGATCAGTGCCCATGCGCCCATGAGGAAAAACGCCAGTTTCACCGTGCCTTCCGGCCAGATCAGCAGGACAAGCCCGATCAGAAGCGCGCTGATCGCAGCACCTCCCAGCACCCCGCGACGACCAACACCCAAAAGCGTCAGCCCACCGTCGAGGATCAGCAACACACCGACCAGCCGCAGCAGCAGCGCGATGCTGCCAGACGGCCAGAACAGCGCTGCAATACCGACAAGCCCGGCCAGCACCCCGCGCAGCAGAAAAGTCCACCACAGGCTGGACAGCTGTTCCCCCAGCATGTCACGCCCGGCCATGCTGCCGTCATCCAGGATTTCACCGGTGCGGGGGTCTTGATCAGTCATGGCGTGTCCTCCAGTCGCTATCGCAGATAGTGTACACAAATTAAGCCAGCGTTGTCTGTAGCTTAAGAATATCCCGCAAGAAGCTGACCGACCCATCGCGGAACCGTTTCGGATGCCCTGCCGACAATGCGCTCATCAAAGCCCGACGGCCCGGGCGTCGGCTCCAGATTGATCTCGACCGTCCGCGCGCCCACCGCCTGCGCCTCGTGGACAAAGGCCGCCGCCGGATAGACCTGACCCGAGGTGCCGATGGCGGCAAAGATCGATGCGCTGGCAAGGTGGTCGTAGATGTCGTCCATGTAATAAGGCATCTCGCCGAACCAGACCACATCGGGCCGGGCGGTGGGCTGGCCGCAGGCGGGGCAGGGCTCGGCGACGGCCGTTTCGGGCGGGGCGGGCCAGCGATGATCACATCCGGAACACAGGGCTCCCGCCAATGTGCCATGCATGTGGATGACACCCGTCGCACCGCCCGCTTCATGCAGGCTGTCGACGTTCTGGGTCACGATCACGACCTCTGCGGGCCAGCCCTGCTGCAACCGCGCCAGCGCCATGTGGGCCGCATTGGGCTTCACAGCGGCGGCCTGAACGCGGCGTGCATTGTAAAACCCCTGCACCAAGGCGGGATCGCGCGCAAAACCTTCGGGCGTGGCCACATCCTCGATCCGGTGCTGCGCCCACAGCCCGCCTTCGTCGCGGAAGGTGCTCAGCCCGCTTTCAGCCGAAATCCCTGCCCCGGTCAGAATGACGATCTTTTCCATATCCCCTCCGCGCGTTACACCTTGGCCATGACACACCGTATCCTCTTTGTCTGCCTGGGCAATATCTGCCGCTCTCCCGCGGCCGAGGGCGTCTTTCGCGCCCGCGCACCGCATCATGCAACCGACAGTGCCGGAACCATGGGCTGGCACACGGGCAATCCGCCCTATGGCCCGATGCAGAAGGCCGCAATCCGCAGAGGCATCGACCTCGGCGACCTGCGCGCGCGCCAGTTCACCGTCGCGGATTTCGACCGGTTCGACCTGATCATCGGCATGGATGCCCAAAACATCGCCGATATCGAAGACCTGCGCCCACCGGGCAACGGCACGCCGGTTCGCCTGCTGACGGACTTCGCGCCTCAGACCGGTGCCGATCACGTACCCGATCCGTATTTCACGCGGGATTTCGACGGCGCGCTGGACCTGATCGAAGCCGCAGTTGACGGGCTTGCCGCCCATCTGGACACCTAGCCGCCGGTCACCCGCAACTGGCCGCTCAGCCAGGGCAGCTTGGCAACCGCCGGGTCCACGATCTGGTTCTGCATCAGACGCCGGGTCATGCCCGCAACCTCCTGCGGGACCTGATCGGACCACTCGGTGCGCGCCAGCAGCGATATGTTGCGCGAGAACTCCCCGAACGGGGCAGGGTGCGCCTCCAGCCCCTCATGGAACCGCGCCGCGCGCATGAAGCCCAGCGGCGTCGTGATGGCCCAGCCCAGACCCCGCGCCACCATGGCCATCAGCGCCATGTGCGAGCCGATCTCGAACCGTTCCTCGAACACCTGCGACCGGCGCGCCAGATGCGCCTCGATCTGGCGGCTGATCAGCTGCTCGCGGGCATAGCGCAGAAACGGCAGCCGCTCCTGCACGGCCTCGACGCCCCCCGATCCCTGTGGGGCCACCAGAATGAACGGATCGTGGACCAGCGGGTATTCGACCACCCCCTCCAGCACTTCGCCGCTATGGGCGGTGACCGCCATATGCAGGCGCTGCTCGGCCAGCGCCTCGAACAGATCAAGGCTCGACAGGGTGATCAGCTTGAATTTCGACCGGGTCAGGCTGTCGGCCAGCAAGGTGGCCAGCCGCGGCGTCAGATCATTGTCGAAATCGTCGATCAGCCCGATCGACAGCGTGGTCAGATGGCCCAGATCCATGACCGACAGCTCGCTCTGGGCCATGTGCAGCTCGGACAGAACCGCCTCGGCCCGCGCAAGGAAACTGCGCCCCGCCTGCGTCAGCCGCATCGGTCGCCGCCCGTGATCGACCAGTTCGGTCCCCAGCGCGTTTTCCAGATTGCGCAATTGCTGCGAAACGGATGGCTGGCTGAGCCCTGTGATCTCGGCAGCCTGCGCCACCGATCCCGTCCGCGCCAATGCCTCGAACACTTCAAGGCCCCGCAGGGTCAGCCCTTTCATTACCATGCAATACACCTTTCGCTGCGCCTTTCTGGGGCGCAGCGTGGATCAGGTCAAGCATTCAGAACGGGTTAGCTGCAGATCGCCTGCGCCATCTGGCCAAAGTTCTGGTACCGATCCCACAGCGCATCATCGCGCGCGGATTTCGACATCTTCAACACCTGCGCCTGATGGGGGTCCTTGAACCATCTCGCCACGGTTTTCTGATCACTGCGCGTCAACGCCTGATCCGCCACGCGCTGAATGCAGCTGCACCGGTCCCGCGTCGCGGCCGAGCGGTCCGACGCCATGCACGCCTGCCTGATCTGCGCCGCATCCGCGACCTGAGCCACCGCCGTCAGCGATGCCGCACAAAATGCGATAATGAGGAACTGTTTCATACTCGAGCCTCGTTTTTGCCTGCCCGGACGGGTCTTGCGCCCCTCTCGGTCTGCGGCGGAGTATGAATCAAACGGGCGCGCGGATCAATTGTTTTGACAGGCAAATCAAACGGTGTTGATTTGACGAGGACAAAAGCCGCGCATCGGGAAATGCCGGAAGCGAATTTGAGCGGCGAATACAAGGGGTAGGGCAGTGATTTCGATAAAAAAGCTGATTCTGTCAGCCGCAGTTTGGTTTTATCCAATGGTGGCTTTGTCGGAAGTGCCCTCTTTGCAAGGTCAAGACGCGCCGGAATTCAAAGAAGCGGTTCTAGCTTGGTTGGGTGGCGAAGATCTGGCTGCATTGCAAAGCCTTTCTGCTCAGGCCCAAAATGGAAATGCTGCAGCTCAAATATTGCTGGCGAACATCGCAAGTCGAAGTAGTTTTCATGCGCATGTGACGTCCGAAATGGATCGCAAGGATCGCATAGCTCTACTGCGAAAACCTGGTGGTCTGTCGGGCAAATCATGGCTAACGGAAGTGCAAAACTCCGAGCCTCTGGCCCTTGCCCTGCTACAAGTTGCCAAATTCGAGAATAAAGCTCCTGCGATTGCAGTGTTGGTCGAACTTGGTGAACCAATTACCGCGATGCTTGCAGCGCAATCTATGCTCTACGATGGTGAAGGGGCTGATTTGGTTGAGGTTTTGCAAGGCCTCGACCACAAACTGCCCCAAGACGCCAGTGTCTTTTTGTTCTGGGCATTGTACCTGCAGAAACATAATTCGGAGGGTTCCAATCTGGGAGGTTCGGCATCGCTCGCTTGGCTGAATACTGGAGATGATCGCTTCTTATCTTCCGAACTAGCTTGGGGCCTATTTACTCCAAGAGAATTGATTAGTGACGCCGGCATCAGGGAAAAAGCAACGAAACTTAGCTCAGAGATAGTGGCCTGGACCCCCATTCGTAACTTTTGTAGCATTTACTGTGCGGATGAGGTCGCCGATTGTACGGTTACTGCTGCTGCGTTGCTCGCCTCACCTTATTCTCCAAGAAGCCCGCTACAGAGCTTGATCGCCAATGAAGACTATTGGTCGAGTGATCGCATTGAAGGCGACGTTGCGCGTTCAATTCTTGACATCCGGGATGTGGAGCTTGCTTCAGAGTATACGTACAATCAGTGCTTTACATCCAACATGCAGGCCCTTCAGCGAGCGCATTGGCCTTGAAACGGTATTTCGCCGCAATGCAAGTTTATCTCCTGCATCAAGTTTGGTGCTAAGTACAATCCTTGAAGCGATTTGTATGCGATTGGCAATGAAGTTGTATTGGTCGCGGCAGATCATCTTGAACCATTGACCACAGCCCATTTCCGACGCATATCCCCACTCCATGACAGACCTCGCTCATATCCGCAATTTCTCCATCGTCGCGCATATCGACCATGGCAAATCCACCCTTGCTGACCGGCTCATCCAAGAGACCGGGACAGTGCAGGATCGTGACATGAAGGAACAGCTGCTCGACAGCATGGATATCGAGCGCGAGCGTGGCATTACCATCAAGGCCAACACGGTTCGCATCGACTATACCGCCGATAATGGCGAGACCTATGTGCTGAACCTGATCGACACCCCCGGCCACGTGGATTTCGCCTATGAGGTCAGCCGGTCGATGCGCGCCGTCGAAGGCTCGCTGCTGGTTGTGGACTCGACCCAAGGGGTCGAGGCGCAGACGCTGGCGAACGTGTATCAGGCCATCGACGCCGATCATGAGATCGTGCCGGTCCTGAACAAGATCGACCTGCCCGCGTCCGACTGTGACCGCGTGGCCGAACAGATCGAGGACGTGATCGGCATCGACGCAAGCGACGCCATTCAGGTCAGCGCCAAGACCGGGCAGGGCATCCACGAGACGCTGGAAGCGATCGTGCACAAACTGCCCGCGCCGCAGGGCACTCTGGACGCGCCGCTCAAGGCGATGCTGGTGGATTCGTGGTACGACGCCTATCTGGGCGTCATTGTTCTGGTCCGCATCATGGACGGCACGCTGAAAAAGGGGATGCGGGTCAAGTTCATGTCGAACGGCACCCTGCACCATGTCGACCGCGTCGGTGTCTTCCGCCCGCAAATGCAGATGATCGACAGCCTCGGCCCGGGCGAAATCGGGTTTCTCACCGCCTCGATCAAGCAGGTCCGTGACACCCGCGTCGGCGACACCATCACCAATGACCGCAACGGCACCGAAGTTGCACTGCCGGGCTTCAAACCCGCGCAGCCGGTGGTGTTCTGCGGCCTCTTCCCGGTGGATTCCGCCGAATTCGAAGACCTGCGCGACGCGATCGAAAAGCTGGCGCTGAACGACGCCTCATTCTCGTATGAAATGGAAACCTCGGCCGCGCTTGGCTTTGGCTTCCGCTGCGGCTTCCTTGGCCTGCTGCACCTCGAGGTCATCCGCGACCGGATCGAGCGTGAATACGATATCGACCTCATCACCACCGCGCCCAGCGTGATCTATCACGTCTACATGAAAGACGGTGAGATGATCGAGCTGCACAACCCCGCCGACATGCCCGACCTGTCCAAGGTCGACCATCTTGAGGAACCGCGCATCAAGGCGACCATTCTGGTGCCCGACGAATATCTCGGCGACGTGCTCAAACTCTGCCAGGACCGCCGCGGCATCCAGATGGACCTGACCTATGCGGGCCAGCGCGCCATGGTCGTCTATGACCTGCCCCTGAACGAGGTCGTCTTTGACTTCTACGACCGCCTGAAATCGGTGACCAAGGGCTATGCCAGCTTCGACTACCAGATGACCGGCTACCGTCAAGACGCGCTGGTCAAGATGTCGATCCTTGTGAATGACGAACCGGTCGATGCGCTGTCGACCATGGTTCACCGCGACCGGGCCGAGATGCGGGGCCGCGCGATGTGCGAAAAGCTCAAGGACCTGATCCCGCGCCACATGTTCAAAATCCCGATCCAGGCCGCCATCGGAGGCAAGGTCATCGCCCGCGAGACCCTGTCCGCCCTGCGCAAGGACGTGACCGCCAAATGCTACGGAGGCGACGCCACCCGGAAACGCAAACTGCTGGACAAGCAGAAGGCGGGGAAAAAGAAGATGCGCCAGTTCGGGAAGGTGGATATCCCTCAGGAGGCGTTTATTTCCGCACTTAAGATGGATTCCTAATCCATCTTAAGTGCGCGTGCGCGAAAGCGTTTGGCAAAGCCAAACGCGTGCGGCACCCGGTGCAGTTTTAGTGCAGATGGACAGCTGAGGCTGTCCATAAACTAATTCGGCAACTTTCACGAATCTTACGTATTAGAAGTCAAAGTACCTTTTCCAAAATTGACAACCTGACCAATATTTGGATCGAATGCCGAAATAGAAAAGCTTGCGCTTTTATAGCTTCTGGGAATGCTTAAGACTTGAATGTGAAAATCTTTGATATTCTGAGGTAGCGCGTCAATTTTTTCATACTTTATGAAGTAATTCTGAGAAGCATGTAGCTCATCGTTTTCAAAGATGAGGTCCGTAATATTCTCTCCTAACGTCTCTTTTATGAATGTTGATGGGAGGTCCGAGGCGAATCCGAAAAATACTTCCGGCGATACATTCATTGACAAGTCGCATTTTGAAATCGGAATAATATCCCCATCGGCACCGTCAATCCAGAGTGGCTGCCCCACTTCTTCTTTTGTGATCTCCTTAGTTACTTTGCTATTATAGAAAATCTCATTGAAGGGTAGGAGCGAGAGTAAGTCTTTCACGCTCATTCCGCATAGATAACGATCTAACGAAGCTCTTATCCTTTTGTGCGATTGGTTCTCTTGGAAAGTATAATTTAAACTGAGGTTTTCGATTGCGAAGAATTTCACAATAATTGGCAGGCTGGCAAGTGGGTTGCTGAGATTGTTAGATAACTTGTCGATCGTACAAAGGTCGATTCCCAATCGGCGAGCTTTTTGGATAGCGTTTTTGCTAAAGCCGGATCGGGAAACTAAAATGCCTTTGTTTGCTCGGACGTCGTCTAAAAGTGAGTGAAATGCGTCTACAGTTGGCAAATCTACTCTTCGAAGCTTGTCCTTGCACTCAACTATAGTGAGGAGTTCATGCCCTGCCACATGTGTCTTGATCAGAAGGTCTATTTGTCTTGGACCTTCCGGGGATTCAAGTCGAGCATCTTTTTCAATAACAGACACCCCTTCTAGAGCGGAAATGGTTTTAAAAACATCTTCGACCTCGTTCTCAAATTTTTTCCCATCGTTTTCGTTCATCTTTAAATCTCTTTTGATCTCCGGAAATTTTTTAATTGTAGTTTTGCGATTCTGGGGTGTGTTGAACGGAAAAACGGTAATCTTTTTTAACTTAGTTTAGGTCAATAAAGCCATCAACCCGCATGTTTCCGCTTTCAACCCACCCGCCCGGCGGCACCGCCGGGCCGCGTCATGCTGAAAGCATGCCTCCGGCATGACCCGCCCGTCGAACCGAAGGTTCACCTTTGGCAAAACGGGCGGCGTGTTTGCGCCTCTCTTCGGTTCCACCGACCACTCGTAGGGCGGGCTTCAGCCCGCCAATCCTCCACTCCCCCATATCCCCGACCCCAAACCAACGCGCATGGACAGGCTGTATCCGGTGGCGGGCTGAAGCCCGCCCTACGGGGTGGGGTTGATATCTGCGCTTGCGTCCTTGGGGCTCTGGCCGTTCGCGGCCTTCGGGTCTGCGGGTCAACCGTCTGACCCACACCTCACCCGCGCGGCACCAGATGCAACCATTGCATCGGAAAGCCGCGTCCCTCAGACAGGATCGGCCATTTGAAATCATCCCCCAACCGGATGATCTCGTCCATCTCGGACGTGTCGCGCACGCTTCCGTCCACATAGGTGATATCAAAATACCCGGCGCAGAACGCTTCGATCGCTTTCAGTTTCGCATTACCATCCTCCACCATCTGGGGGTGCAGTTCGATCAGAAACTCCGATCTGCGGAAATGCGTCAGAAAATCTTCGGTCAACAGGCGGAATTCGACGCCCTCGATATCGATCAGAAAGAAGATGTCCGCCGGGTCGGGGGCCACGCTTGCGATGTTTTCAACCGTGTCTGTCAGCGCATCCCCAAACACCGTCACCCGGTCGCCCACGCCGTTATGTTCCGCCGTTTCCCGGATGACATCCCGGCCTTTTGCCGAAACCTCAAAGCACACGCTTTTTTCGAACTGCCCGGCGGCCACCAGCCCGACGCCCCAAAAGCCGTCCGCCGCCCCAATATCCACCAGCACCGGCTTGTCCGAGTTGCTCAGCACCTTCAGGTTCTGCTGCTCATACAGGCCAAAGATTTTCGTGGCCGTATCCGAATGCCCGCCCCAGAATGCGTTTTCGACAAAGCGAAACCCCTTCATCGGCCCGCACAGCACCTGTCCGCGGCTTTGTTCCAGCACGAACAGCGAAAACTCGTTGCGGAACCTGCGCACAATGCTCTTGAACTCTCGATGTTGTCGTTTTGGAAATCGCATGTTCTGTCTGGGGCTTTTCATGTTGGGTCGGACGCCCCCGGATGAGGGCAGTTGTCTGAAATCCCTGTTTAAGTTGAGGCGCGCGGTGTTGGAAGGAAAAACGCAATGCGCAATACCCGGCAGGATGGGGTTTTCTTCTTGTCCACCTTTCCCGCGCATGAACCCTTGATGAAGTTTCCTTCAGACAAGTTGTAACCGCCGCGCGCCCTTCCAATCTCAGTCACAGGCCACCACGGCCCGCATCCCAAAGGAGGGTGCCGATCATCAGATCAGAGATTTCCGTAGCCTGCGCACCGGGACTGTTTTCGACCCCGTTCCGGCCCGTCAGGTGAACCGAAGCGTTTCCGGCCCGGTCGGGTTGTTAAGGGGTATGAGCCGCCATTGCTCACGGATTGCGGCGGAGGGGGTGTTGGTACCACCGCCGGGCCGGAACGCTTCTCAGAAACGGAACCAGCGTCTCCATCGTGCGGAGGCAGGCCGGGCGGCCAGTTCACCGCCTGCGACAGGATCCAGACCGCCCCGCGCAAGAATGCGGCGTTCCTCGGCGCGGGTCATCTGGATCTCGCGGACCTTCAGCGCGGCCTCGCGCGCGGTGACATAGCGGCCGTCCGGTCCCGGTTCCATACCGGGGATGTTGCGCCCTTTCGACCACATCCCCCGCAGCCCCGACAGCGGGTGCTTCCATCCGATCTCCTCATCATCCTGCAACTGCCAGATCCGGTTGGCCTCGGTCATCGAGACCAGCGCGGCCAGCGGCTTGCCGTGCCGGGTCAGGATGATCACCTCACGCGGGTCCTGGGCGCGGGTGATCAGCGGCCCCAGATGGGCGCGGGCATAGGAAATGGTGCAGCGCATCGGCGAATCTCCGTCTGTACGATTCGTAAGATTGGGGGTCCGAGCGTTGTACAAATCGCACAATTTTGGCCTAACGGGCCGCGCGGAGCGTTTTGCACCCGCAGCATCGCCCGGATTTCGGGGATCAGGATTATGTCCGGATTTTTCCGCCCTCAACCCTTCGCGGGATGGGCATTTCTCAGGTTATCCACAAAATTCTCCCGCCGGATATCAACATCTTATCCCCGTCTAATTTTCATGCTGCAGTGCTATTTTCTTGTCGGATGCAGGGCGTGGTGCAACAGTCATCTCACCGCACAGGGTCTTCGGAACCGGGGCGGGACGCAAAGGCCAAGGGGGTCTGGGCAGAGGAAGGCGGATCTTAGGATTTGCGTTTAACTGCAAAGGCTTACCGGTGGGTGATCAGCCAGATATGGGTCTCAGACCCAGGTCGGGTGGCCATCTTCTCAGACGGCCAATGCATGTCGCGATGAACCTTAGGGGACAAAGCGGCGGCTACAGTCTCTCAGGGGGCTGGGGCGACTGGATCGGAGTGCTCCTCGGGGTACGTCGACCCGGTAAGGCGTCAGGGCGTATCCGAAAGGGTACATGCAAAGACCGCGTCTGCGCACCTGACGCCTTTTCTTATGCCGAAATTCGGTTTCATACAGGCTACCACTCACCCCTGCCGAACGGGAACGGGGCTCTTCTGCGTGCGCGAAAGAGCCCCGATTTAGTGTCAGATATGCAATGCCGCGTCTATGCACCTGTAGGGCTAGACTACTGCGTGTGGGCGCAATCTTCAACCATATATTGCGTTAATGTCCGGCTCGCCCGCAAGATAAGCGCGCTTACAGGCTTTCCTGCACGTCCGAAGCTGCGTTCTGGATTGCATCCCCGGCCTTTTCGATATCTTTGCCCGCGCCTTTGGCGGTTTCGCAGGCGGTCAGTGCAAACAGGCTCAGGCCAATCAGAATTACGCGGATCATGTGTGTCTCCTCAGTGCTCGATACGGATTCGGTAGCACCTTTCTCGACACCAAGCCAGAGCTAGCCTTTGTCCTCACCGCAGAACAGCTCGTACACCACTTCAAGCATCCGGCGCGGGCGGTCATCGGCCAACCGGTAGAAGATGGTTTTGCCCTCTCTGCGCGGTATCACAAGCCCCTCCAGCCGCAGGCGGGAAAGCTGTTGTGAAACAGCGGCTTGTCTGGCGGACAACAGCTCCTCCAGCTCGGTAACCGACTTCTCACCTGATACCAGGTGGCACAGGATCATCAGCCGGCCTTCGTGACTGATTGCCTTGAGGAAGTTGGACGCGCGTGTCGCATTATCGACCATACGATCCAGGTCGTGTTGCGACATGTCCTGAGACAGCTGTGGAAGTGCCATCGAATGTGTTCCTTGTGAACCCGTTGACCGGGCGTAGTTTCCGTTACGTAAAGCTCGTCGCCTGCGAGCCACTTCAGTACATGTTTCGATCAATTATTGCTATATGTATGAATCAAAAAACCGTGATGAAAAAAGGGGAACCCGCAGCCGTTTTCCCCGCAGCCCCTTTAGCGGGGCGCAATCATGGATAGGGTACTGCTGCGGGACAGCGGCAGGTGTGACAATCTTATTGACGGCGATCCACATTCATTCCGCGTTCTCACCGACACCCCCTTGCAGCCCCCCGGAGCCAACACTAAGACTCAGGTAACACTTGTTGGGATAATGTCCCGATCCACAGCAAAACAGGCAGGTTACGAATGTTCGATCCCGTAGATACCTACATGAATACGCTTGTTCCCATGGTCGTTGAACAGACCAGCCGGGGCGAGCGCGCGTATGATATTTTCTCCCGCCTGCTGAAAGAGCGGATCATCTTCATCAACGGCCCGATTCACGATGGCATGAGCCATCTGGTCGTGGCGCAGCTGCTGCACCTTGAGGCGGAAAACCCCAACAAGGAAATCTCGATCTACATCAACTCGCCCGGTGGCGTGGTGACCAGCGGTTTGTCGATTTACGATACAATGCAGTATATCAAGCCGAAATGTTCCACATTGGTGATCGGTCAGGCGGCCTCGATGGGATCGGTTCTGCTGGCCGGTGGCGAGAAAGGGATGCGCTTTTCGCTGCCTAACAGCCGGATCATGGTGCACCAGCCCAGCGGCGGATATCAGGGTCAGGCCAGCGATATCATGATCCACGCAGCCGAGACGCAAAAGCTCAAGGATCGCCTTTATGACATCTATGTGCGTCATACCGGGCAGACAAAAAAGGCGGTTGAAAAAGCGCTGGACCGTGACAATTTCATGAGTCCGGAAGAGGCCAAGGAATGGGGCCACATCGACGAGATCGTGGAAAATCGCGCAAAAATGGACGCGGATGAGGTCTGAGTTTCGGAGCCTGTGCCTCCGGTGCAGGAACCATTTTGAGATTGTAGCGGCCAAAGCGCTGGCCTAAGCTGCACGAACAGGCGAAACGCATCCCCGCCGGGGGTGCTGGGATGAGGCCCGAAAGGTAGATCATGGCGACGAATTCAGGCGGTGACGGGAAAAACACGCTCTACTGCAGCTTCTGCGGCAAAAGCCAGCATGAGGTGCGCAAGCTGATCGCAGGCCCGACCGTTTTCATCTGTGATGAATGTGTCGAACTTTGCATGGACATCATCCGCGAAGAGACCAAGGCCAGCGGGCTGAAGTCTTCGGACGGTGTTCCGACGCCCAAGGATATCTGCGAAGTGCTGGACGATTACGTGATCGGTCAAGCCACCGCAAAACGCGTCCTGTCGGTTGCGGTCCACAACCACTACAAACGTCTGAACCACGCCCAGAAGGCGGGCAATGATATCGAACTGGCAAAGTCCAATATTCTGCTGATCGGCCCCACCGGCTGTGGCAAGACATTGCTTGCGCAAACGCTGGCCCGGATACTGGATGTTCCCTTTACCATGGCCGATGCCACCACGCTGACCGAAGCCGGTTACGTGGGCGAGGATGTTGAAAACATCATTCTCAAGCTGTTGCAGGCCAGCGAATACAATGTCGAACGCGCGCAGCGCGGCATCGTCTATATCGACGAGGTCGACAAGATCACCCGCAAATCCGAGAATCCGTCGATCACGCGCGACGTGTCCGGTGAAGGTGTACAGCAGGCGCTGCTGAAACTGATGGAAGGCACCGTGGCCAGCGTTCCGCCGCAGGGCGGCCGCAAACACCCGCAGCAGGAATTCCTGCAGGTGGACACCACGAACATCCTGTTCATCTGTGGCGGCGCTTTTGCGGGTCTGGACCGGATCATTGCACAACGCGGCAAGGGCTCGGCCATGGGCTTTGGCGCCGATGTGCGTGACAATGACGAGCGCGGCGTGGGCGAGATCTTCAAGGATCTGGAGCCCGAAGATCTGCTGAAATTTGGCCTGATCCCCGAATTCGTCGGTCGTCTGCCGGTTCTGGCAACGCTGGAGGATTTGGACGAGGAAGCACTGGTCACCATCCTGACCAAGCCGAAGAACGCCCTGGTCAAGCAATACCAGCGCCTGTTCGAGCTGGAAGATGTTGAACTGGGCTTCACCGATGACGCGCTGAAGGCGATTGCCAAGAAAGCCATCGAGCGCAAAACCGGTGCGCGCGGCCTGCGGTCAATTCTCGAGGATATCCTGCTGGACACCATGTTCGAACTGCCGGGCATGAAAAATGTCAGCGAAGTTGTGGTGAACGAAGAGGCGGTGATGTCCGACGCGCAGCCGCTGTTCATCTATGCCGATGCGGCCAAGGAATCGGCCTCGGCGGGTTGAGGCCGGTCATTTCGCGGCGGCGGGACTTCAGTTGAACAGGTTCAGGGGGCTCTGCCCCCGCTGCCCTTCGGGCATCTCCCCCGGGATATTTATAGCCAGATGAAGCTGGGGATCCGTCGCTCGCACGCGAAGGCATGCGCAATCAGGCGGCGGGAGCTTAAGCAAGTTTTCGAACAACAAAGGTGACGGGTTATGACAGTGAAGCGCATTTCTTCGGGCGGTGAGTTTGAGGCGAAAGTCGGCTATTGCCGTGCAGTGGTTGCGGGCGGCTGGGTTCATGTCGCCGGGACCGTCGGGCAGGGCGAGGGCGTGGTGGCGCAATGCCGGTCTGCGCTGGATGTCATCGGCAAGGCACTGGCTGAGGCGGGCGCGGGTTTTGAAGATGTGGTTCGGGTCACCTACATGTTGCCGGACCGCAATGAGTTCGCGCCGTGCTGGCCGGTTCTGGCCGAGACGTTTGGCGCCAATCCACCGGCTGCGACGATGATCGAATGCGGTTTGATTGATCCGAAGTACCGGATCGAGATCGAAGTGACCGCCTTCCTGCCGCAGTGACACTGGAAGCCCAAGGGGCACTGGACCTTGGCGAGCCTTTGGTCCATACCTTCTCTCGACCGAAATGCCGGAGGCAGCCGATGGGAATCCTGAACAGTCTTTTACGAGCCGTGACCTGGTGGAACGGGTCAACACTGAACACGCAGCTTTATACGGCGCGCAAGGGTGTGAAAGTGGGCGAAGACAATGAAGGCAATGTGTTTTATCGCACCGCCGACGACAGCAGGCGCTGGGTGATTTTCAATGGCGAGGCCGAAGCCAGCCGGGTTGACCCCGAATGGCACGGCTGGTTGCACCGCACCTGGGACGAACCCCCGACCGACAAACCGCTGCCGCACAAAGCCTGGGAAAAACCGCATCAGGAGAACCTGACAGGTACGGCGCTGGCCTATGCGCCTGCCGGGTCGCTGCGGCGGGCCAAGCCGGTTGAGCGCAGGGATTACGAGGCCTGGAGCCCGGAATAAACGAGGCGAAGATGTCGACCCATAACTGGACCGAAGTTCTTGTCGGAGGCGTCGTATTGGCCGGTGCCATCGCGTTTGGCGTTTATGCCAGCCAATCGACCGGCCTGTCGCAAGGTGCCGCGGGCTATGAGCTGGGCGCCTCGTTCCGGTCGCTGGAAGGGGTCGGCGTTGGCACGGATGTCCGTCTTGCCGGGGTGAAAATCGGCACCGTTACCGGGGTCAAGCTGAACCCGGACACCTATCGTGCCGACACGACTTTCTCTGTTGCCGAAGGCGTGCTTGTGCCCGATGACAGCGCCATCGTGATCTCGTCCGAAGGGCTGTTGGGTGGAAACTTTGTCGAAGTCATGCCCGGCGGTTCACCCTTCTTTTTTGAACCTGGCGATGAGATTCAGGATACCCAGGGTGCGGTCAGCCTGATCTCGCTGCTGGTCAAGTTCGTAGCCGGAGATGGCAGCGAATGATGCGCGCCGCCCTGTTTGCCCTGTTGCTGGCTGCAACCGGTGCCGCCGCGCAGCAGAAAGTCAACTCTGGCCCCGGCGCCATGCTGCGGGGGCTCGACAAAGTCAGTGGCCAGACGGTTGATATCGAATTGCAGACAGGTCAGACCGAAGCTGTTTTCGGGCTGGATGTGGCGCTGGGGGATTGCCGGTATCCGGTGGATAACCCGACAGGCGATGCCTTTGCCTATCTGACCATTTGGGAAACGGGCAAAGCGGATCAGCTGTTTGACGGCTGGATGATCGCGACCTCTCCGGCGCTGAATGCGCTGGATCACGCGCGGTATGACGTCTGGGTCATCCGCTGTATCACGCCTTCTGCGGACTGAGTGATCGGCGCAGCAAAGTCGGCGCTCTGGTTCAGGGCTTCTTCCAGTTCTTTCTTGTAAGCGCCACGCGGGATTTCGATCGCCCCAAGGGATGCCAGATGCGCGGTCAGGAACTGCGTGTCAAACAGGTGAAAGCCGGTTTGCCGCAACCGGTCCACAAGATAGGCGAGCGCGATTTTCGAGGCATCCGTGCGGCGCGAAAACATGCTTTCTCCAAAGAACGCGGCCCCCAGCGTCACGCCATATACGCCGCCCACCAGTGCCGCTCCGTCCCAGACTTCCAGTGAATGCGCATGACCGGATTGGTGCAGCTGGCGATAAAGGGTGTGCAGTTCCGCGTTGATCCAGGTGTCGGACCGGTCGGCGCACCCATCAACAACGCCGGAAAAATCCTGGTTGATTGAAATCTCGAACCCGCAGTTCCGGATGCGGCGGGCCAGACTGCGCGAGATGTGGAACCCGTCCAGCGGAAATATCCCGCGAAACTTGGGATCAACCCAGAACAGTTCAGGATCGTCGCGGTGTTCGGCCATCGGGAAGATACCGATGGAATACCCGTGCAGCAGCAGTTCGGGGGTCAGGCTCATGCCGGTGACAGGGCGACCAGAGGGCGCGGGCCCTCTGGCACATGGCCCTTATTTTTCCATGTTCTCCGCAAGCCAGCGCTCCAGCCAGTGGATGTTGTACTCGCCGCTGTGCAGATCGGGCTCCTGCAACAGGGCGTGGAAAAGGGGTACGGTGGTGTCGATACCGTCGACGATCAACTCTCCCAGCGCGCGTTGCAGACGCGCCAGCGCCTCGGCCCGGTCGCGGCCCTGCACGATCAGCTTGCCAATCAGCGAGTCGTAATAGGGCGGGATCGAATAGCCGTCATAAAGCGCCGAGTCCATCCGCACGCCCAGGCCGCCCGGCGCGTGATAGGCCGTGATCTTGCCGGGGCAGGGCGAAAAGTTCGGCAGCTTCTCCGCGTTGATCCGGACCTCGATGGCATGGCCGTTGATCTCAAGATCGTCCTGACCGAATGACATCGGTTCACCCGCTGCGACAAGGATTTGCTCGCGCACCAGATCGACGCCGAAAATTCCTTCGGTGACAGGGTGTTCCACCTGCAGGCGGGTGTTCATTTCGATGAAATAGAACTCGCCCTTTTCATACAGGAACTCGATGGTGCCTGCGCCGATATAGTTGATCTTGGCCACCGCGTCGGCGCAGATCTTGCCGATCCGGGCGCGCTCTTCGGCGGTAATGCAGGGGCCGGGGGCCTCTTCAAAGACCTTCTGGTGACGGCGCTGCAACGAACAATCGCGCTCGCCCAGATGCACCGCATTGCCCTTGCCGTCGCCAAAGACCTGAATCTCGATATGGCGCGGCGTGGTCAGATATTTCTCGATATAGACCTCGTCATTGCCAAAGGCGGCCTTGCCTTCGGCGCGCGCGGTCATGAAGGCGCTTTCCATCTCGTTCGCGTTCATCGCGACTTTCATGCCGCGCCCACCGCCGCCAGCCGTGGCCTTGATGATGACGGGATAGCCGAATTCCTCACCGATGCGCTTGGCGTCGGCCAGCGTGGGAACGCCACCGTCCGAACCGGGAACGCAAGGCACACCCAGCGCCTTCATCGTGTCCTTGGCGGTGATCTTGTCGCCCATGACGCGGATATGTTCCGCGGTGGGGCCGATGAACGTGATGCCATGATCTTCGACGATCTGCACGAACTCGGCGTTTTCGGACAAAAAGCCATAGCCGGGATGGATCGCCTGCGCGCCGGTGATCTCACAGGCCGAAATGATCGCGGGCACCGACAGATAGCTTTGCGGGCTGGGCGGGGGGCCGATGCAGACCGATTCGTCCGCCATGCGCACATGCATCGCGTCGCTGTCGGCGGTGGAATGGACGGCAACCGTTTTTATCCCCATCTCGCGCGCGGCGCGGATGACGCGCAGGGCGATCTCGCCTCGGTTGGCAATCAGGATCTTGTCGAACATGGGCCCGCCTTACTCGATGATGACCAGAGGGGTGCCGAACTCAACAGCGTCGCCATCGCCCACCAGCACGCGCTTGATGGTGCCCGATTTGGGGGCGTGGATGTGGTTCATGGTCTTCATCGCTTCGACGATCAGCAGCGTGTCGCCTTCGGACACTGTCGCGCCGACGGAAATGAACGCGGGCGCGCCGGGTTCCGGCTGCATATAGACCGTGCCCACCATGGGCGAGGTGACAGCGCCCGGATGGCTGGCCGGATCTTCGGCGGCAGCAGGGGCCGCCGCGGGGGCCGCAGCCGGTGCCGCAGCAGGGGCGGGCGCTGCCGCAGGAACAGCCATCTGAACCGGAGCGGCCACGGTCTGTGTCATACGGCTGACGCGCACGTTCAGGCTGTCTTCTTCGCCGTATTCGCGTTTGACCTGCAACTCGGTCAGATCGTTTTCGCGCAGCAACTCGGCCAGAGCTTTGATGAATGCCACATCCGCTTCGTGTTTGGTGTCTGTCATGAGTATCCTCGACGGTTCCCCTTTGGCCCGTCTGTTTCTTGCGGGCTCTGATCAAATTACGCAGGGTTATAGGCTAAGCGGCGGTGCATGAAAAGCGCCGACTCGCACCATCTGGCATGCGTTTCACGCGTAATTTAAAGGGTCGGACAGGTCACAGGGGCATCCCCGATAATTTGGCGACCAGTTCAGACAGCTTTCGTGCGCCGAATTTTTCAAGCAAACGGGCGCGGTAAGCCTCAATTGTGCGGTAACTCAGGCCCAGCTCTGCTCCGATTTCCTTGGCCGACAGGCCGCGGCAGGACAGGATGGCCACTTCGCGTTCACGGATGGTCAGCTCAACCAGCGGTCGTTCCTCGGATATGTCGGAAAAGCTCCAGATACCGTGGCGGAACGGGTCGTCGGGCGTCAGCGACCTGCCGCGGGCGCGGCACCAGAACAGGTCGCCGCTGCGGCGGCGCATGACGCGCTCGTCCGTGTAATATCCGGTGCCGCGCATCACCTGCAGGCTGCGTTCGCCAATCCTCTCCCAATCCGCGACCGAAGGGTAAAGGTGCAACAGCGGCATGTTGCGATAGTCGTTTTCTTCTCCGCCAAAGGTGCGGGCAAATTGCAGGTTGCAGCGCCGGATGATCCGGTTTTCCAGCTCAACAAGCCCGATCGGCGCATATTCAAAGGCGGGGTCGCTCATGCGTGTATGGTGCCGGGAAAGCGCGCGGAAATGAAGGGGGGATGCGATGTCTTGCGCCAGATTGACGCCCGAAACAGATGCTGTGGTCTGCGCCAGTTTGTGAAAGTTGTAAATGCCGGTTGAAAAGAAATGATTAACCTGCGGAAACAGATGTTATAATCTGAAAACGAATGTGAATTCCGCCAGATCTGAATTCAGGGAAAGTAGACATGCGCGACACGTTGACAGGCAGCCGCATTCGCGAAAGACGCCAGATTGCCGGGCTGCGGCAGGCCGAACTGGCGCGGCAGGCCGGCGTATCGGCGTCTTATCTGAACCTGATCGAACATAATCGCCGCAGGATCGGGGGCAAGTTGCTGGTCGATATTGCGGCGGCGCTGGGCGTTGAACCTTCGGTCCTGACACAAGGGATCGAGGCAACTCTGGTTTCCGCCCTGCGCGAGGCGGCCGAGGAAGCGGTCGGGCAACAGGCCGAGGTTGACGGGCTCGAGGAGTTCGCCGGGCGTTTTCCCGGCTGGGCCGGTGTTCTGGCGCAAATGCATCGCCGTGTCGTGTCTTTGGAGCGGAACGTCGAAACCCTGTCCGACCGCCTTACGCACGACCCGCAACTGGCCGCGTCGATGCACGAGGTTCTGTCAACCGCCGCAGCCATACGCTCGACCGCCGCGATCCTTGCGGATACCCAAGATATCGAGGCCGAATGGCGCGAGCGTTTCCACAAGAACCTGCATCAGGATGCCGAACGGCTGGCAGGCAGTTCCAAGGCGCTGGTGACCTTCCTCGACGAAAGCGACTCGGCGGTTGATCCGCGTGCCGTTCCCCTGGAAGAGGTCGAAGCCTTCTTTGAAGCCCGCGCCTACACGATTTCCGAACTGGAAGACGGGGGTGATGTGGACGCGGTTGACCTGAGCGGGCTCAATACCTCGGCGGCGCGCACCGTCGCGCGCGAAGTTCTCAGGATCTATCGCGCAGACGCGCAGGCGCTGCCGCTGGAGGCCGTCAAAGCGGTTGTTCAGCAGGGTGATCCGAACCCCATCGAACTGGCGCAGCGGTTCTCGGTTGATTTTGCCACCGTCCTCAGGCGCCTGGCCTTTCTGCCAGATGGCATCCTGTCACAACCGGTCGGCATGGTACTGTGCGACGCGTCCGGAAGCATCCTGTTTCTCAAGCCGATTCAGGGGTTTACCTTGCCCCGACACGGCGATGTCTGCCCGCTCTGGCCGCTGTTCACGGCCCTCAGCCGTCCGTTGGTGCCGGTGCGCAAGCAGGTCGTCCTGACCGGAAGGTCCTCGGCCGTGTTCGAATGCGTCGCTTATGCCTGGCCGCATGCGGTGTCGGGATACGATCAGGACCCGGCCTATCGCTCGGTCATGGTGGTGCGCCCGGTCAGGGACCCGTCAGACGGGGTGCCGGTCACTCAGGTCGGGCCAAATTGCCGTGTCTGCCCAAACCGCGATTGCAAGTCCCGGCGCGAGCCGTCGATTTTGAGCGAAGGTTTTTGACACGTTCATGACAGACCGCTTAATCTGGCGGGAACCGGTCTCGGGATGGAAGACCGGTTATGGGAGGAACTGAACATATGAGCCGAAAGGTTCTGCTGATTGAGGACGAACCGAACATCGCCGAGGCTATCCGGTTCCTGCTGTCGCGCGAGGGATGGCAGGTCGAAACGCATGGCGATGGAACGGATGCGGTTCAGGTGATCCAGGGGGCGCAGCCCGATCTGGTCATTCTGGATGTCATGCTGCCAGGCAAGAACGGTATGGATATCCTGCGGGAACTCAGAAAAATGGAGGAACTGGCAGGCTTGCCGGTTCTGATGCTGACCGCACGGGGTCAGTCGCGCGACCGGGAAATGGCCGAAAACGCAGGCGTCAGCCGCTTCATGACCAAACCGTTTTCCAATGCCGAAGTTCTGACAGCCGTGCGTGACCTTCACGCGCAGGCGACGCGCTTATGATGTCCGGCGAGGGCAACAAGACCAAACCACCGGGCACACGCCCCTCGCTTTTTCTGGAACGACAAAGCTATCGTCGTCACAGGTTGACGGATGCCGCCCGGATTTTGCCCTTTCTGGGTGCGGCGCTGCTGGCCCTTCCGTTGCTGTGGCCAGACCCGTCCGGCGGGGATGCGGCGGTGCCCCTGTCTTCGGCGATGTATTACATATTCCTCTGCTGGGGCGCGCTGATCCTGGCCGGGTTTGTCTTTGGGCTGGCCGCCCGCCGCATGGCCGCGCGCGAGGGATCGGACACGGGCGCTGAGTGATGGCCACCATAAACGTTCTGATTCTGGTTTGCCTTGCCTATGTCGTGTTCCTGTTCGCAGTGGCCTTCGCCGCGGATCGCATGGCTGCGGCCGGGCGCGGCAAATGGTTGCGTTCACCCGTGATCTACACGCTGTCCCTGTCGATCTATTGCACCGCCTGGACATTTTATGGCGCGGTGGGCAACGCCGCGCGGTCGGGGCTGGAATTTGTCACCATCTACCTCGGTCCGACGCTGGTGATGGTCGGCTGGTGGTGGGGGCTGCGCAAGCTGGTGCGCGTCGGGCGCAGCCAGCGGGTCACCTCGATCGCCGACCTGCTGTCGTCCCGGTATGGAAAGTCGAACACGTTGGCGGTCTGCGTGACCATTCTGGCGGTGCTGGGCGGCACGCCCTATATCGCGCTGCAACTGCAATCCATTACCCTGTCATTCTCGATCTTTGCCGAGGCTGACCCGTCAGGCCTCTATCGCGAAGGGTCCAGCGTGTTCTGGGTCGCGGCTGGACTGGCCGTGTTTGCCATCCTGTTCGGCACCCGCAATCTGGACGTGAACGAACGTCACCATGGCGTGGTCACGGCCATCGCGGTCGAGGCCGTTGTCAAACTGTTTGCGCTGATCGCCGTGGGCGTTTTCGTGGTGTGGGGGATCGCGGGTGGAATTGGCCCGATGATGGACCGGATCGACGCCTCGGAAATCGGCCAGTGGAACGTCGATGCCGGGCGCTGGACGACGTTCATCTTTCTGTCGGCCGCCGCCTTCATCTGCCTTCCCCGGATGTTTCAGGTGATGGTGGTGGAAAACGATGACGAAGGCCATCTCAGAACCGCTGCCTGGGCTTTCCCGCTCTACCTGCTGTTCATGAGCCTGTTTGTCGTGCCCATCGCCGTGGTCGGACTGGACCTGCTGCCCCAGGGCGCCAACCCCGACCTGTTCGTGCTGACCGTGCCGCTGTCCCAAGGCAATGACTGGCTGGCAATGCTGTCCTTCATCGGCGGGTTTTCCTCGGCAACCTCGATGGTCATCGTCAGTGCGATGGCCCTGTCGACAATGGTGTCGAACCATGTGGTCATGCCCATCTGGCTGAACACGCAGGAAGGCACCGGCTCGGTATCGGGCGATGTGCGCAACATTGTCCTGATGGCACGCCGTGTTTCCATTGCCGCCATCATCGCGTTGGGCTTTTTCTACTACCGGCTGTCCGGGGGCGGTGCCGCTCTGGCCTCGATCGGGTTGATCGCCTTTGCCGGTATCTCGCAGATTCTGCCAGCGCTGGTTGGGGGGCTGTTCTGGCGCAGGGCGACCCGGACCGGGGCGCTGGTCGGGTTGACCGTGGGCTTTGTGCTGTGGATATACACCCTGCTGCTGCCGGGAATGGGCGGCGCGTGGATGCCCGAAACCGTGCTGCAAAACGGCTTGTTCGGCCTTGGCTGGCTGCGCCCTCATGCCCTGTTCGGGATCGAGGGGATCGATCCGATGGTGCATACGGTGATGTGGTCCTTGTCCCTGAACACGCTGGCTTTCTGCGTCGCGTCCCTGCTCAGCTTTCCCAGCCCGTTGGAACGGTTGCAAGGGGCGCAGTTCGTCAACGTCTTTGATCACTCGGTCGCGCCGCGCGGGTGGTCCGGGTCGGTGGCGCAAAGCGAAGACCTGATGATCATGACGCAGCGCATTCTGGGCACCGGCCCCACGCAGGAGTTCTTTCAGGCCGAGGCGCAAAAACAGGGTGGCCGTTCGCACCTGCCAGAGCCGACGCCGGGCTTTCTCAACCGTCTGGAACGCGAGCTCAGCGGCTCGGTCGGTGCGGCCATGGCCCATGCGATGATCGGCCAGATCGTGGGCGGATCGTCGGTCTCAGTCGAGGATCTGCTGGCCGTGGCAGACGAATCCGCGCAACTGCTGGAATACTCCGGCCAGCTCGAGGAAAAGTCCTCCGAACTCAGCCGAACCGCTCGGCAATTGCGCGAGGCTAACGCCAAGCTCACCCAGATTTCCGAACAGAAGGACAGCTTCCTGAGCCAGGTCAGTCACGAATTGCGCACGCCGATGACCTCGATCCGGGCGTTTTCGGAAATCATGCGTGACACCGATGGCCTCAGCCGCCAGGAGCAGACCCGCTATGCCGCGATCATTCATGACGAAGCCCTGCGCCTGACCCGGCTGCTCGATGATCTGCTGGATCTGAGCGTGCTTGAAAACGGGCAGGTCAGCCTCAATCTCAGCGATGACAGCCTGCGCTCGGTTCTGGACCGCGCCGTGCCCAGCGCTCTGGCCGGGGCGGACCGAAAGATCACCGTCCGCCGGACCCGCACGGCCGAGCGGATTTTCCTGCATACGGATCTGGATCGGTTGGGACAGGTGTTCATCAACCTGATCTCGAATGCGCAGAAATACTGCGACGCGGACGATCCGGTGCTGGTCATCTCTGCCCATGATGTCGGCGGGCGGGTCATCGTCGATTTCATCGACAATGGCAGTGGCATCCCACCTGGCGCGCGCTCGATGGTGTTTGAGAAATTTGCCCGCGTGGGCGGCGACAAGGCTGGCGGAGCGGGGCTTGGTCTGGCCATCTGCCGCGAAATCATGCAGCGGCTGGGGGGTGAGATCACCTATCTGCCGGGGCAGGGCGGCGCGGCCTTCCGGATCAGCCTGCCACAGGCCTACCAGCAGGCGGCGCAGTGACGCGGCCATAAAGAACTTGGTAACGCCCGAGGGTGTAAACCGGTTGCCAGGTTCTGGAACAATTGGTGATCGGGCGTCATGTCACAAGATGTCAATGCCGCGTTGGCGCGCAAACTGTCCGTCGGGCAAAAGGATCTGGGGGATCGCCCACGCTCGGTTCTGCGGGCGCTGCGCCTTGGGTTCGCGCGGGCTGCGGGCGACCGGCTGAACCTGCCGCTGGCGGTTATCGGGGCAAAACAATCCAGCCAGTCGCAAGACGTGCCGGGGGACGCGGCGGGGCAGGATTGGCTGCTGCTGGTGTTTGACGGCCCCGAAGGCCGCGCCGCGGCCTGTCTCAACCCGAATGTGGTCTCGGCCATTGTTCAGGCCCAGACCATTGGTCAGGTCCTGTCCGGTGATCCCGGCACACGCACGTTCACGGATACCGACGCCGCCATCGTGGCCCCCTTGATCGAAGCCGCGTTGACCGGTTCCGCCGCTTTGTTCGACGCCTCAAGCGATCAGATTTGCCTTGCAGGGCTGGAATTTACCTCGCGCGCCAAGGATTTGCGCACCCTGTCACTGGCGATGACGGAAGAGGCGTACCGCATTTTCGAACTGACCGTCGATCTGGCGAACGGAGAGCAGCAGGGTCGCATCTCGGTCTTTCTGCCGGAACTTCCTGCCGTCCCGGATGTGGCAGAAGATACCGGGGAAAAGGCTGACCTGCGTATGGATCAGTGTTCAGGCGTGATGCGGGCGGAACTGACCGCCGCGCTGTGCCGCATGTCGCTGCCGCTGTCCGACCTGTCCGGAATGCGGATCGGGGACATTCTGCCGTTGCGCGGGGCGCGTCTGGACCGGACCGAGGTTCTGACGATTGACCGGACACGCGCCGGTATCGGTCGCCTTGGGCAATGCGGTGGTCTCCGGGCCGTGCGGCTGAATGAAGCCGCTGCATTGCCGGCCCTGACCGGCGCTGACGCGCAGGACTTCATCGCCAGCAAAAGTGGAACACCACCGCAGGATCATCCGGTCGAACCAGCTGTGCATGATGCGCACGCCCAGCCCGTCCCGGCCGGGGTGTCAGATCTGACAGATAGCGATCTGATCGTGAACGATTCCGAACGGATGGTCGCTGAAATCACGCAACTGGCGGGGTTGGCACCCCCGGAGTCCACCAGCTAGGTTGAGGGGCACTCAGCCGCCAGTGCCGCGGATCTGGTCCAGCATGGGGCGCAAATTGTCCAGCTGATACCCGGCTTTGCCGGTCGCACTCAGGATGTCGTCCGTGCTCATGTGGTCGCACTGGCCCAGGGCCCAGACAACCGAACACCGCGTGCCCGAGGCGCAATAGGCCAGAACAGGGCCACTGCCGTTTTCCGCCATGTCGCGCTGCCGCTTCACGTTCTCAGGTGTCATCGTCTGGTGGGTCAGCTCCAGCACCTCATATTCCATACCGGCGGCCCGCACCGCTTCGCCGATCGCGTCGGATTGCATGGCCGGGGGAACTTCGGCATTGGGCCGGTTGCAGATCACTTTGGCAAAGCCAGCCTCGGCGATGGCCGGAACATCCTCGACCGTGATCTGCGGCGAGACAGCATAGCGGGGGGTAATCTGACGAATCTCCATGCCAATTCCTTAGGCCGCGTTTGCCGCCCTGTCCAGTTGCGCGCCCAGCGGTGGTGCCACGAACATCCCAGCCGCCATTGCAACCAGAAAGACCAGCCCGCCCAGCCCGCCATAGCTCAGCGAGGCCATTGCCGGTCCGGGGCACAGCCCGGCCAGTCCCCAGCCCATCCCGAACAGAACCGAACCCACGATCAGCCTGCGATCAACCTCGGGCTTTGCAGGGGGTGGAAAGGCTCCGCCGGTCAGGGCGTTTTGCCGTCCGGTTGTCATCCGCCACGCCACAAGCATCGGCAGGATGGCACTGGCCATCACAAAGGCCAGCGTCGGATCCCAGTTGCCAAACACATCCAGCCAGCCCTGAACTTTTGTGGTGTCTGTCATGCCCGAAATCAGCAACCCGGCGCCGAACAGCGATCCGGCGATCAATGAAATGAAAAGGCGCATCAGATCACTCCCAACACATGACGCAGCAGCACAAGGGTGACGCCCCCGGCAAGGATATAGAAAACGGTGGCCACGATGCCGCGCAGCGAGAACCGAGAGATCCCGCACACCCCGTGCCCCGAGGTACAGCCATTGGCGATCCGTGTACCGATACCGACCAGCAGCCCGGCCAGAATGACAACACCCAGATTGCTGGTAAGATGCGTCTGGGCCTCGGGCAGGATCAACGGGCGCAGAAGAAGGGGCATTCCGACAAGCCCCGCAATAAAGGCCAGCTTTTCGGCCATGCTCCCCTTGGCGCTGCCATCGACAAGGCCGCCCAGAATGCCGCTTGCGCCCATGATCCGGCCATTGCCCAGCAGGTAAACCGCCCCGGCCAGACCGATCACCAGACCGCCGCACAGCCCCCAGATCCACTCTATATTCATGTGGGATTTCCCTTTGTGATTTGTTGTGCCCGCGTCACAGCTTGTTGACCGGCAGTTTCAGGAAAACATCGCCCTGTTCATCCGCCGGGGGCATCTGACCGGCCCGCATGTTGACCTGCAAAGACGGCAGGATCAGGCGCGGCATGGCCAGCGTGGCGTCCCGCGCGTCGCGCATTTCCACGAAGTCTTCGATGCTGCGCCCCTGTCCGATATGGACGTTCAGCGCCTTCTGCTCACCCACCGTCGTCTCCCACGCGTATTCGTCGCGGCCCGGGGCCTTGTAATCATGCCCGACATAGATGCGAGTGTTGTCCGGCAGCGACAGTATCTTCTGGATCGACTGGAACAGCGTGGCCGACGATCCTCCGGGAAAATCGCAGCGCGCTGTGCCGAAATCGGGCATGAACAGCGTGTCACCAACAAATGCCGCATCGCCAATCACATAGGTCATGCAGGCCGGTGTATGGCCGGGGGTGTGCAGCACGTCGCCCCGCATCTGGCCGATGTGAAAACTGTCGCCTTCCTTGAACAGCGCGTCAAACTGGCTGCCATCGCGCTGAAATTCGGTTCCTTCGTTGAAAACCTTGCCAAACGTGTCCTGCACGGTGACGATCTGATCGCCAATCCCGATCTTGCCGCCCAGCTCCTGTTGCAGATAGGGGGCCGCGGACAGGTGGTCGGCATGGACATGGCTTTCCAGAATCCACTCGACCTTAAGGTCCTGCGCGCGCACAAAATCGATGATCCTGTCCGCCGAAATTGTCGACGTCCGCCCCGAGGCATGGTCGAAATCCAGTACGCTGTCGATGATGGCACAGGCCCGTCCCTGAGGTTCATGAACCACGTAGGAAACCGTAAAGGTCTGCTCGTCAAAAAACGCTTTCACTTTCGGTGTCATGATCTTCTCCGTTTCGGTCTCGCATATCATATATGTGAATTGGAATGTGATGCAATATCGAACCTGAATTTGATGCCGGTCAAAGCAACCGCTGTAATTCTGGCTTAATCTTTAACCTATCCGCGTCAGATTGCCGAAACTTCGACCATGGCAGGCAATTTCCCGCACAAGGCTACGATATTATCTGCGGGTCGTAATCCCGTTACGTATATTGGGGATACTGGCGCCACTTGGGAGGATAGTTATGACACCGACTGGTCTTTATTCCGAAGCCGAGCAGCTTGAACGTAAGCTTGTGAACGCGGGTCTGGAAACGCGTTTGGCGCTTCAGCCGAGTGTGAGTAAGATTGTTGACCGGATGCGGCAGCAGGGGATGGAGGTGCCTTCGCGCCTGCGTCGTCTGGATGCGGCCTTGTGCGAAGATGCGATTGAAGCGCAGTTTGATAACTTGCCGGTGTGAACCGGATGGTCATCCAAGGGAAATCCCGAGGATGACCAGCATCAATCCAAGCACCGACAGAAACAGCGAGGCCAGGTTCCAGGGCAAGACCCCCTGAACCACCGCGCGCAGCTCGTCATCCGACAGACCGGCCTTGCGCGCCCGCATCACGCGAAGAATGCACCAGACCAGACCGGCAAGCCCGGCCACAGACAGGGCTGCACCGCCCCAGGTGATGAATTCAAACATGGTTCCCCGCATATCCTCGTGACCTGATCACGCGCTTAACGGATCGGTTGGGGTCATACAAGTGCGCCAGCCCATTGGGTGCTTGCGACCCGGGCGGCAGCACTGTATCCGGCATTCCACACCAGGGTTTCAGCCTCTGGGACAGGCGTGTTTCGAAGGTGCCCCCGATGATCGGGCCACCGCCGTTCACCGCCAGCGGCAGGCTGACCTCTTCTGGTTGCAGGTCCATAACCGGGAACAAAAAAGATGAGCATGTCTGAAGAAGCAGAAGCAAATTACAAGGTCACCGCGGGCGAGCTGCGCCAGTTTGTGGAACGTATCGAGCGCCTGGAGATGGAAAAGAAAGACATCGCCGACCAGATCAAAGAGGTCTACGCCGAAAGCAAGTCGCGCGGCTATGACGTAAAGGCCCTGCGCAGCATCATTTCCCTCAGAAAAAGGGACAAGGATGACATCGCCGAGCAAGAGGCCGTCATCGAAATGTACAAAGAAGCGCTGGGCATGACCTAAGCCCGACCGCCACGAAACGATCTATGGCTCTGGAATGGGTTCAATGCCCTGAAAGAGCCACTGGCCGGGGGGATGCAACGGGCGCGCAGCAGCTCCCCTTGCCAAGCGCATGGTACTACCACGCACAGCGCTCGACGCCTCCGGGCTGTATCGAACCGCCCATAAACCAAACGTGCACCACAAAAGTCTCTGACACGCCAATAGCCAAAGACGCCGGAACACCCAAACCCTTCCGGATAAAAGCGCGCTTTTTCGCAGGAATATGAAGGATGGTGCTGCTGGAGAGAATTGAACTCAGGCTGTCGTGTATCAGTGCTTTGATTTTATTACATAAAGTTTTTAGCAGGGCAACCATTGTGTGGGAGTTCTGTCGGGAAGTGACACAATCCAGCATGGCTCTATGAGAACAGCAGGGGGGGCATGACTATTGCTAAGGTGACAACCGAACTGACCGCTAGTGGCGCATTTGGGTTCCCGTGGATTATCCTAGGCTTTTCCGATGTCAGCTTAGCTGTTTAGGCGTTCGGTTATGGTACCCTCAAATTGCGGTGCATTCATTCTCGAAATGCCTAGCTAAGTTTTCTAAGGTCTGGCACGGTGGTGACGTGCTGTTCTCGTCACGGTTACTCGACACGCGCTGAGGTTAGTAACTCCCTTACAGATCAGCGGATTAAAGTTTATGGTGTCGAGTAAGAGTCGAGTAAGAGTCGAGTAAAAAAATAATGGCATCCGAAAACGACGGGCAGTTGTCCCTCATAGACCTTCTTGAGAAGCCTCCTATCGAGGCTCTTTACTCGCCTGATCAAATATATGACAGCGAAGACATTTCGCTATTTTCAAGGCTCACTGAAGACCATCGTTTTGACCGCAAGTCCGCGAGAATTCAGCCCAAAGAACTAGCCAAATACCTTTCTGCTTTTGGGAACGGCCCAAGCGTAGACGGTGGGGTTCTGGCTATAGGCATTGAAGAAGACGGTTCAATCACAGGCTGCGGACACCTCGAACAAGACCGCTTGTCCAATCTGGAGCGCTTGGGGGAGAACAATTGTCCAGACGGTAGATTTGAAACTCGTAGAGTGTTCACCAAGAACAAGAATGGCGAAGATGACTTTCTGGTCTTAGCGAGGGTGCGATACGTTGAAGGCAAGTTGGTCGAACTCACGAACGGTGAAGCATACGAACGTTTAGGCGATGAGTGTAAGCGCCTTAGCGACGCAAAGAAGCAGGAAATCCGCATTGACAAGGGGGAGAGGTCGTTCGAGCAAGAGCCGTGTGGTCTAGTGTACCCCGATGACTTCAATGAAAATGCGATAGCGCGCTTTGCTAAGCTGGTCACAGAAAGTGCTTCCACCGATCTTCAATATACACGCGTGGATATCCTAAAGGCATATCACCTTGGGAGAGAGAGGTCTGGCACCTTCGTCGGTAACAATGCTTGCGCTTTGCTGTTCGCCAAAGACCCTGTGACAGTATTTCCCGGCCTTTTGGTCCACTTTCTGCGTTACGAGGGAACAGAGGCACTTTCAGGCCGCCAATACAATGTTGTTAAGGACCGCATGGTCTCTGGAACAATTGTGCAGGTGATAAACGATGCCGCAGCTTTGATCGACTCAAGCATCAGGGAGTTTACTGAGTTTAGAGACGGAAAATTCTTCACCGTTCCGGAGTATCCGCGTGATGCTTGGTATGAAATGCTCGTAAACGCGTGTGTCCACAGGTCATTCAATATTCGTAACGCACCAGTATTTGTTCGCATGTTTGATGACCGCTTGGAAGTTGAGAGCCCCGGCGGGTTCATGCCGCAAATCACACCCGAGACCATTGTCGGCACTCACCGACCGAGAAACCCATTTGTGATGCGTAGTCTGCGAGAATTCGGCGAAGTCAGGTGTATTAGCGAAGGGACTAGACGGATGGTCGCTGAAATGTCTGCAGCAAACCTGCCGCCGCCTGAGTTTAAGCAGAAGCGTTCTGACAACCTAAGTGTGATTTGCACACTCCGAAACGATGTCAGGGGACGGACAAACTCTCTTGATAGCGACGCTTACAAGCAGCTTGGGCAAACAATAGCCTTCAGCCTAACAGCGGAGGAGCGAAAGATTGTGAATTACCTCATCGAACACGGCAAGATAAATGTAAGTGGCGCGCTCCGCATTTTGTCTACAACTCGTTGGCACACAGCGCGGGACATGTTAGCCGGTCTCGAAGCACGGGGAATATTGGACTACGTGACAAGCGGGAAACCACGTGATGCACACTCTCACTATCGGCTAGCAAAGAGAAGTGACTGACAAATATTAACCAGCTTGGGGGGCCTTACGGCCACCCGAAGGTGACCGCCCATGTCGCTATATGTATAGGCAACCTATGTGCTTGTCGGGTTTGTCTGCGTCTCGATCACGCGGCCATATTTGCTGCCGCCGTTGCCAATGCATCCACTTCTTCGTTTCTCTGGTCTCCTGCGTGGCCCCGAACCCACTTCCATTGCACGTACAGTCCGTCGCTCGCCGCAAGAAGTTCTTCCCAAAGATCGCGGTTCGCGATGGGTTTTCCGCCCGCTTTCCGCCAGCCGTTAGCCTGCCATTTGGGTGTCCGTCATCGAATGATTTGGAACACGAGCGTTTGATTGGCTTAGGAGGATCAGGCTCGCCGCAGTTTCAATCTACGCCGCGTTCTGATGATGCAGCAAGCGGCGTTTC
>NZ_JBQERM010000013.1:0-112836 GCF_056535045.1 Ruegeria sp. O6 | reverse complement strand
CCCGCCTTCGGCATTGGTGAAGAACCCGTACCGCGCCTTGCCTTCCTTCAGCGTCGCATAAGCCTGCGGACACAGAGCTTCCAGCTTCTCGCCCACATCCTCGCCCCGCAAAATCACCTGACCCATATGCGACACATCAAACAACGCCGCCTTCTCGCGGCACTGCTTATGTTCACCCATGATCCCCAGCGGATACTGAACTGGCATCTCCCACCCGGCAAAATCAACCATCTTGCCGCCCAACTCAACGTGAAGCCCAAAAAGCGGCGTGCGTCTAATCTCGGTCATTGATCCAACCTTTCACTCAACGGGACTGGTCGCGAACAACCATGACGGTGCAATGCGCGTTGCGCACGACACGGGCCAGGTTCGGACCGATTTCATAATTCGGAAAATCACCCTTGGTCGAGGCCATGACGATCAGGTCAAAGCCGTCCTTGTAGGCGCGCTTGAGGATTTCACGGTAAACGCTGCCTTCTTCAACATGGACAGGCACGTCCGATGCGTTGCCATGATCCAGAATGGCCTGAACCGCATTTCGCACGTGGTCTTTGGCACCGGCGCCGTAGTTGGCGGGCAGGTTCGGCAGCTGGATGATCTCGGGGATAACGGCAACCGCATGCAGCTCAGCCCCGTAGAATTTCGCCTGTTCCAAGGCAACTGGCAGGGCATTTTTCCACGAACGGTCGTCGGTGTGATCAATGGGCAGCAGGATTTTCGTGGCCATCACGTCTCTCCTCGAGATATGGAATTCTGTTTCAAAGGCGGGGGGCCGGAATGGCCCCCCGGTTTCAAGTCAGACCAAGCTTATTCGGCAGGCGCGCCGCCCGGCTCTTCGGACTTGCCGCCCGAGGCGAAGAACTCTTTCGTCAGCTTGAAGACGATCGGGCTCAGCAGGGCCAGGGCGATCAGGTTCGGAATGGCCATCATGGCGTTCAGCGTGTCGGCCAGCAGCCAGACAAAGCCCAGATCCGCGGTTGCACCGAAGTAGATCGCGATGATCCACAGGATGCGGTAGGGAAGCAGGGATTTCACGCCCAGCAGGAACTCGACGCATTTCTCGCCATAGAAGGACCAGCCGAGGATGGTGGTAAAGGCAAAGATCGACAGAGCGATGGCGATGATCGACCCGCCGATACCCGGCAGAGTGGTCTCGAACGCCAGCGAGGTCAGCGCCGCACCGGATTCCCCCGATGTCCAAGCACCTGACGAGATGATCGCCAGACCGGTGATCGAACAGACGATGATAGTGTCGATGAACGTTCCCAGCATCGCGATCAGGCCCTGATTGACCGGGCCTTTGGTCTCGGCTGCCGCGTGCGCGATCGGAGCGGAACCCAGACCCGCTTCGTTCGAGAAGACACCGCGCGCAACACCAAAGCGGATGGCGGCCCAGACGGCTGCACCTGCGAAACCACCTTCGGCGGCTGATGGGGTGAAGGCGTAGGTGAAGACCAGCGACAGCGCATGACCGATGTTGCCGATGTTGATGATCAGGACCAGCAGTCCGGCAACGATATAGGCAATCGCCATGAACGGAACCAGTTTACCGGCGACCGCACCGATACGGGTGATACCACCCAGAATAACAGCGGCAGTCAGAACCATCAGAGCGACACCGGTGACCGAGGTGTTTACTCCGAAATTCGATTCCAGAACCTGTGCAACACCATTGGCCTGCACGCCGTTACCAATGCCAAAGGCCGCAACTGCGCCAAACAGGGCAAAGGCAACACCCAGCCACGCCCATTTCGCGCCCAGGCCGTTCTTGATGTAGTACATCGGGCCGCCGACGAAGTTGCCCAGCTCGTCCTTTTCGCGGTATTTCACCGCGCAGACAGCCTCGGCATATTTGGTGGCCATGCCCACCAGGGCGGTCATCCACATCCAGAACAATGCGCCCGGACCGCCCAGGAAGACAGCAGTGGCAACACCGGCGATGTTCCCCGTACCGATGGTGGCCGACAGCGAAGTCATCAACGCGTTGAACGGGCTGATCTGCCCTTCGCCCTGACCTTCACGGCCTTTGAACAGCAGGCTGAAGCCCGTGCCAATGCGCAGGATCGGCATGAACTTCAGTCCGACCTGCAGGAAGAAGCCGACGCCAAGGATGAGAACCAGCATCAGCGGCCCCCACACGACGCCATTGATGGCCCCTACGATTGAATTTAACGCTTCCATGGATTCCCTCCCATTTGCGTTTGGTTTATGCCCCTTTGGCGATAGCCCGCTGGCGAGCCTGCCTGAGAGCAGCGAAATCTTCGTCCGCATGGAACGACGACCGGGTCAGCGGGGTTGCTGACACGTGCAAAAAGCCCTTGGACCGGGCAATCTGTTCCAGCTGGGCGAACTCTTCCGGTGTCCAGAACCGGTCAATTGGATGGTGTTTCGGGGTTGGTTGCAGATATTGGCCAACGGTCAGGAAATCGACCTGCGCTGCACGCAGATCATCCATGACCTGACGCACATCCGTGAGTGTTTCCCCCAGGCCCACCATCAGGCCGGATTTGGTGAATAGTTCCGGATTGGCGCGCTTGGCATCATCCAGCAGCCGCAGCGACGTGTAATACCGCGCGCCAGGACGGACGGTCGGATATAGGTGCGGCACGGTTTCCAGATTGTGGTTGAACACGTCCGGTGCGGCGTCAAAGACTGCCTTGGCGGCGTCGCCCTTGCCCAGAAAATCGGGGGTCAGAACTTCGACCGTGGTGCCGGGGTTTTGGTGGCGTACCGCCCGAATGGTCTGGGCAATATGCTCGGCCCCGCCATCGGCCAGATCGTCGCGATCGACCGAGGTGATGACGACATGGCGCAGGCCCAGCTTCCTGACCGCCGCTGCAACGCGACCGGGTTCGAAAGCGTCCAGCGCGTCGGGGCGGCCAGTCGATACGTTGCAGAACGAACATCCGCGTGTGCAGACCTCGCCCATAATCATCATGGTTGCGTGACGCTTGGACCAACACTCGCCGATATTGGGGCAGGCCGCCTCTTCGCAGACCGTCGCCAGATTGTGATCCCGCATCAGGCGCCGGGTTTCGTAATAGGCGGAGCTGTCGCCTTTTTTCTTGCGTATCCACTTGGGTTTGCGCGGAATGACGCTGTCGGCCTTTTTGGCTTTTTCCGGGTGACGTGGTCTTAGCTGGATGGTCATCTGGCTGGTCCCCGCTACGCGTGAATTGCCCGGCCCATGGCGTCAAGGCAGGCTTCTTTCACAGCCTCGCCCATCGCCGGGTGGGCATGGCAGGTGGCTGCGACCTCGGCGACGGTGATGCCCTGGGCCATGGCCAGAACCAGCTCGGCAATCAGATCTCCCCCATGCGCACCGCAAATATGCGCGCCCAGGATCTTGCCTTCGGAACTGGCCAGCACCTTGACGGCCCCGTCGGTCTCGCCGGTCGAGCGCGCCCGCGAATTGGCCATGAAGGCAAACTTCCCGACCACGTATTCAATGCCCGATTCTTGCAAGGCTTCTTCGGTCAGCCCGACCGAGGCGACCTCGGGGTCGGTGTAAACCACGCCGGGCACGGTATTGTAGTCAACATGTCCCGCTTCGCCTGCCAGCATCTCGACACAGGCAACGCCATCCTCTTCGGCCTTGTGTGCCAGCATCGGCCCTGGAACGCAGTCGCCAATGGCATAGATGCCGGGAACAGAGGTACAGAATGTGTCATCCACCTGAATAAAGCCGCGCGGGTCGCAGGCTACCCCCAGTTCTTCCAGCCCCAACCCGCGCGTTACCGGTCGGCGTCCGACGGCGATCAGAACCTTGTCGGCCTCGATCACCTCTTCCTTGTCTTTGCCAACCCGATCCAGAGCAAGCGTCAGTCCGGCCGCGGTCTTGTTGACGGATTTCAATGCCCAACCAAGCTGGAACTTCAGGCCGCGCTTGGCCAGCGCCCGCTGCGCCAGTTTTGCAATCTCGCCATCTATGCCGGGCAGCACACGGTCCAGATACTCGACGACGGTGACTTTCGCGCCCAGACGCGCCCAGACCTGACCAAGTTCCAGACCGATCACACCTGCGCCGACCACCACCAGATGATCCGGCACGCTTTCCATCGCAATCGCGCCGGTCGAACTCAGGACGTCCTGCTCATCAATCTCGATCCCCGGTAGCGTGGTAGGTTCCGACCCGGTCGCGATCAGAATGTTCTTTGCCTCATAGATGTCAGCGCCAACCTTGATCTGCCCGACTGAAGGGATGCTGGCCCAACCTTCGATCAGGTCAACGCCGTTCTTCTTGAACAGGAATGCGATGCCTTTGGTCAGGTCGCCCACGATCTTGTCCTTGCGCTCCATCATTGCGCCGACATTGATGCTGGCCCCCTCGACCGCAACACCGTGGGAGGAGAGATGTGCAAGCTCGGCATATTTGGCCGAGGAGGTCAGCAACGCTTTGGAGGGGATGCACCCCACGTTCAGACAGGTGCCGCCAAGAGCGCCGCGCCCTTCGACGCAGGCAACTTTCAGTCCCAGCTGAGCCGCGCGGATCGCGGCAACATAACCGCCCGGTCCGCCTCCGATGACAATCAGATCGTAGGTGTTCATTTCGCGCACTTTCAGTAGATCGGGTGGCTTGCGCAAAGCGCGCGAACCTTTTCGCGGGTTTCTTTTTCGATGGCCGCGTCGCCTTCGGGCGACTGCGCCAACGCGTCCAGAACATCGCCGATCAGATGGCCGATCTGTTTGAACTCTTCAGGGCCAAAACCCCGGCTGCACCCGGCGGCAGTGCCCAGACGGATACCGCTGGTGATGGTGGGTTTCTGGGGATCGCCCGGAACGCTGTTCTTGTTACAGGTGAACCCGGCACGTTCCAGCGCGGCCTCGGCATCCTTGCCGGTCACACCGATCGGGCGCAGATCGACCAGCATCAGGTGGTTTTCGGTGCCACCCGAAACGATGTCACATCCGCGCGCCATCATGACATTGGCCAAAGCCGATGCACTGTCGACAACGCGCTGCATGTATTCTTTGAACTCCGGCTTCAGCGCCTCTCCGAATGCAACCGCCTTGCCGGCGATCACATGCATCAGCGGGCCACCTTGCAAGCCCGGGAATACGGCAGAGTTGATCTTTTTCGCCAGCGCTTCGTCATTGGTCAGAATGATCCCGCCCCGCGGGCCGCGCAGTGTCTTGTGGGTGGTTGAGGTGACGATATGCGCGTGCCCAATGGGCGAAGGGTGCAGGCCAGTTGCGACCAGACCCGCGATATGCGCCATGTCCGCCAGCAACCACGCACCAACTTCATCTGCGATCTCGCGGAAACGGACAAAGTCGATCTTCTGGGAATAGGCCGATGCGCCTGCGATGATCAGCTTGGGCTTTTCCGCCCGGGCCAGCTCGGCCACCTGGTCGTAATCGATCAGGCCGGCTTGGGTCAGACCGTATTGTACCGGCCGGAACCACTTGCCGGATTGGGCAGGTTTTGCACCGTGTGTCAGGTGCCCGCCCGCATCCAGCGACATGCCCAGGATGGTGTCACCGGGGCTCAGCAACGCCAGTTTGACCGCCCCGTTCGCCTGAGCGCCGGAATGGGGTTGAACGTTGGCGTATTCACAACCGAACAGCTGTTTCAGCCTTTCGATGGCCTCGACTTCGACCTCGTCGACATATTCGCACCCGCCATAATAGCGGCGCGCAGGATAACCTTCGGCGTATTTGTTGGTCAGGACTGAGCCCTGAGCCTCGATCACAGCTTTCGAGACGATGTTCTCGGACGCGATCAATTCAATCTGTTCCGCCTGACGTATTCCTTCGCGCGCGATCGACGCGGCGATTACCGGGTCAGCCTCATTCAGCGACGTTTTGAACATTATCCCCTCCTTCGGTTCCGAATCCTCAGTACGAAACTTTGTTTCCAATAGTGGAAAATGATCCAATAGGGCAACATAAATCTCTTATTCAAGAAGTTGCGTATGTATGGGAAAACCTGTAGCCTTTGAAAAACAGGGGGAAATCCATGGTCGATGAAAGCCAAAACGATGTTTCCGGGTTGGAAGAACCGGATGAAGGCGAGGCTTTGGGCCGCTCCATTCGCGATGCGCGACGATCAAAAGGCTGGACTTTGGAAGAGGCTGGCCGTGCTGCGGGTATTGGTCGGTCCACTCTGTCCAAGATCGAAAACAACCAGACACGGCCCAGTTTTGAAATCGTGCGGCGCCTGACGCAGGCGCTCGACATGAGCACGCCACAGCTGTTCCTGCAATCGGGTCAGTCGGGCATCTCGGGTCGCCGCGATTTCACCCCAAAAGGCGAGGGGGAATTCAAGACCACGCCCACCTATCATCACGAACTGCTGTGTTCCGAACTGACCAGCAAACGGATGCTACCCTATATCGCAACGATCAAGGCGCGGGATGTATCCGAGTTCGACACTTGGATTCGGCACTCTGGCGAAGAATTCATGTATGTACTCAGCGGCGAGCTGATTTTCCTTTCCGAACATTACCGACCCTTGCCCATGAAGGCCGGGGATTCACTGTATTACGACAGTGGAATGGGCCATGGCTGTATCTCGACCAGCGACGAAGACGCCAGGATTCTGTGGGTTTCGCTGGAGTGATATCAGAAAACCGCATGCTTTATTGCAGGTTGTGAAAAGCAACAAACGGCTTCCCGCCAGTCCGGGCTCATCGCCCCGACAGGTTTCCATTCCGAAATGCGGTCGGCGTTTGACCGAATTCGGCCTTGAACGCGCGGGTCATGGCGCTGGCGTTTTCATATCCACAGCGCCCCGCGATCTCGGCGATGGATTGTTCCGTATCCTCGGCCAGATTGCGCGCGCGGTTCAGGCGCAGACGCCGGTACAGCGCTTGCGGAGTTGTTTTCAGTTCCGCCTGAACACGCGTTTCAAGCCGTTTTTGCGAACACCCGATTTTCCGGGCCACACTCCGGACTGACAGCGGTGCTTCAAGATGCGCCTGCATGACGGTCAGTGCGCGATTGACCAGCGTGTCCTCGGATTTCAGAGGCAGGTCATAATGACCACGCCCGTTCCGGCTCATGAACAGGTGCTCGACCTCCATCGCCAGCAGCGGGCCGTGATCCCGGCGGATAAGGGTCAGGGCCAGATCGAAGGCTGCCATGGCCCCGGAACAGGTCAGACGGTTGCCATCGATGACGAACCGTTCCTGCACGGCCTCTACCGCCGGAAACCTTTCTTCGAACCGCGAAAATTCGTCCCAATGAATGGTTGCCCTGTGGTCATCCAGCAATCCGGCGCTGGCAAGCAGCCAGCTTCCCGTATCCAGCCCGGCCAGGTGCTTGTGTTTCTTGGCCGCAGCCAGCACGGCACGCATGGTCGACCGCGTATCCAGCTTCAGGTATCCATATGACGGCATAACAACAAGAAAATCCCCCTGTTGATCGCCGATGGCCCCGTTCGGGGTGACGACAAGGCCGCTGGAGCTTTGAACAGGGTTGCCGTCAAGCGAACAGAAGCGCCACGCATATAACACCTGCCGCGACAGGGTGTTTGCCGCACGCAACGGTTCGACCATGTTCGCAAGGCAATGGTTCGAGAACCCGTTGAACAGCAGGACATTGTACTGCTGCAATAATATTTTCGAATTTGGCATGAAACTGATCTATCTCTGCATGCCGCGACCATGAGCGATGGCGTTTGGTTGGTCAACCACCGATCCAGGGAACACGCGCCATGCAGTTTGGTCTGACAGAAGAACAGGACATGATCGTTTCGACGGTCCGCAGCTTTGTAGAAAAAGAAATCTACCCGCATGAAGACGCGGTGGAACGCAGCGGAACGGTCCCGCTGGAGCTTGGCAATGAGATCAAGCAGAAATGTATCGATCTGGGGTTCTATGCTTGCAACTTCCCCGAAGAAGTAGGCGGCGCGGGCCTGTCGCATCTGGATTTTACACTGGTCGAGCGTGAGCTGGGTCGTGGGTCGATGGCGCTGACGCATTTCTTTGGCCGCCCGCAGAACATCCTGATGGCCTGCAACGATGAACAGCGCGAACGCTATCTGCTGCCTGCTGTGCGCGGGGAAAAGATGGACGCGCTGGCGATGACTGAACCGGATGCCGGATCGGACGTGCGCGGCATGAAATGTCAGGCGGTGCGCGACGGTGGCGACTGGGTCGTCAACGGATCGAAACACTTCATCTCGGGCGCGGAACACGCGGATTTCTTTATTGTATTCGTTGCCACCGGCGTGGATGAGACCCCGAAAGGCCCCAAAAAACGCATCACCACTTTCCTGGTGGATCGCGGCACACCGGGCTTTGAAGTACGCGACGGCTACAGATCCGTCAGCCACAGGGGCTATAAAAACTGTATCCTGTATTTCGACAATTGCCGCCTGTCCGATGCGCAGGTTCTGGGCGAGGTCGATGGCGGTTTTGCGGTGATGAACGAATGGCTTTACGCGACCCGTCTGACGGTTGCGGCCTTCTCGGTCGGGCGCGCGCGGCGCTGCTTTGACTATGCGCTGAATTACGCCGCCGAGCGCAAGCAATTCGGCCAGCCCATCGGCAAGTTTCAGGGCGTTGGCTTCCAGATTGCCGACATGATCACCGAGATTGACGCCGCCGATTGGCTGACCCTTGCCGCCGCTTGGCGTCTGGATCAGAACCTGCCCGCAAACCGCGAGATCGCCTCGGCCAAGCTCTATGCCTCCGAGGCATTGGCGCGGGTCACCGACACGACGCTGCAAATCTTCGGCGGCATGGGCCTGATGGATGATTTCCCGATCGAACGGTTTTGGCGCGACGCCCGGGTCGAACGGATCTGGGACGGCACCAGCGAGATTCAGCGCCACATCATCAGCCGCGATCTTCTGCGTCCGCTGGGCGCCTGACCATGACCAAAGACCTGACCCGGCTGCTGCGCCCGAAATCCATCGCTGTCATTGGCGGCGGTGCATGGTGCCAACAGGTTATCCTACAATCCGAACGCATGGGATATGCCGGTCAGATCTGGCCGGTCCACCCTAAAGCTTCGGACATTGCGGGCCACAAGGTTTATGGCCGGATCGAAGACCTGCCCAACGCACCTGACGCGGTTTTTATCGGCATCAACCGCCATGCCACGATTGAAGCGGTTCAAGTCCTGTCCAGCATGGGTGCGGGTGGCGCCGTCTGCTTCGCCTCGGGCTTTTCCGAGGCTGTGGCCGAGGACGACACCGGCGGGGATTTGCAGGATCAACTGATCGCCGCGGCCGGAGACATGCCCATTCTGGGCCCGAATTGCTATGGATTCATCAACGCGCTGGACGGGGCATTGCTGTGGCCCGATCAGCACGGGGTTGTGCCAGTTGACAAGGGCGTGGCGATCCTGACGCAAAGCTCGAACATCTCGATCAACCTGACCATGCAGAAACGCGGGCTGCCGATTGCCTATATGGTCACCTGCGGAAATATGGCTCAGACCAGTCAGGCGCAGATCGCCTCGGCCCTGATCGATGACCCGCGCGTGACCACAGTGGGCCTGCATATCGAAGGCTTCAAGAACATCCGCGAGTGGGAAGCGCTGGCCGCCAAAGCCCATGCAAAGGGCGTCCCGCTGGTTGCCCTCAAGGTCGGCGCATCGGAACAGGCGCAAGCGGCGACCGTTTCCCATACCGCGTCGCTGGCGGGCAGCGATGCCGGGGCGCAGGCGCTGCTTGACCGGCTTGGCATTCCGCGCGTTTCGGCACTGCCTGACTTCCTTGAAACGCTCAAACTGTTGCATTGCTACGGGCCGCTGCCGGGGGGCAACATTTCCTCGATCAGCTGTTCGGGGGGCGAGGCGAGCCTGATTGCCGATATGGCCGTCGGCACGGGGTTGCAATTTCCACGGCTGAGCGGTGAAAAGCTGACCCGCCTGCGCGGCGCGCTCGGGCCCATGGTCGCGCTGAACAACCCGCTGGATTATCACACCTATATCTGGCGTGACGAGCAGGCGATGACGCGGGCCTGGTCGGGCATGACGGGTGACGATATCGACATGACATTCTCGATCGTCGACTACCCGACCACCGACTCCACCGATTGGGCCTGCGCAACGCAGGCAGCGCTGAACGTACGGGCAGAAACCGGCGCCCGGTTTGCGATTGTCGCCACCTTGCCGGAACTTTTGCCGGAAGACATCGCACAACAGCTGATGGCCGGGGGTGTTGTCCCCTTCATGGGCCTGCGCGAGGCGCTGTCTGCGACCCGCGCCGCAGGGCAGGTCAAGGCCCCATCCGCTGCGCCCGTTTTGCAACCGGGTATGATGGAACCAACCCAAACCCTGACCGAAGGCGCCTCGAAGGCGGCGCTGGCGGAATGCGGCCTGCGTATCCCGCAGAACCGGACGGTGCGGGGCGCGGAAGCTGCCCGTGCCGCAGCGGACCAGATGGAAGGCCCCTTTGCCGTCAAAGGTGTCGGGCTTGCGCATAAATCCGAACACAGCGCCGTTCGGCTGGGCATCCGGGCCCAGGACGTCGCGGCTGTCGCGGCAGATATCGGCACCGAAGACATCCTGATCGAGGAGATGGTCACCGGACCCGTTGCCGAACTTCTGATTGGCGTGGTGCGTGATCCCGCCCATGGGTTTGTTCTGACCCTTGGGGCAGGGGGCGTGCTGACCGAACTGCTGCGCGATACGGTATCCGTGCTGGTGCCCAGCCCGCCCGAAGACATCCGCTCCGCCCTTAGCCAATTGAAGATCGCCCCGCTGCTGGCGGGCTATCGCGGTCAACCGGCGGCTGATATGGATGCGGTTGTTGCCGCGGTCGAGGCCGTTCAGACCTATGTCATGCAAAATGCCGACACGCTTGGCGAGGTCGAGATTAACCCGCTCCTGTGCACGCCGGACAAGGCCGTTGCCGTGGACGCCCTGATAAGAAAGGCCTGAGACATGGACCCGATCAAAACCCGCCGCGATGGCTCGATCCTCGAGGTTACGCTGGACCGCCCCAAGGCAAACGCGATTGATCTGATCACCAGCCGCAGAATGGGCGAGGTCTTTGCTGAATTCCGCGACGACCCGGACCTGCGCGTGGCCATCCTGACCGGCGCGGGCGAAAAATTCTTTTGCCCCGGCTGGGATCTGAAAGCTGCCGCCGACGGCGACGCGGTGGACGGAGATTACGGCGTCGGCGGGTTCGGAGGCCTGCAAGAGCTGCGCGACCTGAACAAACCCGTGATTGCCGCCGTCAACGGTATCGCCTGCGGCGGCGGGCTAGAGCTGGCCTTGTCCGCAGACATGATCCTTGCCGCTGACCACGCCACTTTTGCCTTGCCGGAAATCCGCTCGGGCACCGTTGCGGATGCCGCCAGCGTCAAACTGCCCAAGCGCATCCCCTATCACATCGCGATGGAGCTGCTTCTGACAGGCCGCTGGTTTGATGCCGAAGAAGCCAACCGCTGGGGTCTGGTGAACGAGATCGTCGCCGCTGATCAGCTGATGGACCGCGCGTGGGACCTCGCCCGACTGCTGGCGTCAGGGCCGCCGCTGGTCTATGCGGCCATCAAGGAAATCGTGCGCGATGCCGAAGACGCCAAGTTTCAGGACGCCATGAACCGCATCACCAAACGGCAACTGCGCAGCGTGGATGTCCTATATTCCAGCGAGGACCAGCTTGAAGGCGCGCGTGCATTTGCCGAAAAACGTGATCCGGTCTGGAAAGGCAAATAATAACGCGGTGTGTTTGTCGCGCGGATCCGGTAAATTTCCCATTTACTGATCCGCGCCACAGGTGCACAGTTGGGCATGCCTTATTTCGAACGAAAACCATACGTTAGCACGCCACTTCCGGTCAGCCCGATCGCGCCGCAGCCGGATGCGCAACCGATCTCGGACATTGCCCGCCGCGTGCTTGGGGCTGAACGGGGCGCGCAACAGCCGCTTGAAGGGCCATTTGCGTGCCGCAAAACCTGCCACCCCGGCGGTACCGCAACCATATTGCTGTCCTTTGACGCACCAAACGGTGGCGGGCCTGTCGCATTACAATTCGAACCGGGCGACCTGATTAACCGGAACGGCGACACTCTTCCGGCAAACCGGGTCAACGTTGTCCCCCCGCAAATCCAGCTAAACCCCGGCGAGTCAACAGATGTTGCCGTCATTGTAACCGTGCCGGACCTCGCCGATCCCGGCGAATATCACGGTCGGATTGCCTGCACGGGCACAGTGCAAACCTCGATCGTCGTGATGTATGAGGTGGTGGGCGCTCAAACCTGACGGGTTACGAGATAGTCCATGAAATGGCCCAGAAACGCGCGCGGCACTTCTTCGGTGGCTGCAAAAACCTGCGCAAACTCCTGACGGGCCGAGGCCAGCAAGTCATTGGCCGCGTCCTGTGCATATCTGATGCAGCCATAGTGATCCATGCGATCCAGAACCCAGCTGACATCCTGCGTCGAGCGGTTGTCACGCGGGTTTGACAACATCTCCGACAGGCGCGCTTTTTCGGGCTCGTCCGCCTGGAAGCTAAGCCGCCCCAGCATCAGCGTGCGTTTGCCTTCGTAAATGTCCCCGCCGATCTCTTTGCCATATTTGTCCTGCGAGCCCACGAGGTTCAGAACATCATCCTGTATCTGAAACGCGGCCCCCAGAAAAAACCCAAACGCGTTGAAATCGTCCAGATTAAGCGCGCCTGACGCCACATCATGTGGCCGGGCAATCAGCGCCCCGATGCGCATGGGGTGAATGAAACTGTACCAGCAGGTCTTCTTCAGACACATCGTCAGATAATCCGATGCATCCACGTTCAGCCGGTTGTCCCGTATCCAGCCAAGCTCCAGCGCCTGACCTTCAATGGACTGCTGCAAAAGGTGATCGAACTCGTCCACCACGCGTATACCCGTTTCAGGGCCCAGCGGCCCAAGGTTCTGGCGCAACAGGCGCAGGGCCAGCGATTGCATCCCGTCGCCGGTATTGATCGCCAGAGGAACCCCAAGCCGCTTGTGCATACATTCGCGCCCGCGCCTGAAATCGCTTTGATCCTCGATATCGTCATGGATCAGAAATGCGTTGTGCAGCAGTTCAAGAACGGCGGCAGACACCCGTGCGTTTTCGCTGTCACCGCCGAAAGCCTCGCATGTGGCCAGCAACAGCGCGGGCCGCAACCCCTTGCCCGAGGTTTCGATGTAATCCCGCATCGGCCCGTACAGATAGGCCTGCGGTTCGCCCGTCGGCAGCAGTTGCAAAAGCGTCTCACGGGCCCGATCCCCGTATGAGGTCAGGGTTTTCAGAAAGTCCTGCTGTGCCGCAGGATCCAGATGTGCTGTGCCAGTGGCCACAGGGTCATCCCTTCTGGGTGATGATCACACGGGTTTTGGTCTCGTTCCTGCCCGTCTCGGCAAGGTTTGGTCCGGTGGCGGAAAAAGGTGAATCCGTCAACGGCAAGGCTTTGGACAACACCCCCGTCTGGCCGCTGTCCCGGCCCAGATCAAAGGCAACATCCTCTGCAATCTCCTCTCCCGGGATCGGAAGATCAGCGGTCGGCTCGTAGGCCACCATCAGGTCAAACAGCTCTTTCGGAGGGCAGATCATGCGCAACGCGTCCGCAATCGCAGGGTCTTCGGTAATCCCGCCGGGTTTTGAATATTCCGTAGCCGGTTTCGCAATGACGGCAAGCGGCCCTTCGCCGCCACGCTCAACACCCACGGAATCCTGTCCCATCCTCAGCGCGGCTTCGACCGCAACCGCAAACCGGTTGTCCCAGGGCAGGCCGGCCTGATAACGGGCAAAATCATAGGCGCGCAGCGGTTTCAGGATATCCGGCTCGTGCAGGTCCCAGATCTGGCAGGGCTCAGCTTTTGATCCACCGCGTTGCAGGATGGCATTGACCGCCCGGCGCGCCGCTTCGTTCGCCCCTTCCATGGTGGCAAGATCGGTGTAGGTGCGCACATAATCCGACGCCAGCATGAAGTTCGGGATTAATGTGGCCGCCTCAGGGCGCAACCGCCAGCTGTTGATGCGATTGACCAACAGCGGCTCCACATTGGTTTGGCGCTTGGGGTCGTTGGGATCCTGCACAATATCCGGATCAAGGAACCAGTAATGCATGTCCTCGTCGCGCAGGACGGTCTGGCCATCCACGTTGACGCTCCGCTTGAGCTGTTCCCAAACCTCTTGCGCAATCTCCTCGCGGCTGCAATCACGCGCGGTTTTTCCGTTCAGGCCCGGCTTGTCCCATTCCGAAATATCTATTGAAAGCAAACCCTTGGTCTTGCCTTCTGCCCAGTTTTCAAAGTTGATGGCCGACCAGAACTGTTTTTGCGAAACCGCGGTCAGGGCCCATGGGCTGTCAATGAAAATGACATGGCCGTGCGTCAGTTCAACATCCTTTGTCAGATAGAACTGAATTCCGTTCATCCATTGCACATCTTCGGCCAGCAGGGGCAGCTTGGCCAGAGACGGGTCGATTGCCGTCATCGCAGGGGTGATCAGCGGAGCGATCCGTTCGATCGGCATCGCACTGATGAACCAGTCCCCGGTGACCTGCTTTTCTTCGCCATCCTGTTCAACCGTCGCGCTGACGATGCGGCCATCCTCGCAGTCGATGCCCGTGACCTTTGAGTTGAACTTGTACACGACCCCCTTGCTTTTGAGGTAATCCAGCCACGGCTGTATCCAGACAAGGTTGGTGGGACCGTTCAACAGCCGGTTGCCATGCGGCTCGGGCGTCGCGATACCCAGTTGAAGCTGAACGGCAATGTCGCCCACGGTCTTTGTACTGGCAGTTGTCGCCTTCGCAGCCACCAGCGAACGAGTCAGGCCAATGGCCAGAAACTTCTGATACGCTTCCGAGCGTTGTTCGGCACCGATGAAGTCCCACCACCCGATGCGTTCATATTCATCGAACCGGCGTTCCTTGCAGGATGTCGCGATGCGCCACATGCAGGCGATGAAATGTTCGACATCCTCATAGGCGATCTGGTCACGGGGCGAGAGCGTGAATGCAACCGTCTTGAGCGCGTCGGCCACGTCTTTCAGCGTGCGGGGAAACCGTTCGGGTACGATGATGCCTGGGTCGTCAAACTGGCTGACCAGAACCTGAGTGGTGGACACCAGATTATCGTAACAGGTGCCTTTGCCGTAATAGGGCGTGCGCGCCATCGTATCGGTGATATGGCGGTAGAAATTCGGAAAGAACCGGAACCCGTGCTCGCCGGGCAACCAGGGGCGTTTCACGCCTGGAGGATAACTGGCACCGTCCATCTCGGCCCATTGTTCAAGCGCCTTGATGTGTTTCGCCTTGGACCCGTGATCGCCTTCGCCCTTCATCACGGGGATGCTGCGTGCCTTACCGCCGGGGATCAGCTGGCGCTCGTGAATCTCGACCTCGTACCCGCGCTCGATCAGCTCATGCGCGGCGCTCATTCCGGCCACGCCACCGCCCAATATGACAACCTTTTCAGCCATCGGATGTTCCTTTCGCGGCATAGACGTCAAAGCGCAGGGTGATATCGGACAGGCTGGCTTCGCCGATGCCGAACCCCTGCAACCTGTTCATCCAGGCATAATTCGGGTTTGACGTCAGGTATCGCGGCGCAAGCCGGACCGGGGCTGAGGCGGGCAGATTGCCCTTCGCCAGCCCGGCAAACCCATCCGGACCAAAGTCACACACGCCGGTATCTTCAAACAGGATCGGCGCACCCCCTTCAACGGGTTGAATAAGCGCTCGGGCGTGCAAAAGCCCAACTCCGTCGGACCGCACGCGCATCCAGTCGCCCCCCAGCGGATCGATCGTCCCCTTCAGATGAGGTCCTTCAACCGTTCCGCCCTCTTTGATCCCGAAATGCAGCCAGATGCCGTCCGGTGTTTCACCTGACGGATAGAACTCGTCGGTGAACGGCACCACAAACCTGCCAACGTGTTCAAGCGCGGGCATTTGCGTGACAGGCTTTGCCGGGCTTGGCGGCGCAGGCTCGGGGGCCTTTCCGGGGCCGGGATCATATTCGCGACCACCGGTCGTCAGCACCGGTCGCCAGGTCAATGTCTTTTCCTGGGTCACAGATGGCAGCATGGCTGCAAACTGCTGAAACCCCGTCATCGGGTCGCATTGCAAGGGCCAGCCGCGAATGGCGCGTTCGGGGCCGCCATCTTCGGAACAGATCACGCGGACCACGTCATGCGAAGACACGGCGGGTCCGGCTTCGATCAGCACCCGATTTAACCCATTTACGTTGATCAATTCGGACCAACGCAATGTCACACCCCGGTCTGTGAATTCTCGCATGACCAGATCCCCGGTCAGCACGTGATGGTGCAGATCGCCTGTGCTTCCTTGATCCTCAGGTGGAACTTCTGCTGCACGCGGAAGATGTGCTCACCGTCAGACGAGGTTTGCAGATACTTCACCGCGATATCCGAAGGCACGACAATCTCGACCGGCGCACCTTGCAGCGATACAAGTGCTGCCTTGTTTGCGGGCAGGGTGCCCGATCGCAGCAGCGGGCCGTCAAGGAACGGAAGAATACTGTCACGCGGCAGCACCATCGAGTTTTCGATCGGCGTGGTCACGGCCTGAAACAGCCCATTGCCCATCACGCAGGCAAAAGGCCCAAGGTATCCATGCGCTTCCAGCTTGTTGATGCCCGCGACCACGGCCTCGAAAACCTCGGGGCCGGAACAGGGTTTTTTCTTCCCGTTGATCGATATGGATTGACCTTCGCCAGCCTCCAGCAGCCCCGGGTATTTGCCGCCACCGCTGACGGTATAGATCGGCGGTAGATCCGCAGGTGCGCCACCGGCATGTTTGGGCGCTTCGCTGCTGCCTGGCTGGCCGTTGAAAACGATGTCATCCTCGACCTTGGCCACGACGGCGGCGGCCCGGCGGAACATGATCATGGCCGCGGCCAGTTCCGGATCAGCCACCTGCGCGCCTTTCAGGTAGACGTTGACGGAAACCGTCGTCAGCCGCAGGGTGTCATAATCATTCACTTCCAGACGCTTGGCCGCGCCTGATGCGTTGTCGACCAGACCCAGCTTGTTCAGGGGAACAGATTGCGTGTCCGCCGGCAGCGGCCCATAAAGCGGCAGAAAACTCGCAGCCACCCGCGCACGCAGCGCTTCATCATGGACGGCCTTGTTAACGGCATTCCACTGTTCGGTGTTCCAATCCAATGCGTCGGTCATTGTAAATCCCTCTTGGTGATGCTGCCCTGTTTGGCCGGGCAGTCCGTCTCGTTCATTCGGCTTTCGTCAAACTGTCCAGAAGTGCCTCGGCGCGTTGTTCCTGAACAACGGCACCACATTCGCGGGCAAGCGCCAATGCCAGTTCACCCTCGGCAATCGCGCTATCCCGATCACCCTTGGCAGCAAAGGCTTTGGCCCGCACGCGGTGATATTCCGGTTTGTTCAGCGTTTCTCCTCGTTCCCAACCGGGGGTACACACGGTTTCAAGCCGGTCCAGGGCCTGATCAATATCCCCGTGATCGATCATCAACTCAGACAGAACAATCTGATTCTGCGGAAAAGTAAAGTTTCCACCAGACTTTGAGATCAGGTTCATGCAGGCCTCGATATGGGCCGGGACGCCCTCGATGTCACCTTTTCCCGCCTGCGCAAGACCCATGTAGATATCCTGCATGGCGTGAAGATACAGGAACCCTTCCTCATCGGCGATCTTGCGCGCTTCTTTCATAGTGACGTCCAGCCGGTCCCATTCGCCCGCGTAGGGCAGGAACATGCTGCACGCGCCCATGACATAGACAAGATTGGGTGCGTGGTTCAGTGCCCGGCTGACGTCGATGGCTTTCAGACGTGCGGCCTCCGCCTCATCAAACTTGCCCTGCTGCCACAGAAGGCACCCCTGAATGGCCAGCAACGACGCCGTGGTCGAGGACTGGGTCATCGGCATCATGGCCATGTCCAGCTCAGGCGTGATCAGCGCAAAGGCACGGTCAAGCTGCTGCTCGCAATCCGCGAACTCCCCGCGGAAGTAATGCGTGAAACTCAGCGCGCGGGCTGCCAGCACGTTGGTGACAGGATCGCCACTCATACCGGCCATCGCGTCCAGAGCCTGTCCCATCTCCATTGCCCGGTTCATCTGGCCCGCGACAAAGAAATTGGTCCAGCGGCAGAAGGTGGCCGCGAAAAGGGTTTCGCCATCGCCCAAGGCATGGGCAAGCTCCATCGCGCGGGCGGCTGTCTCTCCGACCTGGTCGGAGGACCATCCATAGATCGCCATGTAAGCCGGAAGGATATTCATCTGCACCCGAAGCTCGAACCCGTCACGCTCGGCATTGGCGGGCATCGTTCCGATATTGCGCAGTGCCGCGCGAAACGCCGAGATCGCAGGCAGGTTCGCCAACCGCGACAGGGCTTGTTCGCCTGCCGTAAACCAGTTGGACACCGCCTCATCCTTCAACCCGCCATGGTCGCAGTGATGCGCCACGGTATCGGGGGCGGGGTTTCCGAATGCGTTATGTCCGGCCAGCAAGGCCCGTGCGATTTTAAGATGAACCTTCTGCCGGTCTTCGCGCAGCAGCGAGTTATAGGCCGTATCCTGAACCAGCGCGTGGTTGAACGTATAGGTGGCCGTTCCGGCTTCGCCCGTGATCAGCACAACGCCAGCCGCCATCAGCTGCATCAGCGCGCTTTCCACATCCATGTCTTCCTGCGCAACCGCCTGGATCATCGCCGAGGTGAAACTGCGCCCGATAACAGACCCAAGCTGCGCAATGGGCTTGGCGTTTTCCATCCGGTCAAGACGCGACATCAACGAATCCTGAAGGGTCGTGGGGATACTCAGGGCATCCAGAACCTCGGCGTTGATCGGCGCATCTTGCGGCAGCTGATCCAGAACCGCCTTGGTCATCTCTTCGATGTAAAGCGGCACGCCATCGGCTTTCTCGACAATCTGCCTGATCAGGATGACCGGCAAACTGTATGGCTCGGCCACGCGCCGGACCAGTTCCGAGGCTTCACTGCTGGCCAAAGGCGTCAGATCGATGCGCGCCGCGCGGCCCTCGTAATGCTCAGGCGGCTCGTATTCAGGGCGATGCGACAGGACCACCAGTATCGGGAACCCGTCCAGACCTGATGCCAGCGCCTCCAGCACGTCCAGCGTGGTTGCGTCAGCCCAGTGCACGTCTTCCACCACCAGCAGCAAGGTGCCGCGCCTGTCACACAGGCTGCCAAGGCTGCGCAACAACACGTCCAGCGATTTGCGGGCCTTCTTCAGGGGGTCTGGATCCGGCTCTGCGCCCGTTTCGACCCCGGCCATATCGAGAAGAACAGGCAAATCCGCGTCGCTCAGACGAGAGGCGGCCTGAACAAAATCGGAAATCGCGCCCCGGATGCTGTCATCGGACTTGTCGCCTGAAACACGCCTCAACTCTCCCACGATCGGGTGAAGCGGAAGGCTGGCCAGATGCGGAATGCACTGCAAGGTAAAGGGTTTGACGCCAATTGTTTCAGACAGGGACTTGATCAGCCGCGATTTGCCAATGCCTGCGGCGCCACCGACAAACGCAAACCTGCCGGAGCCCGCCTGTGCATCTTTCCAAAGCTGGGTCAGGACCGAAAGATCGTCGCCCCGGGCGACAAGATCAACGGCTGACTGTCCGACACGCGCATCGAACCGGCTGGTCGCGACGCTTTCGGAAATGGCGCGATAGACGGTGCGCTGATTGTCAAACCCTTTCAGGTTCTGGCTGCCACGGGGCTCGAATTCGAATGCGCCTTGTGTCAATCGCCACGTCTCTGCGGAAACGATCACCTCACCCGGCTCGGCCAGACCTTGCAGGCGGGATGCAAGGTTCGCGGTTTCACCGACCAGAAAGTCCTGCGACCCAAGACTTGTCGACGAAACCACCCCTACAACAACCATACCGGTGGCAATTCCCGCGCGCAGATCCAGTTTTTCGCCAAACCTGTTTTCAAGGTTTTGTACGGCTTCGATGGTCTCCAGCACGGCGCGAACGGCGCGTTCGGCATCGTCCTCCATGGCTTTGGGATATCCGAAATAGACCATGATCCCGTCGCCCTGCCTGTAGGCCAGATGACAGCCATGCTGTTTCAGGGTGCCGATCGCCGTATCCAGATACAGATTCATGATCTGCATCAGGTCTTCCGGGTCATACCGCTGGGCCAGTTGCGTCGACCCCACGAGATCGCAGAAAACCAGCGTAAGCTGCCGCCGTTCGGCTTCGGACCTAAGCTCCTGCCGGGTCGATGCTTCCTCAGATTTCAGACTGGCCTGCGCCTTGCGAAACCGTTTCCGTTCGCCAACCGTCAACCCCAGATCACGCAGTTCGGGATCTGTCAGCTCGTCCAGAATATCATCATCCACGCCTTCCTGCCGAAACAGGGTGGCATGGTTTTCCAGATCAGCCAGTCGAAGAACTTTTGAGATACGCGGCGATGCCTCAAGGACCCCCGTCATCGTTCTGCGCCCCCGCCCATTTTCCTTCTCCCCTTACTCCCCTCAAAACATATTGTATTTGTATAAGCAAAAATAGAGAGGAATTTACGTTCAATCCACATGACGCAGGGACACCATTGTTAACTTGTTATCTGCTGTGACAGATGTAGGGTTGAAATTCCACTCCACTTTGAGTTTTTCGTGTCAAATCATTGGCTTTCGATTTCATATAGATTTTTCACGCGCAGTTTTGGGCCTGGCCTGCTGCCTTGCCGCGCGTAATGGGGAAGGGTGTTTTCCCATAGGCGCTAGGGCCTCGTGCGCTTTTATCGAAGTTGTGGAAATGCGAAAATCAGACCCTGCCGATTTTCGACACTGCCGCGCGCCTTAAGCGCTTCCCATACGTCAATGGACGTGTCGCGCGCGGTACAAACACCCGCTTTGGCGCTGGAAACGTGACCCGGCAGGATACCGGTTCCACCAATGGGCAGAACCGGTTTCTTCTTCAGACGGTTGCGCCCTTCAGGCGGATGGCAGTGCCAAGGCTGCCCGCGCAAAGCCCGACCAGAACCGAGATGCCCAGTTCCAGCGCTTCCACATGGGCGAACTGAAAGCCCGCGAAAACCAGCGTTTCCAGAATGCCGACACCGGCCCCCAGTGCCGCACCCAACCACAGCTTGCGGGTCATCATTCCAAGCGCCAGTCCCAGTATGCCGGGCAGGCCCAGGACATTGGCGCCGATTGTTCCAAGTAAGTCTAACATGTCTGCCCCCACCCTAATTCGAGCTGTTGTTCAGAAACGCGCGGATGTCGCTGCCCGAGGCGGATGCATGTTCCTGAAGAACCACGCCCTCCACGGCCTCGCTTATCTTCTGGTATTGTTCCAGATAGTTCGCGGGCAGATTATGCGCGATGCCCTGATGGCAATCGATGCATGTCATGCCGGTGTCGATGGCGCGCTGGTGTTCCGACGCGGCGCGGGTTTCCTGAATGGTAAAGTCCATGTAGTCAAAGTTGTGACAGTTGCGGCATTCACGGCTGTCCGATTCCTTCATCTTCTTCCACACGGCCGAAGCCATGCTCAGGCGATGCTCTTCGTACTGCTCGGGTGTGCTGATGGTTCCGGCCAGCTCATGATAGACGTCTTTGACGGCCATGATCTTGGCTTTGATCTTGTGGCTCCATTCATCCGGCACGTGGCAGTCGGAACAGATCGCGCGAACGCCGGAATGGTTGTTGTAATGAACCGTTTCGCGATACTCGCCCAGGTTGGTTTCCATCGTGTGGCACGAGGTACAGAATTCTTCGGTATTCGTCAGCTCAAGGGTCCAGTGAAATCCACCCCAGAACAGGATACCGGCCAGAAATCCGGCCAGGACCAGAAAGCCTGAACTGAACAGCACCGTCGGCGTCCAGATCGCGTTCCAGAGGCGACCAAGCAAGCCGCGGTTTTCAGGAGAGTCGGCCATATCGGTGCTCCTTTCAGTCTTGCGTTGGATCAATTGCCGGCGGAGGGCTGGAACACGTTGTCGACCAGCGGCGGGGCGTCGGCCTGCGGTACGTGGCACTGGTTGCAGAAATACCGGGTTCCGGCGATCCGATCCAGTTCGCGGCCTTCGCGGTCCAGATAATGGGTCATCGACAGCGTCGGCGCGTTACGGTCACCGGCTTTGGTCCAGTCGTGGCAGGACAGGCACTGGTTGGTACGGATGTCGATCTGGTACTGTTCGACCGAATGCGGGATGACTGGCGGCTGCTGCCGGTAATTGCGCTGCTGGCGCCCTTCGACATTGCGGTGGATCTGGTCCAGCGGCACCGGCTCATCCACATCCGCACCGCGCAGGGATTCAACCTGAGCAGATTGCGCGAGGGCCCATCCGCTCAGCAATAATACGGGTAGAAGGGCAATTCCGCCTGTAACGATAGATTTTTTCATCTTGGCACTCCCCTAGATAGGTCTGGCGGCGCGCGGCTCGGGCGCGGCAACTGGATCGGAAGGTTGGACGACGTGGTCGTCGAACCGGTGAGTAAAGGTAAAGACGTCGACCGCGCAGACATCGATGCAGCGGCCACAATTCGTGCAGTCGGGTGACAGGATCAGCGGGGTACTTCCCGGTTTGCCCTTCAGCGCGGGCGAGATCACCTGATTTTCCGGGCAGACCGCGTAACAATCCATGCAGTCGTCGCAGGCGGCGCGGTTTGTGGCGCTGATCCGCAGCAGGCTTTTTGCTCCGATCAGGCCATAGAACGCGCCCACCGGGCACAGGTGTCCGCACCATCCGTGGCGCGAGACAAAAACGTCAAAGACAAAGATGGCTGTGATCAGGGCCCAGACAAAGCCCATTCCAAAGACCAGCCCGCGATGCAGCATGGTGATCGGGTTGATCAGTTCCCACGCGATCATGCCGCTCAGACCCGAAACAGCCAGGATAGTTGCCAGAATCCACAGGCGTGTGCCGCGCTTGGGTTGCCAGCCTTTCGGCAGGTCCAGCTTGCGGTGCAACCAGTTGGCCGCGTCGGTCACCGGATTGATCGGGCAGACCCAGGAACAATAGACACGGCCACCAATCAGGGCATAGACCACCAGAACGATCAGCCCACCGATCAGCGCGGTCATTTCGGGCCAGTGGCCTGCAACCATGCTCTGCAACAGGATGAACGGATCGGTCAAAGGCAGCACGCCCAGCGTCAGCGACCCAGCCAGCGTTCCCTGAACAATCCAGATACCGAACCATGGGCCCAGCAGAAACAGAACCAGAAAGAACAGCTGGCTTGCCCGGCGCAGCAGCAGATAGCGATGCGCGCCGATCCAGCCCTTGCTGGCGATGGCCTCGTGACCTGTGGGCATATCTGTGCGGGCGCTCATTGTCCCACCCCCGGCAGATCATATCCCGGCGCAAAGCCGCCGGGCGTGGCCAGATTGTCCGTGCCCGGTCCGGGCAAACGGTCCGGCAGGTCGATGATCCCCTCGACCACCGGCGCGCCTTTCGCGGCCTTTTCTTCCCAGCCCTTGCGGTAATGCTCTGCCGAACTGCCCCGCGCCAGCCGGGCAGGCAGCACCTTGATGGCGGCCTCGGGCAGAACACAGCTTTTCTCGCACATGCCGCAGCCGGTGCAGCGGTCGGCGTGGACGGTCGGGATGAACATCGCGTGATGACCCGACCGCGTGTTGTGCGTGGTGTCCAGCGTGATCGCCTCGTCGATGACGGGGCAAACGCGGTAACAGACATCGCAGCGCAACCCGAGGAAGTTCAGGCAGTTCTCCTGATCGACCAGAACCGCGACCCCCATCTTCGCATCGTCGATATTGTCCAACGCGGGATCCAGTGCCCCGGTCGGACAAGCGGCGACACAAGGAATGTCGTCGCACATCTCACAGGGAATATCCCGCGCGGTGAAAAAGGGTGTTCCCGTCGCCACCGCGTCCGAGCCCAACTCGGCCAGTTTCAAAGTATCATATGGGCAATCCCGCACGCATAAGCCGCAGCGGATACAGGCTGACAGAAACTCCTTTTCCGGCAGCGCGCCGGGCGGGCGCAATGCCTCGGCCGGCAGGGCGCGGGCGTCGCGGGCCAGATAGGCCAGCACCGTCCCGGCGACCACGCAGCCGCCCGCCGCCCGCGCCGAATCCTGCAGGAACCGGCGCCGCTGCGGCGAAAGGGGTTTGTCGGCAAAAGACATGAGGATTTACCCGTACGATCCTTGTTGCCTATGCGCGCTCGACCTTGCAGGCGCATTTCTTGAAGTCGGTCTCTTTCGACAGCGGGCAGGTCGCGTCCAGCGTCAGCTTGTTGGTCAACTGGCCTTCGTCGAACCACGGCATGAACACCAGACCGCGCGGCACCTTGTTGCGCCCACGGGTCTCGACCCGGCTGGTGACCTCGCCTCGACGGGTAGACAGAACAATCTCCTGACCCCGGCGCAGATCCCGGTCCTTGGCGTCCTGCGGATGCATGTAAACCACAGCCGCCGGGTAGGCGCGGTGCAGCTCTGGGACACGGCGCGTCATCGACCCCGAATGCCAGTGTTCCAGCACACGACCGGTGCACAGCCACAGATCATATTCCGCATCCGGTTCCTCGGCCGCAGGCTCGTAGGGCGCAAAGATGATGCTCGCCTTGCCATCCTTCTTGCCATAGAACTTCACGCCCGCACCTTCGGGCACATAAGGGTCATAGCCTTCGCGGAAACGATACAGCGTTTCCTTGCCATCCACGACCGGCCAGCGCAGACCACGGGCTTGGTGATAGGTTTCAAACGGTGCCAGATCGTGCGCGTGGCCGCGTCCGAAATTGGCATATTCCTCGAACAGACCCTTCTGAACGTAGAACCCGAAATGCTCGGATTCGTCGTTGTCAAAGCCCTCGGCCGTTTCCGACAGCGGGAATTTGTCGACGCTGCCATTGGCAAACAGAACCTCGTACATGGTCTTGCCGCGATGTTCCGGCATGGTGGCCAGCAACTCTTCGCCCCAGACCTCTTCAACGGTGAAGCGTTTCGAGAATTCCATCACCTGCCACACGTCCGACTTGGCCTCGCCCGGTGCCTTGACCTGCTGCCGCCAGAACTGGGTGCGGCGCTCGGCATTGCCATAAGCGCCTTCCTTCTCGACCCACATGGCGGTGGGCAGGATCAGGTCGGCGGACACGGCCGTGACGGTCGGGTAGGGGTCTGAAACGGTGATAAAGTTCTCGGGGTTGCGATACCCGGGATAACCTTCTTCGTTGATATTCGGTGCCGCCTGCATGTTGTTGTTGCACTGCACCCAATAGGCGTTCAGATCGCCATCCTTCAGCTTGCGGTGCTGCAGTACGGCGTGAAAGCCGGGCTTGGCCGGAATGGTACCCGCAGGCACATTCCAGGCGGTTTCGCAAATCTTGCGGTGCTCGTCATTCATGACAACCATGTCGGCAGGCAGACGGTGGGCAAAGGTGCCAACCTCACGCGCGGTTCCGCAGGCCGACGGCTGACCGGTTAGCGAGAAGGGCGAGTTTCCGGGCTCGGAAATCTTGCCCACCAGCAGGTGCACGTTATACATCAACGAGTTCACCCACGACCCGCGGGTATGCTGGTTGAACCCCATGGTCCATAGGCTCATGACCTTGCGGTTCGGGTCGGCATATTGCTGGGCCAGACGCTCCAACTTGTCCGCCGGAACACCGGACAACTCCGAAGTGTATTCCAGCGTGTATGCCGATACCGCCTCGGCATATTCCTCAAAGCTGATCGGCTCCATCTTGCCGACATTGGGGTTCGCGGCCTCTTGTTGCAGCGGATGATTGTCGCGCAGGCCATAACCGATATCGGTGGCGGTCTTGGTAATGTTGACGTGGTTCTTGACGAACTCTTCGTTCACCGCGCCATTCTGGATGATGTAATTGGCGATATAGTTCAGGATCGCCAGATCGGTCTGAGGGTTGAACACCATGCCATTGTCGGCCAGCTCGAACGAACGGTGCTCGAAGGTCGACAGAACATGCACTTCGCATCCCGGCTTGGTCAGGCGCGTATCGGTCAGGCGCGACCACAGGATCGGGTGCATCTCGGCCATGTTCGACCCCCACAGAACAAACGTATCCGCGTGCTCAAGGTCGTCATAGCAGCCCATCGGCTCGTCGATGCCGAAGGTACGGATAAAGCCGACCACGGCCGACGCCATGCAGTGACGCGCGTTGGGGTCGATGTTGTTCGACCGGAACCCGGCCTTCATCATCTTGGCCGCCGCATAACCTTCCCAGACGGTCCACTGACCGGAACCGAACATACCCACGCTGGTCGGGCCTTTCTTGGCCAGCGCCTCTTTCCACTTGGCAGCCATGACGTCAAAGGCTTCGTCCCAGCTGACCGGCTCAAACTCGCCATTCTTGTCATATTCGCCGTTGGTTTTGCGCAAAAGCGGCGTGGTCAGGCGGTCCTTGCCATACATGATCTTGGACAGGAAATAGCCCTTGATACAGTTCAGACCCCGGTTGACCGGCGCATCCGGGTCGCCCTGCGTGGCGACTACGCGGCCATCCTTGGTGCCCACCAGAACCGAACAGCCCGTGCCGCAGAACCGGCAGGCGGCCTTGTCCCAGCGGATATCGGGCGCGGCGGCCTGGGCGCTGGCCGAACCAGCGGCCATTGGAATGCCGGCAGCCGAGGCCGTGGCAGCCGCTGCGGACGCTTTCAGAAATGTACGACGGGATTCAGAGATGGTCATTGCATGGGCCTCCTGCTGGACGGTTGGCTTGGAGCATCAGGACGCGGAGCAGCCTCCGCGGGATCTTCGAAATGGTGATAGGTCAGCGATAGCGAGATCACGCCGGGGATCTGGTGCAGATCCATGATGGTTTCCGAGGCCAGCCGGTCGGCTGTATCCTCGACAACCACGACGAACCGGCCATCCTCGGCCTCGGCATGAAGCTCGACGCCATCGGTGCCGGTCATCGCCGCGCGTGCGGCGTCGGTGTGATCGGGGGCGATGTGGACAAGACAGCCACAGATATTCATTGGGTCACCTCCGGGTGCAAAGGGGCGGGGCGGTGCATCGTGATGGCCCCGGCGGGGCAGGCGGCAGAACATGTGCCGCATCCGATGCAGGTTTCGGTTTCAAGCGCTGGTTCAGCCCGCCCGCCCAGTTGCAGGCGAAAGCGGATGGCTTCCTGTTCGCAAGTGTCCTGACACAGGCGGCAGCTTACCCCGTTCATCGACAGGCAGCTTGCAGCCTCGATCCGTGCGCGCCACGGCCACTCGGTCACACGCTCGGGCAACAACGCCGGGGTCGGGCAAACCTCGGCACATGCACCGCATAAGGTGCAGCCGCCTGCGGAAAGATCCAGAACCGGAAAGCCGCTGTTGTCGAATGTGATGATCTCTTCCGGGCAGGCCCCGGCGCAGTCTTCGCAGCCTGTGCACAGATCGGCAAAGCCTGTCACGCCCGCACCCGGCGGTCGGATCGCATCAGGATCCTCCCGTAGGATACGTGCGCTCAGAAAAGCGCGTCTGCTGGTCAACTGGCTCATGGCTGGCGACTCGAGTGTGGATAGATTGGTTCGCGTCCTTACTTCCTAACTGCGCGAAGCAGCGCACGAATTGACCTATATCATGTTTTTCGCGAATATCATGTTCTTGGTGAATTTTCCTGACCCACCTGAGATTTGCGACCATGCGTCATACATTCAGCTCGACACGGGCTCCGATAAAATATCTAAAGATTTCAGCTACTTGGCTTTCGGGCGCCGCGCATATCGCAGTAGACAGCCCATCTGCGATCACCGCGTCAGGGGCAGAAACCGAAACCGTTCTGTCCCGGTTTGCAGGCCCGTCCGGGGTGATGATGTGGCCCAAACCCTGTCCCAGCTGCGTCCCCAGCGACGATGATGTCGCGACCGCGCGGTCACGCAGCGCGACCCGTTTCAAAACCCGCTGGTCCGGCGCGACCAACCCGACTTTCCAGGGGGCGCCGTCGCCTCGCGCACCCAAGGCGGCAACCTCTCCCATATCGACCAGAACATCACGCAAACCAAAGCCACGCAGCAGCGCGGCGATCCGATCCGTGATCGCTCCTTGGGCGATTCCGTTCAGCGTCAGGGCCGACTGGCCCGGCACCGGCAGCCGCACCGACGCAGCATCGAAAGACACCCGTTCCCAACCCACAGCAGCGCGGGCGGCAGCCAGATCTCCGGGGCCTGCCCCTGTTGCCAAAGCATACCACAGGGGCTGAATGCTGGGATCGAAAGCGCCGCCGGAGGCCTGATGCAGCGCACTGCTCAGGCTCAGCACATTCAACAGCTCAGGCGCGGGTGCGGTCAAAACACCGTCGCGGTTCAGGCGGCTCAGCTGTGACTGCGGACGGTACAGGCTGAAGATATCCTCCAGCCGGGTCACCTCACCCTCGACGGCGGCAATGATCGGTGCGGCCTCGACATCCGCCAGCCCAACCAGCCGCAGGCTGGCCGCAGCCCCAAGGGCTGTGCCGCGCCAATGCGCGTCCGAAGCCATGGCCGGGGTGGCCGCACAGGCAGCTGAAATGATCAGAAAACGGCGACGGGACAGGGCGGTCATACGGGGGTCTCCAATGTCAGATCAAGATCGACAGGGCCAAGCACTTCGGCGTCGGGAATGTCGGGCAGGCGCATCGCGGTCCCGCCATAGGTCTCCGCGAAAACCCGCGCATCGGCAGGATCAGCAAAGGGCACCACTTCGCGCGCCCCCATGCCACCTGCCACATCGGCACCAACGACAAAAGTCGCACCATCCGCAGCGATCCAGTTCGAAATCCCTGGCTGCCGCCAGCTTGGCGCGACACCCATATCGCTGACATATATGGCAGTGATATCCGCATCGCGCTCGGGGCTTTTCAGATAGGCCACCATGTCCCGCACCTGCGCGAAAAACAGCGGGGCCGGATAGCCTTCCAGATGAACCTGCCCCTTGGGGCCGCCATGCTCGGTGACATTCATCTGACAGAAATAGCTCAGCGCATCGGGTGTCAGGTCGACCGGGTCAGGGGCCTCGGCCAGCTCTTCCTTGCAGGCCGCCAGTGCGAGCAATGCGATCAGGGCAAGGCGTCTCATGGCTCGACCCTCCGGAAAGCCAGCCGGGCGAGGGCAAAGCCCAGCACCGGCCAGATCAGCAGCGACGCGGGTGCGGCCCAGACCGGCAGCGCCTGTGCGGCCCCGGTCATGCCCGAAGCCATGGCCACGCCTTCCGTCGCGGCGATGTTCCACAAACGGAACGCGTCGGCCGGGTTGGCCACCATCACCCATGGAAAGACGGATTGGGTGAATGCGCCGCCCTTGTCCATGACGACGGCCCCCAACAGGCCCAGATCATAAAGGACGACAAAAACCAGCCAAAGCCCGGCCGACAGACCCGCTGCCGCCGTGGCGCCCCTCGCCAAAGCGGACAGCAGGTATCCAAGCGCCAGAAACACGGCGCCCAGCAGGATCGAGGTCAGGATAAGTCGCACCAGCGCCATCAGGCTTTCCGGCCCCGCACCACCAAAGAACGCGGCTACCGCGCCTGCGGTGCCAAAACCCACGGTCATGGCAAAGGCCAGCGCGGCCAGATGGGCGCAGAACTTGCCCAACAGGATTTCCCCGCGTCCAGCCGGATAAGACAGCAGCAGCGACAGGCTGCCCCGGTCCACATCGCCCGCGATGGCATCGAAGGAAATCATCAGCGCCAGCAAAGGCGCAAGGTAAACCGACAGCGTGGTCATCGACGCGACCGAAACGGTCAGCATATCAACACCCAATGTGCCGGTGGGCGCGCTGCCCGCAAAGGTCAGCGCCAAGGCGAACAGCACCATGATCAGCGTGGCAACCAGCAGCCAGCGGTTGCGGCGCAGGATCAGCATTTCAGTTCGGGAAATGGCAAGGAAGCGGGTCATGTCCTCTCCTCCTGTGCGTAGTGGCGATAAAGGTCCTCCAGCTTGGGCGGTGTCATTTCCACATCCGCCACCGCATCGCCCAATCCGGCGATCCGGCGCAGGGCCTCCATCTTGTCTTCGGGTGTGCACAGCAGCTCGACCGATGCGCCGTTGATCCGGTTGCCGCCCAGTTCGGCGGCCAGGGCATCCGCATTGGCGGTGGCGCGCACCTTCAGGCGGATCGGCAGACCGGCCAGCGCCGACAGGTTGTTCAGCGTGTCATCGGCCACCATCCGACCCTTGCGCATGATGGCGATCCGGTCGGTGCGCGCCTCAACCTCGGTCAAGGCATGGCTGGCAATCAGCACGGCGGTACCCTGCGCGGCCAATTCGTCAATAATGGCATAGAGGTCCTGCCGCGAGATCGGGTCCAGGCCCGATGTCGGCTCATCCAGCAGCGCCACTTTCGGCTGTCCCAGCAGCACCTGCGCCAGCCCCAGTCGTTGCCGCATCCCCTTGGAATAGGCACCGATCCGGCGGTCCAATGCGTCGCTCAGGCCAACGCGCTCCAGCAGGCCGGGAACATCGGCTTTTGACCCGGACAGTTTTGCAAACAGCGTCAGCTGCTCGCGCCCGGTCAACGCCGGGTGAAACGAGACCGCCTCGGGCAGATAGGCCGTATCCCGTCGCGCCTGCGCGCTGCCGGGGGTGGCACCCCCGATCCGAATGGCTCCGTCCCGAATGGGCGTCAGGCCAAGGATGGATTTGATCAGGGTCGACTTTCCCGCGCCGTTATGGCCCAGCAGCGCCACGCGCTGACCGGGGGCAAGGGACAGGGTGATATCGTCAAGAACGCGGGTTTTCCCCCGGTTCTTGCTGACATGGTCAATTGACAGGGCCTTATCCGTCATGAGGCACCTTTTTCATAGCTGGGGGTTCAGGGGCTTGCATCAATGGGTTGCTGTCCATCACACCCCCCGGCAACAGTGCCGGGAAGGCCGATTGCGACCAGCGCACCAGCTGCACGGCAGGCGAGCCGAGCAGCAATTTGGCTGCGGGTTGGGTCCACAGCACATGGTCCATACTGTCATTGGGTCGATAGGGGACATCGGCGATACCGTTGCCATCCACATCATAGGCGGCAAAATCGGACCAGTAATTGCCGCGCCCGTCTTCGGACCACTCGACCCACTTGGTCGAGACGTATTTCACCTGCGTCCGGTTTCCGATGAATGAATTGCCAACAATGCGGTTGCGTTCGCTGCCAGCGGTAAAGTGGATACCGATGCCACATCCCTCGAACCAGTTGTCGGTGAATTCGTTCTTGTTCGAGTTATACAGGAAGGTGCACTTTTCCTTGGCACCTTTCACGACATTGCCGGTGATGACGCTCTTGTTGGCATAGTTCAGCATCACGCCATGTTCGCGGTCCCCGATCGAGACATTGTTGGCGACCCGCACATTGGTCGTGAACATCACCGCATAGCCCAGATCGTTGCCGATCGAGACATTGTCGCTGACGACCGAGTCGTCGGCATACATGTAGTGAACGGCAAACCGCAGATCGCGGAACAGGTTGCCGGTAAAGGTGTTCTTCTTGGACGAATTCACAAAGATCCCGTCGCGGCCATAGCGGATGTCATTGCCTTCAACCACCGCACCCGGCGCGTTCCAGACATAGACACCATTGCCGCGCGCGTTCATGTGGCGATCCTGCCGCCCTTCAATCCGGTTGCCGCGCACGATGCTGTCCTTCGCACCGTGGATGTCGATGCCGTAAAGATTGCCCAGCAGCACGTTATCCTCGACCACCGGCGCGCGCGCCGTCTTGGTCAGCTGGATGCCGCTGTCGATCCCGTCATGGTCCGAGCCTGATCCGATCACAGTCAGCCCGCGCAGGGTCACGCCCGGCCCGGTCACTGTGATCACGCTGCCTTGGCCTTGTCCGTCGATGGTGGCCTGTCCCAGCCCGTCGAGGGTCACGGGCCGGTCCAGAACCAACTGCTCGACGTAAACGCCGGGGCTCAGGCGAAGGGTGTCCCCATCCGCCGCCTGCGCCAGTATCTCGTTGATGGCCCCCGCCCGGTTGGGCACATCCCAGTCCGCCGCCCAAAGGGGCGAGCCGAGCAGGAGCGGTATGAGCAGGGGCCAACGCATGTTTATGCGCTCCGCGGCTCAACAAACATCCGGCCGCGCATCTCCATGTGCAGCGCGTGACAGAACCACTGGCAATAGAACCAGTGCACGCCCGGACGGTCTGCAATGAACGTGACCGAGGCGGTGGCCTGCGGTGCAACTTCCATCGCGATACCGAAGTTCGACAGGCAGAAGCCGTGGGTCACATCATCCACGTCGTCCAGGTTGGTGACATAAACGGTCACCTCGTCACCCTGCTTGACGGTGAACTTCTCCATGCTGAACACGGGCGCGGTCGAGGTCATGTAGACCCGCACCTTGTTGCCATCCCGGATCGGTTCCTCGGCACCTTCGTCCAGATCGACACCGTCAGCGGCAGCCTGCGCACGCGCCTCTTCCCACATCGGGTCGTTGCGGTCCCAGACATTGACCGGGTTCACCTTGGACCGGTGAACAATGATCGAGTCATGCGGCTCGGCAAAGGTCGGGCCGTCATGGACCACCTTCATCTTGTCGCCGGAAATATCGATCAGCTGCTCATTCTCGGGCTTCAGAGGACCCACGTTCAGGAAGCGGTCTTTCGAGAACTTGTTCATCGAAATCAGCCACTTGCCATCAGCTTCGGCAGTTTCACCCATCGAGGTCGAGTTGTGGCCCGGCTGGTAATGCACGTCGACCTTGTCGACGATCGGGTCAACATCGGCACCCGCATAGGCCTCGATCGCCTTGGCGATGTCCCACTTCACCACCTGGCTGTCCAGGAACAGGGTGGTATAGGCGTTGCCCTTGCCGTCGAACGCCGTGTGAAGCGGGCCAAGACCCAGCTGCGGCTCGGCGACAACAGCGGAACGCGGATCGGCGTTTTCGCTGAACAGCGCATCGACCTTTTCCACATCGATCACGGATACAGTCGGCGACAGCTTGCCGTTGATCATGATGTGTTTCTTGTCGGGTGCCGCATTCACACCGTGTGGCGAGTTCGGGATCGGGATGTACCGGGTCAGGTTTCCACCCGCCTCTTTACGCCCGTCCACGACCTTGACGCCGTTCAGTTCCTGATAGTTCCCGGCCGCTACGGCTTCTTCGATACCTTTGAGGTTGAACACGACCACATGGTCCAGCTCGTTCTCGGTCATCTCGGCCAGGTTCATACCCATTTCCGAGTTATACGAGGTCGAGAAGGCGTATTTGCCCTGATAGTCGCAGTCGGTGTTGTCGAGGTTGCCCGACACCATCACCTGCCATGCAACTTCCATGCTGTCGCCGTCGATGGCGGTAAAGATGTTCACATATTGCGACGGATCATCAAGGATCTGGCCGTCATTGACCAGCGGGGCCTCGTGCTCACCATTGGCAAAGACATAGCCGGTGCGCGGGAATTTCTGCGGACGCAGGCCGTGGATGTCATGCGCGTTCGGGATCTCGATGATCTTGTCGCATTTCATCACGTCACAACGCACACGGGCCACGCGGGTGTTGGCCTTGTCGTTCATGAACAGATAACGGCCATCATAGGTGCCGTCGGTGAACGACATATGCGGGTGGTGCAGGTCGCCGTTGTCATAGGTGACCTTGCCGTTTGCAGCCAGGAATTCCTTGGTTTCAGGCAGCAGGCCTTCGGTCAGAACCTTCAGCGACTCGTTGGTCTGGCCCCAGCCCGTGGCCGAGCAGCGGTTGAACACCGGCACCCGCATCAGCTCGCGCATGGACGGCACGCCCAGAATGCGCAGCTCGCCAGTCTGGCCCGACGACCAGAAGCCGTAATATTCGTCCAGCTGGCCCGGTTCCAGATGCTGCTTGGCGGCAGCGCTGGCCTCTTTCGCGGTCATCAGGGTCGATCCCAGACCGGTCCCGGCGATGACGGCACCGGTGGCAGTGGCCCCCAGCATTCCGCGGCGCGTGATGTTCAGTTTGTTTTCTTGGTCCGACATGGTCGTTCCTCCTTTTTAGGAAACGGTTTTCGGTTTGGCGTTCGGATGGTTCGCCGGTGGTTGCCCGAGGGGGGTCTTAGGTGTGACCGACCCGGTCTTGGCCCGCCGTTTCAGTTGGCGGATAACGACGGGACATTTGTCCTCGGACTGATAGAGCACCTGACAATGCAGGCAGGTGACGCACTCGTTCGGATTGATCTCACCGGTGGGGTGGATCGCCTGAACGGGGCATTCATTGGCGCAGGTCTGACAGGGCGTGCCACAATCGTTGTAGCGGCGCAGCCAGTCGAACATGCGGATACGGGCAGGGATCGCCAGCGCTCCGCCCAGCGGGCAAAGATAGCGGCAATAGAACCGTTCAACGAACAGCCCGATCCCCAGCAGGACCAGCGCAAAGACCACAAACGGCCAGTCGCGCATGAACTTCAGAATGATCGCGGTCTTGAACGGCTCGATCTCGGCATATTGCTCGGCCAGCGGGATCGATACGAAACTCAGGCCAAAAAGGCCCAGAAAGATCATGTATTTCGCAGGCCACAGGCGCTCGTTCAGACCCCAGGGCAAAGTCCATTGCGGCACTTTCAGCGCCCGTGCGATCTTGTTGGTCAGCTCCTGAAGCGCGCCAAACGGGCACAGCCAGCCGCAATAGGCCCCACGACCCCAGAACAGCAGGGCGGCGGCCACGGCAAACCACTGGATAAAGACCAGCGGATCCAGCAGGAACGCATCCCACGAGAACCCCGTGCGCAAACTGCCCGCCAGCGCCATCAGGTTCACCACGCTCAGCTGTGCATTGGCATACCAGCCGATGAAGAACAGGGTTATCGTCAGGTACCCGATGCGGAACCAGTAGAAGACGCGCGCATTCATCGTGGCGTGGAACTGGAAGAAGAACGTGGCCGTCAGCACCAGCAGCATGACACCAAGCCCGGCGATCTCGACGGTGCGATCCTTCCAGATGCGCTGCCACAGGGCGGCCTTGGCGGCCGCTTCGCCTGTTGCATCATCCACGACCGAAGGCGCGGTGACGGGCAACAGGTACTGTTCCGGCAGTTTGTATCCCAGATCGAAGGTCAGAAAGGTCTTTTCAACCGCCCCGACGGCACGCTGCACCAGCAATTGCAGGCGGAACGGCTCGGCCGGGTCAAACTCGGCATCAGCGGGAATCTTGAAGATATCCAATTCGGTAAAGCTGGGGGCATCTGGCGCGGCAACCTCACCCAGACGGCGCTGCTGCTTGTCAAAGAACCGCACCGAGCTGTCGCCCTGGATCAGTTGAATCCGGTCAAAGATCCCACCCCGGACATAGCCCGAGCCCTTGAAGCTATAGGCCCCGCGCCCCAGAACCAGAATGGCCTGTTCACCTTCGTCCAGCCAGTTGGTCAGGTTCTGGTATTCAGCCTCACCCAGCAGCGACTTGCCGATAGACGGGACCGAAACAAGCGCCATGTGCATGTCGATGAAGGTGTCATCCGGCTCGCCCGGTTCGGGTCGCTTGATCGCGCGCTGATCCCCGGTGGCTTCAAAGGCAGCATTGACCTGCCCGACATCCAGCGTCATCCGCCGGACCGAGCCGTCTCCAGACAATGTGGTCCAGTCGTAAACCGCATCCTGCGCCAAATCGACTTCGCGCTGGGGACCTCCAGCCTGTACCGGAGACAATCCGCCCAGCCCCAGCGCGCGGGCCACTTTGATCCCTCCGCGCACAAGGCTGTCATCGATCACCATGATCGTCACGGTCGCACCCGAGATAATGTCTAGGTCATGCCCCTCACCCCCGGTTTCGACTTCTCGTTTCAGGTCAAGGCCCGCATAGCCTTCGGTCAGTTCAACCATCCGGGAATTGGGAATGCCGATCAGCACGATGGGTTCGGAATGCTTGACCAGCTGAACACCGGTCAGAACAGCGTCTGCGTCGATGGCAGCAACCACGTGAATGGGTTTGCCGGAATAGCCGGTCGTTCCGACAAAGTCCGAAGTGAGAAAAGCCCACGCGATGGTCTCGCCACCCCGAAGGACCGGGGCAACCTTCACGTCGCTGCGTACCGGGCCAAACGCGTCGGCACCCGGGGCCAGGTCAGCCGGATTGATGTCAGGAAGAAAGCTGGCAAGACTGTCGGCGCGTGCACTGATTGCAACACTGCAGGACAGAACGAGGGCCAGAAGGAAATGGATTGCGCGACTTACGACCACGGCGCACCTCCGATCAATTGGGTGGACGCCATGGACGCGCGCGGGGCGCGTTCAGATTCTTCTCGGGTCGCAAACGGGGGCCCCCGGGTTTCGGGCCACAGGTGTTTGGGGCTGTACAAAATGCACTGCCCCCCATGTTCAAAGCGTACGTTTTGAACATTTACGACGCTTGCGGGCTGCAAAGCGCCCGGCATCGGTGCTGACACCGTCACCGCACAAAGCGCACAGTCCGCGCATTTCGGGCAGGGCGCGGTTGGATCGTTGTCGCCTTCTTCTTCAAGGTCAACTTGAACCCAGACCGCGCCCGCCTCCGAGCAGATCTCCACCCACATGCTCTCACCGGGACTCGCCAGAACCGGGCCAAGCATTTGCAACAACAGAAGGAAAATGCCTGCCAGTCCACACGCCGCGCGTGATGCGCGAACAGGGAGGGTGTGGAAGGAGTTAAAGGCAGGCATGGAGAATCCAACTCGGTATTCTTTCCCGAGTCGTAGGCGGTTTTCCCTGTCCGATACTTGACTTTCGTCAGGCCTTTGGAATTTCCCTTCAGCCGTCCGCTTCGTCCATCAACCCACGCACCCATCGCCCTGCCAACCAGGACGCGGGTATGCCTAAAGGTATTGACCAAAGGATTGCCGGAACCGGTCCAATCACCCCGAAACCGGCGCTGTGCAGGATCAGACCGGCCAGAAACAGGTTGATGGCCACGGTCAACATGGTGGCTGGATAAAGCAGAATTGCCAGTTTCCAGACCGGCCATTTGCCTTCAGTGGCTGGTGCCTTCCGAGAAGGTGATTTTGTTCCAGACATTGTACTTCCCAGACGGTTTTCGCATCGGCAGGCGGCGCACTTCTTCCAGCGTCTGCGCGTCATAAACGATCACCGCGCCGTCATCTTCCCAGATTGATACAAGCGCGTGGCGGCCATCCTTTGTGAACTCGACATGTGCCACGGTCTTGCCCGGGGCAGGGCGCAAAGTCCTTACGATTTCAAGACTTTGCTTGTCGATCACATGCATGGCATCCTTGTTGGGGCCAAAGAAGACATCGGCCCAGACGTAAGGCGAATTTTCATGGCTCCGCATGAAGAAGCCCGGCCCTTCGGTCTTGATCCGCTTGACGGTTTCCCAAGTCTCCATGTCGATCACCGATACCGTGCCGTCGGTCAGATGCGGTGTGGCCATAACGGTCGTATCGCCATGTTTCCACGTAATTCCCGAGCCCAGATGCGGCATCCCCGGCAAGTCCAGATCGGCCACCTTGTGCCCAATAACAAGGTCGATCACCTGTCCGCCCTTGCCATCGCGCGCGGCACCCATGACGTATTCATAGCTTTGATCGAAAAAGAAATCGTCCAGATAGTCGGGCGTGGTGATCTTGCGCACCGGGAAGGGGTCAGGGTTCTTGAACTGCCCTTCGATGCGGAAGTCGTGACCCAACCCGGATTGCGGCGGGTTGGCTCCGTAAAAGACCTCCCAGATCTCGGGAACATCCTTGAGCGCCAGAACAAAGCTCTCGCGCGGGGGGGCCTGATACACCGCGGATACGCGGCTGGATTTCCCCGCTTTTCCTTTGATCGCAATGACTTTTGCCACCGACAGGTCTTCGGTCGACAGCAGGGTCAGACTGTTTGGCAGATAATTCGCAACGGCCAGCCACTTGCCGTCACCGGACATTGCGATGTTTCGGCTGTTAAGCCCCGCCCGTACGCGCCCCACCTGTTGCAGGGCCCAGATGTCGTATTTCTGAACCCAGCCATCCCGGGACATGATGAAAACGTAACGCCCATCCGGGCTGAACTTCGGCCCGCCGTGAACCGCGAAGGGTGTCTCGAACCGGTCCAAAACCTCAAACGTGTCACCATCCAGCACGCTGACATGATGATCCCCGGTTTCGACCACCAGGGTGATGTTCATCGGGTCACTTGACCACACTGGCGCATCAACCGGGACATAACCGTCATCCAGCGTGCGGCTGTCCATAATATGGGCCTCGCCCCATTCGGGGTCGGTTTCCAGCGGTGATTTCAACCAGCCGGCCAGCTCTTCAATCTGCAAAGCATCGAGTTCGTGCGAGAAAGCAGGCATTTGCGTCGCCGCGCGCCCTTCCGCAATCACCGCCGCGATACGCGGCCCACGCATGCGCTGCAGCGTCTCTGGGATCAGTGCCGGACCCACACCGCCCAGGCGGTTTTCACCGTGGCAGGACGCACAATGCTCGGCATAATCCGTTGGTGCATCCGCCCAGGCACCACCGGCGCCCAGTACAGAACACATCAACACGACCTTCATCTTTTCAAAAATACTCCCGCCGGAGGCTCCGTTACGTGTCTCTGGCGCCCATGTCGAAGGCTCAAAGCAGACAGGATCAAAAGAACTGATGCGCCGGATCATGGCTTTTCCCCCGGAACGGCGTGACCCGCAGACGCTCGCCTGCGTCGTCAACACCGATTTCTTCGTTTGTCAGGTAACAGGCCGGATCTTCGGCCCAGGGATCACCGGTCAGTTGCAGGGCCCGGATGCGGGTGTTGCCACCGCAGACATCCTTTAGCTCACAGGCCCCACAGCGCCCCTTGAGGGGGCGCGGACGCGTGCGCAGCATGGCCAGCATCGGATCGTCGCTGGTCCAAAGCTCGGAAAACGATGTCGTCTTGACGTTGCCGACTGTGTAATCAGACCAGTAGGTGTCAGGATGGACCCGGCCCAGATTATCGATATTGGCCACACCCAAACCGCTGGAATTTCCTCCCCAAGCGGCCAGATGCTCGCGGACATGCGCAGCCTTGTCAACGTCGAAATGCGCACGAATCCAGTTCAGAAAATACCCCGCATCTGCGTCATTGTTGCCGGTTACGATGTCCAGCGGGCGACCGCCCGAGGCAGCCTCCCACGCGCGCTCCAACAGCAGATCCATTCCCTTGCGGGTGCGCTGATGCTCGGCATCTTCACCACGGTTCTTGTCACCACGCCCGGCATAAACCAGGTGCGACAGGTAAAACTTGTCGACGCCCTCGTCATCGCATAGCTGAAGCAGGTCCGGCAGGTGATGCTGCGTGCCTTCGGTCAGGCAGAACCGCAAGCCAACCTTGATGCCGCGCCTCTTGCATTCGCGCACACCGCGCAGGGCGTCGGCAAAAGCCCCTTCAACACCGCGGAACCAGTCATTCGTGGCCCCGATCCCATCCAACGAGATGCCAACGTAGTTGAAACCAACGTCGGCAATCATGTCGGCTGTTTCATCATGAATGCGTGTCCCGTTGGTCGACAGCGCCAGCATCGGCACAATGTCGCGCGCACGTTTGGCAATGTCGAAGAAATCGAACCTGTCCAGTGGTTCCCCACCCGAGAGGATCAGGGCCGGGACGCGAAACTGGCCCAGATCCTCAAGGGTTACCATGGCTTGCTCGTGGCTGAGCTCGCCCGGGAACGCAACATCCGCCGAGACGGTGTAGCAATGACGACACTTCAGATTGCAGCGCCGCGTCAGGTTCCAGATTACAACCGGTTTCACAGGACCGGGGCGGCGTTTTCGCACCGGGGTCGGTTTGACCAGCTGGTGCATGTATTCGGTCAGGCGGAACATCGTCTCAGCCTTTCTTTTTCAGGCGCAGCCCGGTCTTTTTCAGGATGCGCGTGGAATAGAGGATATCCTTGGCCCGGCAGGCATCACCCAGGATCATAGTGATCTGGGCGCGTTTTTCCTCGACTTCATCCCGATCCGATCCGTGAACCATGGCAAACAGATTGTAGGGCCAGTCGGGCAGGGCGCGCGGGCGTTCATAGCAATGGGTGACAAAGGGTAGAGCACCGATCTGAGCGCCCAATTCGGCGATGCGGTCATCTTCGACATCCCAGACAGTCATGCCGTTCGAGGTCATGCCAAGCTTGTAGTGGTTGGGGGCGGCCGCGATGCGGCGGATTACGCCGCGCGCTTTGAGGGCTGACAGCCTCTCAAGCAGATCGGCTTCCTGCATCCCCAGATCATCAGCAACCTGAGCATATGGGGCAGAAACCAGAGGCAATCCGCCCTGTAGCGCTTGGATAATCTGTCTGTCTGTTGCGTCGATCATGCCGCCACCCGAAAGCCGATGTAGAATTCCTGAAGTTTGGGGAAACAAAGAACCTCGATCCCCGTTTCCCGTTCGATTGCATCGGCTGTGGCCCTGATTCCTTCGGGCGTTTCAGTGGCCAGTACGAACCACATGTTCAGCCGGTGCGTGCGTTCATAATTATGGGCGACCTCGGGGTGTGCATTGACTTTGGTCACGACGGCTTCAAATTCCCCGGCTGGAACGGCCATCGCGCAGAGGCAGAAGGCACCGCCCATTGCAGCGGCATCGAAGAACGGCCCAAAACGTGTGATGACGCGTGTCTCTTTCATGCGCGTCAGGCGCGCCAGCAATTCGGCCTCGGACAGGTCAAGTTCTTTGGCGACTGTTGCGTAAGGATGTGAAACCAGTGGCAGATCGTCCTGCATACGGTTCAGGATCGCACGGTCAGTTTGGTCCAGCGTCATGCGGCGACCTCTTTGGTTTGAATCAGTGCACCGGTCTGCTTGAAACAGCGGGTAGAGAACAGAACCTTGTTCCGTGCACCTGTCAGTTCGGACAGGGTCGTCGCACGGGCCAGTACGTCCAAAGCTTCGCTGCGGGACCGCGCGTGGATCATGGAATACAGGCGATATGGCCACACATCGGGCACCGGGTTGCGCTCGTAACACAAGGTCACCCCTGGGAAAGCGGCCAAAGCGGGGCCAGCGATGTCGATCTGCTCTGCCGGCAGGTCCCAGACCACCATCGCATTGGCCGACCAGCCAAGCGCCCGGTGACGTACGATGACGCCCAGCCGCGAGATGATACCGGCCGAATGCAACGCGATGACTCGCGCCATCACATCATCAACGTCCCGGTTCAGTGAATGTGCCAAATCTGCATAGGGTTCAGCGACCAGAGACAGTCCCGAACTCAGCGTCTGCAGTAGACACCGATCACCCTCGCGCATCGCAGTTGCATCCACCTGGCGTGCTGTAGGCACGGTTTTGACCCCGCCGATCATGCGGAACCCAAGATCAACGTTGAAAGGGCGCACCAGCCGCAAATCCAGCACCCGCAGCCCGGTGACCCGGCTGATCCGTGCGAGGGTAGCATCCACATGCGCCCGATCCGGGCCGGTTGCAACGAACCAGAGGTTCCAGGTATCCTCACGCTGATAATTGTGGTTTACACCCGGTTCGGCGTCGATCAGGGCGGCGACCTCTTCCAGCCGCTCCTCCGGGACGGACACTGCCGCCAGCGTACTGGCCGTCACCACGCCGGGCGTGATGGTTGCGCCAACCCGCGTGATGCGACCCGTAGTGCGCATTCTTGAAAGGCGGTGGATGACTTCGCTTTCGTCAAGTCCAAGTGCGTTTCCAAGAACCTGAAACGGGCGTTCGGTCACCGGGAAATCGCGCTGAAATTCATCCAGCAAGCGGCGGTCGATCGGGTCTGTAATGTGTTGCATGACTTACAGACCCGTCTTGTGCGCACGCGCGGTAAAGAAGATACCCGAAGGGCTTTCGGCCTCGATCTCGCGCAGCTTTTCAAAACTATGCGTGTCATAAACCATGACCTTGTTCGCATCGCGCACACTGATCCAAACCTCGTGCCCGCGCGGCGTGAATTCCATGTGCAAAACGGCCGGGCCGGGCTTGAATTCGTGGATGATCTGTTTGCTGACGGTATCGATGACCTGAATGGTATCGTTCAGCGGGTGGGCAAAGTTAACCCAGACCTGCCGCCCGTCCGGGCGGGCCATGGCAAAGACCGGCTGTCCGTAGGTTTGCGTGCGTCCGGTCTCGGTCAGGGTGGTGGAGTCGATCCACAAAACCTCGTGGTGGCCAACGGCGGGCAAGGCAAATTCGGACCCTGTCAGCGCCCAACCTTCCAGATGGGGCATCTTGTAGACCGGCATTTCCTCCTGACCACGGCCATAGCCGGGTAGAACGCGGATCGGTTCCGGGTTGTCGGACCACAGATCAAGCGCGGTCAGACCATCCTCGCCAAACAGGCCGGTGATATAGGTGCGGCCATTGGCAGTGATCAGCGCGTCATAAGGGTTCTTGCCGATATCGGGGATCTTGGTGATCTCGGGCGCGCCTTGTGCGAAATCCGCGATCCATGTCTCACCCGTGTCCCACATTGTGAAAACGAAACGGCGACCCGGCGCGTCGACCAGACCAATCGTTTTGCTGCCGGTGGGAATGTCAGCCACCATCTCCAGCGTTTGCGCATCAAACACGCGCACACCGCCGGGTTCGTAATTCGATACCGCTACAAGGGCGCCATCGTCCGAGATTGCGCCGCCAATGGCGTTTCCGGACTGCACAACACGGTTCACGATCTGGCGGGTGACAATGTCAACCTTGGTCAGGCCTCCGTCGCGGCCAAAGACATAGGCAAAACGTTCATCCGGTGAATAGACCAACGAGGCGTGGGACAGATCGCCCAATCCTTCTATCCGGGCCAGAGCTGCACGGTCGGACTGGTCCACCAACAGGACCGATCCGCTGGCACGTTCGATCACCAGCCCAAGGTCTCCTGTTGCCATCGGCTCGGCCTGGGCCGTGGTCATCATCAATGTCGCCGCAAGGCTGAGGATAAGGTGTTTCATTGTGCCTCCTGTTCCAGCAGGTATCGGGCAATCCATTCGGCCTCTTCTTCGCTGATCAGGGGCCGCCACGGGGGCATCGCCGTATCGGGGATGCCGTCAAGGATGACGCCGGTCAAAACCTCGGCGTCATAATGCTCCAGTGTTTTCGAGCGCAGATCAGGCCCCAGGCCGCCTTTCAGTGATAACCCGTGGCACGAGCCGCAATCCTGATGCACAAGTCTTTTCAGTGCGTTGGGATCAATGACATCGGCAGCAAAGGCGGACGTTGCGGCCAGAACCGCAGTTGTCAGAAAGGTTCGGGCAACCCACCCCTTGTGGCCGGGCACATTTCTGTTCGGCGCGGGACGCGGCACACGATTTCTGCACCCTAGCTTAGCCATGAGCCCGTTCCAGAATGTTCGCCACGGGCTGTTCGGCGTAGAGTGAGACAACTTTGCCGATGATGAAAAGCGTTGGTGCCTTCAACCCGGAGGTGCGCACGTCGTTGGCCAATTGGTCCAGCCGTGACACCAGCCGGCGTTCATCGGGTGTCGTCGCATTTCCGATGGCCAGAACCGGTGTTGATCCCGGTAGGTTTTCGGTCATCAGCCCCATGGCGATCTGGCCGATATTGGCCACACCCATATAGACCACCAGTGTCGTGTCCGGGTCGGCCAGGCGTTTCCAGTCCAGATCCAGCACTTTGTCTGCCTGCCGGTGTCCGGTAACATATTGAACCGAGGTGGCCAGACCGCGATGGGTCAGCGGCACGCCGGTCGAGCAGGACGCGCCCTGCGCCGCCGTTATCCCCGGTGCGTATTCGACCGCCACGCCATGGGCCATCAGATAAGCGGCTTCTTCCGAGCCGCGGCCAAAGATCATCGGATCGCCACCTTTCAGACGGGCGACCGTGTGACCTGCGCTGGCCTCTTCCAGAAGGATTTCGTTGATCCGGTCCTGTGGGACGGTGTGGCATTTGGGCGCTTTCCCAACAGGGATCAGCCGCGCGCCTTCGGCGTGCAGATTCAGGATATCAGCAGACACCAGCCTGTCATAGACCACCACATCTGCTTCCTGCAGCATTCGCAGGGCACGCAGCGTCATCAGTTCGGGGTCGCCGGGGCCTGCACCAATCAGAAAAACCTTACCGCTCATGTTCAAACTCGCTGGGTCTGAATGTCTTCGAAACCCGGGGTTTCCTGCGCGAATCCAATGCTTTTGCGGGACGTTGCTGGGTAGGCCGGGCGTGTCATGAAGGCAGATTGGCGCAATCGAAAACCAACCTCCTTGACATAAGTTAAGGAGCGCGGGATTTGCGCCCGCGCCCCTTAATTCAGCCTGTAAGTACACCTAAAATCAGGGCTCGACAGTGATCATCCCGATCATGTTCTGTGTCTCCCAGTGGGGTCCGCAGAGATAATCCTGAGGGCCCGGTGTCAGGAAAGTCATTTCAACCGTTTCTTCCGGGAACAACCGATCGCTTTCGGGTTCGCTGCCATCTTTCAGCAACACACTGTGGCTGGTGCGCTTGTCGACATTCACCCATCGGACAGTTGTACCTGCCTTTACTGTCAGCTCGAACGGGCAGAAATTGTAGTTGTACATCAAAACCACCTTGGCGTCCTCGACCGAGGCCGAGGGGTGGCCGAACAGTTCGACATAACGCTCTTCGGCTTCGGCGCAGATCTCGGCGGTTTCATCTGACCAGGCTGGCGCGGCAAGAAGCAGCAGCGCGGGAAGAAGGCGGTGGGGTTTCATGGTCCATGTCTCCTTTCCAAAGTAATTGGGGCCGGGAGAACCGGCCCCAAACTGTTATTGCTTGACCACGTTGATAAACGCGCTGTCGTCGTCGAGCGCTAGGCTGGTATCCAGCGTTACGTGGTGGAACCGTGCGGCGGCAAAGTCATCATGGATTGCAAAACCGACCGTATAGGTTTGACCGGCCTCCAGCGGGACATCGCCGGGTGCGCCCGAGTTCAGCGGACGTGTGAAAACAACCGTCCACATGCCACCAGACAGGTTTGCCGAGGCTGCAATCTCACCATCATTGACCACCCGCTGTTCCAGCAGATAACCATTTGTGGCGCTGCCGTCCGCGTAGACACGCATCAGGTCAAGATAGGTGCCGTCAGCCAGATACTGCTCGATTTGTTCGGTGGCCTGCAACTTGTCCCAACCGCCCAAAGCCTTGCCGCCTCGACCTTTGATCTCGATCTCGGTGCGGCTTTCGCTGAGGTACTTGGTCACGGTGTCCTGAGCGGTCAGGCGACCGGAAACATCCCCGTTTGCGGCAATTGCATCGGCCTCAGGCGCAAAGGGCATATAGGTGTTGTCGGCGTGGCACGACGCCCAGCACCCGACCTGATCGCCCAGCTCGATACCGGTTCCGGTGATCATCATAGCGACCTTGATCTGGTTTTCAGGATCCATTTTGCCGCCATCGACAAACGGAGCAGGGTTGTGCCCCGCATCCGGCCATTGCAGACGGATGTACAGGTTTTCGTCATCATGTGCCGCCTGAACGGTTGCGTCGATCACACCGCGTTTGCCGGGGATCGGAGTGGGTTCCAGCTCGCCACCGGCAACGATCTTGTTACCAATCGCATCCAGTTCCTTGGCATGACAGGTCGAACATTGATCACCACCTTTGGTCAGCGGGCGGGCCCCGCCATGGGTTTTTCCGTTCTGCACCCATTCAAATGACGCCTGGCCTGGGTAGAACAGTTTCAGGTCCGCACTAGCCACCGCATTCCAGTCGATGTTGGCACCAACATCGCCGCTTTCACTGCTGGCAGGTGTTGCAGACCCATCGGTTGCAGCCGTTGCCCGCTCTTCCGCGACAGCGGCGTCAACTGCTGCCGCAATCTGGGCCTGAACGGCCTCCTGCTGGGCTTTCTTTGCAGCTTTCTCAGCCTCGGCCTCGGCAGCTTCCTTGGCTTCGATCCGTTCAAGGCTGGCAAGGTATTCTGGCGGAATTGGTCGAATGAAGGCCGGATTTGGCGCTTCAAGCTCTTCCAGATATTCGTCGGATGCGCGGTCTCGGATGTTCGAGTGTGCAATGCCCTTGTGGCAGTCGATACATGTCTGACCGGTTTCCATTGCGTTCAGGTGCTGCTGACGCGCACGGGGACGCTGGAATTCGGGCATCATCGATTCAAAGTCATGGCAGTTTCGACATTCACGCGAGTCCGTCGATTTCATCCTCTCCCACTCATTCATGGCAAGATGAATGCGCTTGGCTTCGAATTTCTCGCGGGTGTTGATGGTGCCGACCATCTTTCCATAAAGCTCTTTCGAGGCTTTTATTTTTCGAATGATCTTATGGGTCCAGTCCTTGGGCACGTGACAGTCCGAGCAGACCGCACCAACGCCCGACCGGTTCACGTCGTGGATCGTGCCCTGGTATTCCGCATAAACAAAATCCCGCATCTCGTGGCACGAGACACAGAATTCCTTGGTATTCGTGGCTTCCATGGCGGTGTTGAACCCACCCCAGAAGATGATGCCGGCGGCGAAAGCCGCAGCAATACCGGCCACGGGCATTCCCCACAGGAAATACCGGCGCCAGATCGGTTTTTTCTTATCCGGTTCGGAAGTCATATCCGGGCTCCGTTTTGGCTGTCTTGTCTGGCCTTGGGTGGCAGGCCGGTGAGTTTGGCGGATCTGTCAAACGAGGAAAGGGCGGGCGAGGGGCCCGCCCTTTCCGGTTTAGGTTGCGAACCCCTCAGGTGACGTGGTTCGACCGGTTGTGGACATTGAACTTGCCGGTTGGCGCGTAAAGTCCGTCAATCCGACCGATCTCTTCCAATGTCTTGGCGTCGAAGATCACAATCTGACCGTTGGGTTCCTTCGAGTCCGACAGGTTCCACTTGGAAACCCAGACCTCGGTACCATCGGCGTTGAATTCGAAGTGAACAGCGGCGCTGCCTTCGTCTTCGGTGATCTGGATGGTTTTCACGATCTCGCCGGTCTCTTTCGAGATGACCTGAACCGATTGTTGAATTTCCGGCTCGGGGTGTTTGGTCTGATCAGCCCAGATGTAATCCGAGTTCGGGTGGGTGCGGACAAACAGGCCGGGGCCGTCGGTTTCCACCTCGTAACAGGTTTTCCACGCCTGATCCGGGTGGCCTTCTGGGTCGTTGCCCCAGACTGTCACGGTACCGACACCCAGATGGGTTGTGCCCGCCACAGGTCCGCAGTTCGGGTCAATCCAGTTCGCGCCCGGGCCGGGGTGCGGCAGGGCAGCGGTGTCGATCATAGCCTCAAGCTTGTGCGTTTCGGTATCGACAACGACCATCTTGTTCGATGCGTTTGCCGCGATCTGGAAGTACCGGCCTGTCGGGTCGAAGAACCCGTCATGCAGGAACTTGGCCGAGTTGATCTTGTCAATCCGCAAGTTGTCGAGGTCGGTGTAGTCAACCTGCCAAAGCTGACCCAGCTCTTTCACGGCAACGATCCAGGTGGGTTCGTTCGGCGTGGTGTAGATAGCGGCCACACGGGCTTCTTCCACATACTCACCATCTACGTTTGTGCCACGGGTCGAAACGACTTTGACCGGCTCCATGGTCTGCGCATCAACGATCGCAAAGTGAGGCGGCCAGTACCCACCACCGATGACGTATTTGCCGTCACCGGACACGGCGACATCGCGCGCGTCATAGGCGATCTTGACTTCCGAAACCAGCATCTTGTCCGGCGTTTGCCAGAGGTCGATCTTGGTCATCTTGCCGTCACGGCCCATTGTGTACCAGAAACGTCCAGGTGTTTCGGGTTCGGTGATGTTGTGATGTTCCGAAGCCTTCAGGACGTGCACGGCATAGCCGGTCGGAATATGCGTCAGCACTTCTTTCGTGTCACCGTCGATGACGGCAACCTTGCCCACATCGCGTTCGATGACGACAAAGAAGTTTTCCCAGTTGCGGCCGTGAAGCGGCTCGGTCGGGTAGTCTGCTTCTTCGACGTAAACCTTGCGGGTTGCCTTCATCTGTTCCAGCGACATTTCAGGCGGCTTTGGGGCCTCCATCATGATGTATGTCGCCATATCCTTGATTTCCTGCTCAGACATGATGTCCGAGAAGTTGTTCATCCCGCCTTCAGTTCCCCAGGCGATGATTTTCTCAAGGCGTTCCTGACCCAGTTTCAGGGTGCCGCCTTCGGTTACGGTGCCGTCGGCTGCGGTCTTCTTCCAATGCGGTTCCAGGTTTTTACCGGTAGCGCCTTTGCGCAAAACCCCGTGGCAGCCTGCACATTGTTCAAAGTACAGTTGTTTCGAAGCTTCAAAGGCTTCGTCGCTAAGTGTTGGCTCGTCGGCAAAAGCTGGAGCAGCGACGCTGCCCAACAACATTGCCAATCCGACCCCAAATGCGCGGCCGGTCTTGTTGTAGCTGATTCCAAGTGACATGATCACTCTCCATTTGCGTGGTGAGGCAATGCGGAGACTGATCCATCACGGGATTGTCATCCTTGACCAAAGTCAACGGGCGCGGCGCTAACTTTGTTCTTTGGACAAAAACCAGGTGCAGATTTCACCAATAAAACCTGTTTTTTTCACACATGTTTATGGCGTCTTGATTTCGGTTAAGTGCCCCAATCCCGTCGGACGGTACTGCTTGTTGAACGATAAGATGAGCCATGGAGAGCAGGCATGTCATCTGCAATATCGCGCATTTTCAGCGAAGGATTTCGGATATTTTTCCTTTCCGCCGGTCTTTATGGTGTGTTTGCCGGTGTCGCCTGGGGTGTTTGGCTGGCCTCACTGGATGGGCTTTTACCTTATGACGAGCAAAGTTATGGAATGCCCCCGGTCATGTGGCATGCCCATGAGATGATTTTTGGCTATGCAACGGCAGCACTGGGTGGGTTCTTTCTGACGGCAGTTCCGAACTGGACCGGCACGCCCGAAGTGCGCGCGCGCTTTGTCACGATTGTAGCGCTGATCTGGATGGCGGGGCGGCTGGCGGTGTGGTTTTCAGGATCGCTCTCTCTGATCACCGTCGCGATTGTCGACCTGAGCTTTGTCCCGATCCTTGTCCTGAAGATTGCCAGCCAGCTGATACGCAGGCCCAAGCCACAGAACATGATATTTCTGTATCTCCTGAGTTTGGTATGGGTGGCCAACCTGATGGTTCATCTGGAATGGATTGGTATCACCACAGACACGTTGAATACCGGGGTGCGCGCAGGGCTGCTGACCTTGTGTTCTATGATAGCGATACTGGGGGGACGGATCACACCAGCCTTTACGCGCAATGCAATGAAACGCGACGGTGTACCCGAAGCCCTGTGGCCGGTTTCAAATGCGCCGCTGGAAAAGGCCGTGATGGCGCTTGCCCTTGTGCTGCCGTTGTTGGTGCTGAGCTTGGGCAGTGTTTCCTTGGCGGGTATCTGCGCGTTGTTGCTGGGCGGCGCCCAGCTGATGCGCATGGCACGGTGGAGAGCGGGTTGGGCGCTGCGGCAGCCGATCCTGATTGCTTTGCACCTGGGCCTGATGATGCTGGCCCTTGGGTTGTTGCTGTGGGGGTCTGCCGTCATCGGATATGGTAATGAGATCGGCGCGCTGCACATTTTGGGGATCGGGTGCGTTGGTGGCATGACCCTTGCCGTCATGAGCCGCGCCGCCCTTGGCCACAGTGGCCGCCCCCTTGTTGCACCGTCGCCTATGGCGGTCGGATACGGACTTATGGCGGCGGCGGCTTTGGTCCGCTGGCTGGGGTCCGGGCTGGCAGGTGGCTATATGGTGGCCATGCTGACGGCTGACGGGCTTTGGATTGCCGCAATTGGGTTGTACCTGTTTGCCATGTGGCCGGCGCTGACAGGCCCGCGCGCAACAAAGCAGGGCTGACCCGTTCGTTTCGCCGCGGCTTGCCGTTTCAGGATATCAAGGGGCGTTCGTTCTTGACGTGACGCTGGACGAGCGCGCGTGCGCGTCTTCCTTTTGCGGGTATTTGCCGCGCAGCCTGAGGGACGTGCCCCGGTTCAGCCAGTTCCGGAAACAGAGTGAAGATCTCCTCTCGGGCGTCAGGGTGAACGCTGGACAGGGCCTGCGCACCAGTGAACAGGCTCTCTGACGGGGCCCCTTCCGCGTAGATGATTTCATGACGGTCGAACAGCAAATGGAAATACGTGACTGACACGGTTTCGTCTGCGACACAGATTCCGGGGCTGGCAACAAGTATGTGGGCCGGAACAAGGATTTCTTCGGTGTCAAACATTCTGACGGCGATCCGGGATCGAACCAGCATACGGTGCTGTGGCGAAACAAGCAGGTCGCGCCGTGGTACCCGATCGCCTAATGAACCGGCCTCGATCCGAATGGGTTTCAGCCTGGGACGGGCGCGAAGCGCCGCTTGATCCAGATGCCGCGTTCCGATCCAACGTACATGTTGTGACCCGTTGTCGGCAGTCATGACCATGTCACCCACCTTCAGATCCTCGATGGGCATCGGACCTTCTGGCGTCATGATAAGTGTTCCGGCAGTAAAGCACGGCACGTCAATGATGGCAGCCGGGTCAGTTGTGTCGGGCGCATTGGTCGGCGTGACGTTCACGATGTTCATCGAGTAGGTCGTACCGGGCACAAGAGGTTCAGAGGTAATATAGCCGCCCAATACGCCGTCAACTTCGACGCGATATACAGTAATTGTGCCCCCGCCTGGTTTGGACAGAACGTAGGATTCTTCCAGGTATATTGGGCCGCTTAGAAAGGTGGTCGAACCATCGAGGGTGGTGATAGTACCGGTCTGCGTCAGGTCATCACCGTCTTCGTTGTCAAAGCGGTCACCGTTGAAAACATTCCCTGTATCGGGGATAGGTGGTCCGCCGCCGTTTTGAATAAAACCACCGGCTGCGTCAGTCACGCTGAACAAACGACGATCCGTGTCGGGATCAAAATTGACATCCAACGTAACCGTGTCCGGCCCAATCGTATTCACCGTGATGACACCGGGTGTATAACCGATATAGGAATAGTTCGCCATTTTTGCCCATCAATCTTTGAAGCGGAATTTTCACCTTTTCTCAGGTGGTTGATTACGTCCGGTATATCAAGAAGTCGACGCGAAAGTGTTCACAATTGCCTCAGATTTCAAGGCGACCCTAAGGTCATTTCGTTATTCTCGGTGTTTGCGGATCTCTGATCTCGTTCCTGAGGATACTTTAGAAGTCTTGACTTTCGTTAAGGCAGCCCTGCGACCCGCACGTCATGTTGCCTGCACTAGCTAATCTGCGCAAAGGAGAGCGCGATGCGAGAAGTCATGACAAAGAGCATGGCTCGCAACATATTCTATGGCGGGTCACTGTTCTTCATCCTCATCTTTCTGGCTCTATCAGCCCATTCACATCTGTATATCGTCAATTCCGAAAATGCCGCGAAGCTCGACGAAAGTGTGGTTCGGGGCAAACATGTTTGGGAAAAACACGCCTGTATCAACTGCCACACGATCCTTGGCGAAGGGGCGTACTTTGCCCCTGAGGTCGGCAATGTGATGACACGTTGGGGCGTGTTGGACGACCCGGAATCGGCCTTTGAATCCCTCAAGGGCTGGATGGAGGCACAACCCACCGGCATTCCCGGTCGTCGGCAGATGCCGCAATTCAACCTCAGCGACGAAGAGATCCGGGATCTGACCAACTTCCTGATCTGGACGGACAATATCGATGCTCAGGACTGGCCGCCCAACGAGGCTGGCTGAGAAGGGGAATGGAGCAATGAAATATGAATCCCAAAAAATCGCCTATGCCTACTTTGCGGTAGCCATGGCGTTGTTCGCGATCCAGGTGATCGGCGGCCTGCTGGCCGGTCTGATCTATGTGTCGCCTAACTTCCTGAGCGAGCTTCTGCCGTTCAATATCGTGCGGATGCTGCACACCAACTCGCTGATTGTCTGGCTGATACTGGGCTTCTTCGGGGCGGCCTATTTCCTGATCCCGGAAGAGGCCGAGCGTGAAATCCATTCGCCCAAGCTGGCCTATTTGCAGCTGATCATTCTTGTGGTCGGTACGTTGGGCGTGGTTTTGACCTATGTCTTCAACCTGTTCGAAGGCAACTGGCTGCTGGGCAAAGAGGGGCGCGAGTTCCTTGAGCAACCCAAATGGGTCAAGGCCGGTATCGTCGTTGCCGCACTGATCTTCCTTTACAACGTGTCCATGACCGTTCTGAAGGGCAAGAAGACTGCCATCACCAACATCCTGTTGTTGGGTCTGTGGGGTTTGGCGCTGCTGTTCCTGTTTGCCTTCTACAACCCGGGCAACCTGTCGCTGGACAAGCAATACTGGTGGTATGTTGTCCACCTGTGGGTCGAAGGTGTGTGGGAACTGATCATGGCGTCGATCCTGGCGTACCTGATGCTGAAGCTGACCGGTGTTGACCGCGAGGTGGTGGAAAAATGGCTATACGTCATCGTCGCCGCTGCGCTGTTCTCGGGCATTCTTGGAACAGGTCACCACTACTATTGGATCGGTACCCCCGGTTACTGGCAGTGGATCGGTTCGATCTTCTCAAGCCTCGAGGTGATCCCGTTCTTCGCGATGATGGCCTTTGCCTTCGTCATGGTCTGGAAAGGCCGTCGTGACCACCCCAACAAAGCCGCTCTGCTGTGGTCGCTGGGTTGCGCAACGCTTGCCTTCTTCGGTGCCGGTGTCTGGGGCTTTCTGCATACGCTGCACGGGGTGAACTATTATACCCACGGTACGCAAATCACTGCGGCCCATGGTCACCTGGCCTTCTACGGCGCCTATGTCTGCCTCAACCTTGCGATCTTCAGCTACGCGATGCCGATCCTGAAGAATCGTGATCCTTACAATCAGGTGCTGAACATGGGCTCGTTCTGGCTGATGACCAGCGGTATGGTCTTTATGACCTTCGTGTTGACCTTCGGTGGTACCGTGCAGACTCACATGCAACGTGTGGTCGGAGACTACTTCATGGACGTACAAGACCAGATCGCAATCTTCTACTGGATGCGTCTGGGTTCCGGTATCGTCGTGGTCCTTGGTGCGCTGCTGTTCATCTACTCGATCTGGGTTCCCCGGAAAGAAGTCATTGAACCCGGCGCAGCTGAAACCCCTGCGGAGTGATGGATATGGACGGTTCCATGAAACTGAATGAGGGGGCGGCAAACGCCCCCTTCTACCTGCCCCAAGGCGATGAATGCGATGTATTTGCCGCAGCGTATAACAACGATTTGCCAGTTCTTCTGAAAGGTCCGACGGGCTGCGGCAAAACCCGCTTTGTCGCCCACATGGCCGCAAAACTTGGCCGCCCGCTTTATACCGTAGCCTGCCATGACGATCTGGCCGCCGCCGACCTGATTGGCCGTTATCTGCTGAAAGGCGGGGAAACCGTCTGGGTTGATGGCCCCCTGACCCGCGCGGTGCGCGAAGGCGCAATCTGCTATCTCGATGAGGTGGTCGAGGCCCGCAAGGACGTTACTGTTGTTCTGCACCCGCTGACCGATGACCGGCGCATCCTGCCAATCGATCGCACCGGCGAAGAACTTGAGGCCGCACCCGGCTTCATGCTGGTCGCCTCATATAACCCCGGATACCAGAATATCCTGAAAACCCTGAAACCTTCGACCCGGCAACGCTTCATCTCTTTGGAGTTCGATTTCCCGTCCGCACAGATGGAAGCCGAAGTGGTCGCGCAGGAAAGCGGTCTGCCGCTGGAACGTTGCAAGCCGCTGGTGCGGCTGGCGGGCAAGCTGCGCGGGCTCAAGGGTCAGGATCTTGAGGAAGGCGTCTCCACTCGTCTGGTTGTCTATGCCGCGACACTGATCGCACAGGGCATGTCCACCGACCGCGCCATCCTTGCCGCCATGATCGAACCTCTGACAGATGACGAGGATATCAAACGCGGGCTCCTCGATCTTGTTACGGCTGTCTTTGGGTGAGGCCAGCCAATGGTCAAGATCGATTTTGAGCCATGGGAACCCGAAGAAACGATCGGGAAACTGTGGCACACCCTTGCCAGCCGCCTCGATGCACCACAGGTGCACGATGGAGCCGCGGTCGACCTTTCTGAGGTCGCGGGGCGGCTGGCCGTCCTCTTTCGAGGGCTGGGCGGTGGTCCGGGCGTAGAATTGCGCCCGGTCTCGCCCGAGGTTTCACACCACCGTCTGGGTTGGCGTCGTCGTCTGGCAACCGAGGCAGAACTGATGCCACGCGCCTCGTTCGATGGTGAAGTTCTGCGCCTACCGGACCGTCTGGCGGTTTTTCCGGCCCGCGAAGCCAACGGCGCGTTGTATGTTTGGCTGGCCGCCGCGGCTGCCCATGCCGGAACGCGAATTGATGAAGACGACCCGCTGCGCGCCGACCTGCGCGCGTTGATCGCCGCGCAGAGCATGGTTGATGCGACCCTGGACGACGCCCCCGGCCTGCGCCCACTTTATACCGAACTTTGCAAGGGCGTGCTGCATCAGCGCGATATCCCCAATCTGCCACCGACTGAGGACGCAGTCGAAGAGCTGATCCGCCATAAGTTGGGTGACCCTCAACCGCTGTCGGCGAAAGCCGAGCAGCTTCTGACACTGGACGAGGACCTGATCGCCCCTCGCGGCTATCAGCCTATGCGCCCGGTTCCCCTGTGGCCTGAACTGCGCGCAGTTGGCTTTTCCGAACATAACGAGGTGGAAAACCCCGAAACTGAAGGTCCACCCGAGGAATCCGGTGAGAAAACCCACCGCGCCCGTCGTCGCAAATCGGATCAGGCCGAGCGCAGCGACAGTTTCATTCTGCATAAGTTCGAAGCCATCCTCAGCTGGGCCGAGTTCCTGAACATCAACCGCCGCATCGACGATGATGATCCCGACAATGCCAAGAAAGCGGCCGATGATCAGGAAGAAATTGGCCTGGGTCAGATATCAAAAGCCCCCCCAACGCGGCTGAAGCTGCACCTTGATCTGGCACCCGAGGATGTGAACCGCGAGCGTCTGTCCGGTCGCATCCTCTATCCCGAATGGGACGTGCGATCGGGCCGGTATCTGCCAGATCACGTCAACGTCCTGCTGTCGGATGCGGATATCCGCGACGACGCTGCCGCCTTCGGCAAGGACCCTGCCACCGCCCGCCGCATCCGCGCGGTCAAACGCCAGTTCGAGGCGCTGCGCCCCGGTCGTGTGATGACACGCGGCCATCTGGACGGTGACCAGCTGGATATCGAAGCCGCCGTGCGTGCCGAAACCGACCGCATGGCCAGCGGCGAAAGCAACGACCGCATTTGGCAACAATCCCGCCCCGAGGCGCGCGACCTGGCAGTCTCGATCCTGCTGGATGTCAGCCGGTCCACCGAAAGTGCCGTAACCGGCCGCGCCGTGATCGACATTGAACGTGAAGCTCTGGCCGCTTTGGCCTGGGGCCTGAACGCCTGCGGTGACGATTTCGCCATTCATGCCTTCAGTTCGCTGAAACGCCAGCGCGTTTATATCCAGCGATGCAAACGGTTTGATGAGCCGATGGGTGCCAAAGTTGAACAACGTATCGCGTCGCTGCGACCAGGCCATTACACGCGGCTTGGGGCCGCGATCCGTCACTGTTCAAAGGATCTGGCAAGTCAGACCCGCAAACGCCGCCTGTTGCTGGTGATCACCGATGGCAAACCCAATGACCTTGACCATTACGAAGGGCGTCACGGTATTGAAGACACCTGCATGGCCGTGCGTGAGGCACGCCGCGCCGGGCAATCGGTTTTTGGTGTCACCATCGACAAAACCGGCAAAAGCTGGTTCCCCCGCATGTTCGGACAGGGCGGTTTCGCTGTTATCCCAGACCCGCACCGCCTGACCATGGCGTTGCCGCAAATATATCGCCAATTGGTCGGTGCATGAGCGAAACCTCCTTCATCGACGAGCTTCCGGGCGAATTGCTGATGTGGGTTCTGATTATCAGTGAGCTGCTGGTTTTTGGTGCCGGGCTGATCGCGTTCATGGGCGTTCGCCTGACCGACCCTGCAGGCTTTGCCGAGGCGCAATCGCATCTTTATCGAACAGATGCAGCCTTTAACACTGCAATACTGGTCACATCTGGCTACCTGGCCGCGCAGGCCCTGAACTGGCGCCGCGCAGCATTCCGGTTCAAGGCCAGGCTTGCCCTGACAGGCGCGGCCGTACTTGGGATCGCATTCCTGGTTATCAAAAGCGTGGAATATGCTGGAAAGGCGGGGCAGGGCATTACCTATGAAACCCACCCGTTCTTCATGTTCTACTACCTGCTGACAGGATTTCACGCGGCGCATGTTCTGGCCGGGGTGGGTATTCTGTTGCTGGTCGCGTGGCGCGATGATCCTCGTAACATCGAGGCGGGCGCACAGTTCTGGCACATGGTCGATCTGGTCTGGATCCTGCTGTTTCCCGTGATTTATCTTCTGGGATAAACAATATGCCGGCAACTTCATCTTTTGCTAAATACTCCCGCCGGAGGCGTCCGAACTCACTCACCGGCGCGTGGCTGGCGCTTTTGGCGCTCAGTCTGGCTTCAACGCTTTTGACCCTGATGAAAACGCCTGACGCACTCATTGCAGGCGGTATCCTGCTCCTTGCCCTGATCAAAACCCGTGTGATTCTGGCCCGATATCTGGACCTGGCTGAAAGCCCGGGCTGGCTGCGAGGCTTCACCTTGGTTCTGACGGGGTTCTCTGCTATGATCTTCGCACTTTACCTGATCTGAAAAAAGCCGCCCCTAAAAGGGACGGCAGGTTACCAAGCAAAGGGACGCTTAGGTTATTGTGCGGCCATTGGCATCCGCGCGATCTGACAGCGCTGCCACAGCGCCGACAGGGCGCCCACCAGATGATCGATGTCCTCATCCGTATGAACGGGTGACGGCGTGATCCGCAGGCGCTCGGTTCCTTTTGGAACTGTTGGGTAGTTGATCGGCTGAATGTAGATGCCAAACTCCTCAAGCAAGGTGTCTGAAATGAATTTGCACTTCACCGGGTCGCTAACCATCACCGGGATGATATGGCTGGGGTTGGGTAAATGCGGAATGCCCTCGGCGTCCAAACGGGCGCGTACCTGCGCCACGCGAGTCTTTTGCAAGTCACGCTCTGCACTTGAATGCTTCAAATGCCGGATCGATGCGGCAGCGCCGGCTGCAATCGATGGGGGTAGGGCAGTCGTGAAGATGAAGCCACTGGCAAAGCTGCGGACAAAATCACACAGCGCGGCTGAGGCCGCGATATACCCACCAACCACGCCGAACGCTTTGCCCAATGTACCTTCGATGACCGTCAGGCGATCCATCAATCCATCGCGTTCAGCAATCCCGCCACCGCGCGGGCCGTAAAGGCCGACGGCATGAACCTCGTCCAGATAGGTCATCGCGCCGTATTTGTCAGCCAGATCGCAGATTTCCTTGATGGGAGCGATATCGCCATCCATGGAGTAAACCGATTCAAATGCGATCATTTTGGGTGCGTCGGGATCCGCTGCGGCCAATTTGGCGTCCAAATCCGCCAGATCGTTATGTTTCCAAATCACCTTCTGGGCACGCGAATGCCGGATACCTTCGATCATCGAGGCGTGGTTGAGCGCGTCAGAAAACACGATCAGCCCGGGAATTCGCGCGGCCAATGTCCCCAAAGCAGCCCAGTTCGACACATATCCCGAGGTGAACAGCAACGCGGCTTCTTTCTCATGCAGATCAGCTAACTCAGCCTCAAGCAGAACGTGATCATGCGTGGTGCCCGAGATATTGCGCGTACCGCCAGCGCCTGCTCCGCAGCGATCCAGTGCGTCGTGCATGGCAGAGATCACCGAAGGGTGCTGACCCATGCCCAGATAGTCATTTGAGCACCAGATCCGCACATCCCGCTGAACCGGCCCGTCGGTTTGACGCGCGTTCGGAAACGCGCCACGACGGCGTTGCAGGTCGATGAAAATCCGGTAGTTGCCTTCGTCTTTCAAAGTGTCGAGGCTCTGGCTGAAAAATTGCTCGAAGTCCATCTGGCGTGCTCCCCGGATAACTGAAATTTCGTTGAACCTATGCCAGTGGCGCCCGCCCTTACATGACAATAGTCAAGTTGGAGACTGAGAAAAGGGTGGCACCCCCGCGCTGGCTTTGGCATAGCATATCTCGGGGTTGATCATCCGGGGGTGTTCCCGGAGCGGACGAATAAGGGGCTGCCTTCTTGTCACACGAGGCACAAAAGATAATTGCGCGGCAGTCACTGCTCTTGCGAAGCCTGCCAGAGCAACATGTCGATACTCTGCTGCGTCAGGCCGTCTGGCGGCAATACGACCGGGGCGAGACGATCTTTCTGCAAGAGGAAGAGGCCAAGGCCGTACATGTTGTACTGGCTGGTTGGGTCAAGCTGTTTCGCATTTCCCCGACCGGTGCCGAAGCCGTGGTGAGCGTTTTCACGCGTGGTGAAAGCTTTGGCGAAGCCGTTGCGCTGCGCAATGTGCGCTATCCCGTTTCGGCCGAGGCGGTATCTCCCTGCGAGATCATGCACATCCCAAGTCCGGTGCTGCTGTCGCTGATGAAGCAAGACCCGGAAATCTGCGTATCGATCCTGGCGGCCACATTCACGCATCTGCATTCCCTGGTGGCGCAGCTCGAACAGCTCAAAGCCCAGACCGGTGCGCAGCGTGTCGCGGAATTCCTGCTGAACCTGTGTGATTGCGATGCCGGCCAGTGCGAAGTTGAACTGCCGTATGACAAGATGCTGATCGCCGGGCGTCTGGGGATGAAACCCGAAAGCCTGAGCCGCGCGTTTTCGAGGTTGAAACCAGTTGGGGTTAAGATCAACCGAAACCACGCGGAAATTGCAGATATGGATGTATTGCGGAATTACGCGGAAAGCGACCCGAGCGAGAAATAGAGCCGCGTGACGGTTGCTCTGTATAGTAAACTGGCCATTCCCGGTCTGCGATCTTTCCGGCAATCACTATCTTTCCTATTCTTGCTGGATATGCCCTATCGGGCGTGATGCTGAATGGGTGAGTTGATGGAACACAGGCATGACGATTGAACAGCTACTGGCCGGTTTTCCCCGCGCGAGACTGATGACAGCTGCTACACCGATCGAACGGCTCGACCGTCTGTCCGACCAGCTTGGTCTGGATCTGTGGATCAAGCGGGATGATCTGACAGGGTTGAGCTTTGGCGGCAACAAGACCCGACAGCTTGAATTCTATATGGGCGAGGCACAAAAACAGGGGGCAGATACCATTCTGATCACCGGCGCTGTGCAATCCAATTTCGTGCGCACGGCTGCCATGGCTGCATCGAAGCTTGGGATGGAGGCCGTGCTTCAATTGGAAGAGCGTGTGCCGGATATGGGAGAACATTATTATTCCTCGGGAAATGTACTTCTGGCCCGGCTTCTGGGTGCCGAGCACATGCACTACGATACCGGAGAAGACGAGGCCGGGGCCGACAATGCCCTTCACGCGCGGGCAGATCAGCTGATCGCTGAGGGCCGAAAACCATATGTAATTCACTTGGGCATCGATCATCCGCCCTTGGGGGCGTTAGGTTATGTGGCCGGGGCTGCCGAACTACTGGATCAGATCGCCGATTTCGACGTGGCGGTGGTGCCATCCGGCAGCGGTTCGACCCACGGCGGGTTTTTGGCCGGGCTGCGGCTGGCTGGCAACACGGCACCTGTTTATGGCATCTGCGTTCGCCGCGACCGCCACCAGCAACATGCGCGGTTGCAAAAGGTATTGGAACGGTTGGCGGGTATGATGAAGTTTGACCCGGCTCTGGTCATGAATGACATCCTCACATGGGACGGCACATTGCCCCCTGGATACGGGCGGATAGGTCCGTCCACACGGAGGGCGCTTGAACAGATGGCGCGTGCCGAGGGTGTTTTTCTTGATCCGGTCTACTCGGCCAAAACCTTTGCAGGTTTGTTGGAATTACTTGAAAACGGCACAATTCAACAGGGCCAGAAAGTTGTGCTGTTGCATACGGGTGGGCAACCCGCGCTGTTCGCATATCAGGAAGAGCTGTTCCCGGCCTGAGAGCCATCCGGGAAGCCACTGTAGCGGAAGTCGCGCTTGGCCAGCCAACTCGTCGTTTCGAAGCGCGCGACGCGGTTTCACGTGACCTATGTCAATGACAGTACCGCGGATGTCGTGTCGGTTGAGCGAGCCTAGCCCACCTTAGAATGGATGGAAGGCATGTTCGCAGAGTTGGAGGCTGGATATGGCTGATGGATGCGGCTGTGATCGACACGCGCATATGTATCTGAGCGTGGATGAGGCCCTGCGCCGGGGCCTGTCCGCTGCTGATCCGATCACAGAAACGGAAACGCTGCCTTTGGCCGCTGCAATTGGGCGAGTATTGGCCTGCGACTGTTTCAGCAAGGTCGATATGCCCGCTTTCGACAATTCGGCAATGGATGGCTATGCGGTTCGAACAGCCGATCTTGGCGATACCGACCTGTTCCAGATGCCGGTGGCGGGTCGCATCGCGGCGGGGGACAGCGGATCTCATGCTGCACCTGTGGGTAGCGCGCTGAGGATTTTTACCGGAGCGCCCGTTCCCTCTGATTACGACGCCATCGTCATGCAGGAAGATTGTGATTTTGTGGAGGGACAAATTCGCTTCAGCCGCCGTCCAAAGCCCGGGCAACATATCCGGCGTGCCGGTGAAGACCTTCGTGCCGGAGCGCCGATCCTGCGGCGCGGCTGCGAGATTGGCCCGCGTGAGGTGGCAGCCCTTGCTTCCGCCGGGTATGGCGAGGTCGTGGTCCTCCGCAAGCTGAAGGTTTTGATCTTTTCAACCGGCAGTGAATTGCGCCAACCGGGTGAGCCCCTTGGGCCGGGGCAGATCTATAATTCGAACCGTTACATGCTGCTTGCGCTGTTGCAGAAGCCTTGGATTGAACTCACGGACCGGGGGCAGGTTGAAGATGATCCCGAGCTTTTGAAACAGGTCTTGTTGGACGCGACTGAAACCTCTGACCTGATTATCACAACCGGTGGTGTTTCTGTCGGCGATGAAGATCATATGCCGCGTCTGTTCACCGAGATCGGTGGCGTGACGGATGTGATGAAAGTCGCAATGAAACCGGGCAAGCCCATCATGTTCGGTCGGCGTGGCCGTGCGCTTTACATCGGTCTGCCTGGTAACACGGTTTCTGCTTTTGTGACCTGGCAAATTTTCGGATCGCAGATGATGGCGCGCCGCGCCGGTCTGCACCACACACCGCACGCAGCCGTACAAGCAGTTCTGTCGGAACCTTTGTACCGCACCGCAGGCCGACAGGAATATCGCCCGGTTCAGATTGACGGTCACACACTGGACGGACGGCCCCGATTGCGTCTGATGGAGCCGTCCTACAGTGGTCGTGTTGCTTTGCTTGCGCAAGCGGATGGATTGGCGATCATCCCGGCAGAAGTGACGGAATATCCCGAAGGGCAACGCCTTGAGCTATTGCGGTTTTAAGCCCTAAGCGCTTTTCCTGCGGCATCAAAGGGCGGTTCATGCAGGATTGTGGCCCTGTGTGGGCGCCCCAGAACCATAACCTCGACCTCATCACCTGGCTGGGCATTTTTTACATATCCCAAGGCCAACGACATTCCGACGGTGTAGCCATAGGTGCCTGAGGTCACCCGACCGATCCCTTCACCGTTCTTGAAGATCGGCTCGCCACCTGTTGCATCCGCGTTGGACGCTGTCACATCCGTTTCGTTAAGGTGCAGGATCACCAGGTCTTCCCGAGCTGGGTTCTGCAATACTTTCTGCGCAGCTGCCTTGTTGAGGAAGTCCTTTTCGAATTTGCAGAGGCGATCAAGATCCACTTCATGCGGCCAGTATTCCGGGCTGTATTCGCGGCTCCAAGACCCATAGCCCTTTTCGACCCGCATAGACATCAGTGCCCGACTGCCAACAGGGCCAGCCCCGAACTCTTTGCCTGCCTCAAGCAAGGCATTGTACAGCCGGGCCTGATCTTGGGTGTCGCAATGCAGCTCCCACCCCAGATCGCCAGTAAAGGAGACGCGCAGGGCAAGGACCTGGACTCCCGCCAGCTCGATCTTGGCGGACCGCATGAACGGGAAATCTTCGGTTGCCAGCGATGTGTTGGTCAGACGTAGCAGGATGTCGCGGGACCTGGGGCCGGCCACGTTAAAGCCGCACATCGCTTCGGTTTTGCTTTCGAAAGTGGTGCCTTCAGGCAGCGGAACCTGTTTGAAAAAGCGTTTGTGATACCGTTCTGCCATGCCCGAACCAATCACCCAGAACTCGTCATCAGCCACGCGGGTGACGGTAAAGTCGCCTGCAATACCGCCGCGTTTTGAAATCAGTGGGGTCAGACAGGACCGACCAACGGTTTTCGGCATGGTGTTTGCAAAGACGGCATTCAGCCAGTCTGCTGCACCCGGACCCTTGCAGACATATTTGGCGAAGTTCGAGATATCGATGATCCCGGCACGGTCGCGCAACATCCTGCATTCCTCACCCACAGGTCCCCACCAGTTCTGACGGGTAAAGCCATTGGTGTCTTTGGTGCCGGGCGTTGCGGCAAACCACAGCGGATGTTCCCAACCGGCGTTCAGGCCAAAAACCGCGCCCATGGCTTTCTGCGCCTCATAGATCGGGCGTACACGTGCCGGACGACCGGCGCTGCGTTCTTCATTGGGGAAATGGATCGCGAACCGATGACTGTACTGATCTGCCACGCGCGCTTTGGTGAACGCCTTGGTGGCCCAGCTGTCAAAACGCGCCAGATCCCAGGCGAACATGTCGTATTCCGTTTCACCCTCGATGATCCACTGCGCCGCCATCAGGCCCATGCCGCCCGATTGCGAGAAGCCGGGGATGATACCGTTGCAGCAGAAATAGCCGTCGACCTCAGGCACCGGCCCCATCAGAACATTTGAATCCGGTGACCAGATCATCGGGCCGTTGATGACACGCTTGATCCCGGCTTCACCAACCGCAGGCAGGCGTTCGATGGCGTTCATCATGTTCTCTTCGATCCGTTCCAGATCATCAGGGAACAGGTCGTGGGCGAAATCCAGCGGCGTGCCTTCTTCGGCCCAGAACCTCATATCTTTCTCATAAGCACCGACCAGCAGGCCGTTGCCTTCCTGACGCAGGTAATACTCGCCATCCCGGTCTGACACAGATGGCAGGCGGGTGCCGTGGCTTTTCACATCCGCCATGGATTCGGTTACGAAATACTGGTGCTCTGTAGGTTGCAGCGGCAGTTCGATTCCGGCCAGTGCCGCAACCTCGCGCCCCCACAGGCCCGCTGCGTTCACCACCCAGCGTGTCCTGATGTCACCTTTTGGCGTTCTGACGATCCAGCTGCCATCCTCCTGCTGCTCGGTTGCAGTGACCGGCGTGAAACGGTGAATCTGCGCCCCGCGTTGACGTGCGCCGACCGCATAGGCGTTGGTCACGCCCGACGGGTCCACATTGCCGCCATCGGGCTCGAACATCACGCAACGGATGCCGTCGTAATTGACCAGCGGGTTCAGCTTTTGGGCTTCTTCGATGCTGATCTCATAGAAATTCATGCCATACAGTCTGGCCTTTGCGGCCTGTAGCTTCAGCTGATGTTCGCGCTCTTCTGTCTGGGCCAGGTATAGCGAGCCGGGCTGGAATACGCCGCAGCTTTGACCGGTTTCAGCTTCCAGCGCTTTATACAGGCTCATCGTGTAATGCTGGATGCGGCTGATATTGGTACTGTCGTGCAATCCGTGAATGTTGGCGGCTGCGTGCCATGTTGACCCCGAGGTCAGCTCGTCCCGCTCTAACAGAACAACATCCGACCATCCCAGTTTGGTCAAATGATACAGGATCGAGCACCCGATCACTCCTCCGCCGATGACCACGGCCTGAGCTTCGTTTCGCATTTTGGCTATCTCGCGCGTTTTCGTTCGCGCTTGTTCTTTCATGAAGACTGACCCATCGACAATGTCGACAAAATTCGAGATCGAATGAAGTCAGCTAAACTCAAATTTGGAGAATGCCTGACGGCGCAATACGCTTAAGCAAACGAATTCGTCAGAACGTCAATCGGTGTGCGCGGCCACGTTCAAACAGCTTTAGGTTCAACTCATCTGCTTCCGGCGCGCCATATTCCAACGCAAACACAAATGCGTGGGTCAGGTAAAAACACGAGGCTTCATGATCCTGACGTTGTTCGGCCAGAATCGCCGCTTGGTGATACAGCCGGATCAATGCGGGTACATCTTTTTCCGCATGGGCTCGCAAGAGTTGTTTATCGAGTTCGTTCAGATCCACTGTGATCCTTTCAGCGAATTCACACCGGCTGCCCAATACTAAAGAAAAGAATGCAACGCCGTCCCGTCTATAGTGTTTGCAACCGACCCGCGATCTGGTCAGTCAGGCCTAACCAGATCGACTTTTCAGGATTGCTTACGCTTCAGCGCGGGCTTTTTCGATCTGCGTGGCCACCCAATGGTGAAAACAATGGGTCGGGCCGTCCATCGCGGGCGAGAAACGACCGCCATCGAATTTCACGCCGTGACGGCCTTTCTGCATGCCTTCAACCACAAAGACGTCTTCCTCGAACACCGTCTTCCATAGTTGCGCGTTCTTGGCACGCAGTGCTTCGTGTTCGGGCGCGTCTTCGGGTTTTTTGGCGTAGTAGAGCTCAATCCGTTCGTTCGAACGCTCATGCGTGATCGGATCGATGAGGAAAGCAAAGCCGTGGTCACGCTGAACACCCAGCAGGGTATTCGGGTAAACGACGATATATTCCGCGCCGTCAGTCCACTGCTCACTCAGATTCTCGAAATCATCCAGCTTTTCGCCATCGTGACCCTCGAACTGGCGGTAGACATAGGTGCCCTGACCCGAATACTTGCCCAGTTCGTTGATGTTGTAGTGATCTTCCAGACGCGAATAGCTGTTCAGGCCGGGATGAACCCAAGGCAGGTGATAGCTTTCGCAGTAGTTCTCAACAGCCAGTTTCCAGTTCGAGTTCAACTCAAGATAAACCGATGCGCCAGCGCCACCGTGATACATCGGTTGATCGAATTCTTTCCAGCGTTCCATCAACTCGCCATGGACATCTTCGAATTCCGGCGCGTCGCCGCTGACATTGACAAAGATAACATCCCGCCAGACATACGAGCGGATGCGGATAAGGCCCAACTCGGCGAAATCTAGATCCTCATGGGTGTTTTGCCCAGGGCCCCCGACATGAGGGGCGGTCCGCAGTTCACCATTCAAGCCATAGCACCAGCTGTGATAGGGGCAGCGGATCGCGCCGCGGATTTTTTGCGGCTTGTCGACCAAAATCATGCCGCGGTGGCGACAGGTGTTCTGGAACACGCCGATCTGACCGTCGCGATCGCGTACCATCAACAGCGGCACACCCAGGAAATCGATCGGATACGCATCTCCCGCCTCTGGAATGTCTTTGCCAAAGCCGATGCCGGACCAGTTCGCAAACAAGACCGCATCCCGTTCTTCGGCAAAAACTGCGGGATCAATATAATGCTCGTTCGGCAGACCCTTTGCGGTATTTACCGGTGTCAGAACAGACGAAAGCGGTGCGTGCTTGTTCATCGGCCACTCCTGAGTGATTTGAATGAGTTTATCGCTGCATCCATTGGCGGCCGAGGCCGCCCACGTTCAATACTAAAAAACCTAATGGCAAATTGAGGCAGGCTAAACCGAACCTTCAGACAGTTCGTTAAGCAACCAATTCTTGAGAGCCAGCGCTCCTTCCGAAAGCTGATCGTCCGGACGACCGACAAGATAGAAATTATCCGGGGCGGGTAGGCTGAATTCCTCTAATGCGACGAGTTTCCCTGATGCGAGCATGGGCTGGACCAGACGTTTCCACCCCAGCGCAAGACCCGCCCCTTTACGCGCCACCTGAAGGGCAAGCGCATAGCTGTTCACCCGCGATTCCACCGGAACAACCCCAGAAAACCCGAGGTCGTGGAACCAGGATGACCAGGTCGTCCAGGTGCTGTCCTGCGTTTCAAGATGGATCAGCCGCCGCTGCACGAGGTCTTCAAGACTGGCCCCTTTAAGGTCCGCGGCCATCTGGGGGCTGCAAACGGGTGTCAGGATATCGCGATACAATTTCGTGTGCGTGAGTTGCGCGTTCGCGTCCCGGCCATAGCGGATGAACAAGTCGATATCCGGCCGGTCCGTGAACGCCTTGTCCTGCGCCATCTGGTTCACTTTCACGTGCGGATAATCCTGCCAGAACCGGATGACAGACGGCGACAGCCAAAGTGCGGCGACTGCAGTGGTTGATCCAACGGTTACGTGGTTCTCGGAATCATTGCTGCGAATCTTTTCAAGTGCCTTTGAAATCTGCCGGAACGAAGTGCCGAGTGCCTCAAACAGGTCTTGCCCATCCTCGGTCAGTTCCACGCCGCGGTGCTTTCGGACAAAAAGGGCCGCGCCCAGCTCGCTTTCCAGCGCCTTAATCTGATGACTGACGGCACCAGGCGTCACGGAAAGCTCGCTTGCGGCTTCCTTGAAACTGAGATGCCGAGCGGCGGCTTCAAAGGCCGATAGTGTCGTAAGTGGAGGAAGGTTGTAGTGGCGTCGAGACATGGAGGTTTGTTGGCTTTTGAACTCTGGGTGAGCTCAATTCACCCGAATGTTAGAAATTTTGCAATTGAAATCTATCTTTTTTCCTGTTGTTTGCTGAAAGACGCAGAATGTACGCCACGTGAGACCGAACAGGACAAGTGATGGATACTCAAGTTGCCCGCCTTGTGCGAAAAACACCACTCAGTCCCGACACCTCTGATTTCTGCTTCGAGATCGAAAGCGGGCGCTTCACCAGCCTCGAGCCCGGGGCGCATGTGGACATCCATCTTGAAGACGGTCTGATACGGCAATACTCGCTGTGGAGCTGGAGCCAGGATGGACGCCTGATCAACGTGGCCGTCAAACGCGAAGACGAAGGGCGAGGCGGGTCACTGGCGATGCATGACCTGCAAGAGGGCGCGACCGTGGAAATTGGCGGTCCCCGCAACCATTTCAAACTCGAAAGCCATGATCGGCACGTCACTTTGATCGCTGGCGGTATCGGGGCCACACCATTGGTTGCAATGGCACGTGAGTTGCTGAACCGAGGGCAGGATTTTCGTGTCTACTATCTTGTTCGTTCGAAAGAATACGCGGCGATGGATGCGCAATTCCGGGCGCTTGGACTGGATGAATGGTATCATTTGCATTGTGATAACACAGACGGGGTATTCGATCTGAGATCGGTCATGCAATCGATGCCGATGGGCGCAGACGTTTATACCTGCGGCCCGGAACCGATGCTGAATGCGGTACTGGAAGCAGGTGCCTTGCTGCGTGGCGGCGCGATACACTTTGAACGGTTCGCCGCCGCGTCGGACATTGAACATGCCCCGAACGCCGATTTCCAGATCGAGATCCAGTCGACCGGCGCGGTCTATCCCGTTGGCAAGGACCAATCTATTCTGGAGGTTTTGCAGGCCAATGGTGTGCAGGTTGATTTCGGCTGCTCCGAAGGGCTTTGCGGAACCTGTATCGTTGATGTCGTGTCCGGCGAAGTTGATCATCGCGACGGTATACTTACTCCGCAAGAGCAGGAAACGCATGAGTTCCTGTGCACATGCGTTTCGCGGGCCAAGTCGGACAAACTGGTATTGAAACTGTAGAAGGAACCACAATCACGCCCTTTACTTGTTCTCGCTAACACGTGTTTCGAGTAACCGAGAGCGTCGTTTCGAGTAGCATAAGGGTCGGATTCTTGGGTGAGCTGCCCTAACCTCTGTCATAGGTTTTCCCGAATTGAAGGGCGCAACCACTTCTTGCGAAGCTGCTACCAGGTTCAACGGCAGACAGACTTGCCACAACGAACCAACAGCTTTTGCAAGCGAACACAATCTGGGAGGAAAAGAGCGGTGGGCGATCCCACATGGTGTGTGGTCTTCCCCGTAAATCTCAGCTGAGTTGCAGTCAACTCGCTGATCGTTTGGTGCATTGGGCATGTTTGTTTACGCCGTCCCGCGCGGTGCACCCCAAGCAGAAATCCAAAGAACAAGAAACGGCGAACACACGGAGGAAAACGCAATATGTCGATACCCGATCCATTCACGGACGTTGAGATAAAGACGGCGGATGCCGGTTTTTATGAAAACTACAGCGTCCCAATTGCCCTGATCAGCAAGGCCATCATGGTCGCGCTGGTTCTGTGGGCATTGGTATTCCCTGCAAATGCAAACGGCACGCTTGGCAGCCTGAACGGGCGGCTGCTTGAGCTTTTCAACAGCTTCTACATTGTCATTGTCGGGTTGTTCCTCGTTTTTCTGGCCGTTGTCGCCGCTATTCCGTCCACGGGTCGCCGTGTGATGGGAACACCCGGTGAAAAGCCCGAGTTTTCAAACTTCTCATGGTTCTCCATGATGTTCGGCGCCGGCCTGGGTGTTGGTCTGATGGTTTTTGCAACCGCAGAACCGTTGGGGCTGTGGGGTTCGAACCCCGAAGTCGTATCCGAGGCGGTCGTTGGAAATACACCCGAAGCGCTGCAGTCGGCTTACCGCTATACCTTCTTGCACTACGGGTTTCACGCTTGGGCCATCTATGTGGTGACCGGTTTGTCGCTGGCATATTACGCTTATACACGCGACATGCCTCTCACCATCCGCTCGGCGCTGACGCCCCTGTTCGGCCGCTTCGTCAATGGATTCTTCGGCCATGTGGTTGACGTTCTGGGTGTTGTTGCGACGATCCTCGGTGTTTCCGTCACCATCGGCTATGGTGTCAGCCAGTTCATCGATGGGCTTTATGCCATCACCGGTATGGAATGGGTCATGGATCTGGGTGGCGAAGTTCCAACCCCAAGCAAAGTAGGTTTGATCGCCGGTCTGGTCATCATCATGAGTCTGTCGATTATTTCGGCCGTATCAGGCGTTGGTCGTGGTGTTAAATATCTGTCGAACCTGAACCTCGTATTGTCGATCATCCTATTGGGCACATTTATCGTCTTCGGCTCGTTCGTCTTTGCCATGACCACTTATGGCACGGCAATGGTCGACTATATCCTGCATATCCTGTCGCTCAGCTTTAACGCCTATGGCCCGCTGTCAGTTGAAGCCTTCGCTGCGGCTTTGCCTGCCGAAGCACAAGCCCATGCCAATGATTTGATGGGCGGAGCTACCAATGCGTGGGGCAGCTTTGACGGTTTCAAGAGCGGCCTGGAAGGGGCAGCAGCAGAGTTGGATGAAGCAACCCTGGCAGCCGTTTATGCGGCGGGTGAGCAGGGGCGTCAGTTCGGCTGGCAGTCGGGTTGGACCACGTTCTACTGGGCCTGGTGGATCGCGTTCTCGCCCTTCGTGGGCCTGTTCCTCGCGCGCATTTCGAAAGGACGCTCTGTCCGCGAGTTCATCGTAGGCTGTGTGTTCGCCCCGGCTTTGGTGTGCTTTGCATGGATGACTGTTCTGGGAGGAACTGCGATTGATCTGGAACTGGCAGGCGCTGCAGAAGGTGCAATCATCGGCGCATCGAACACCAACAAGCTGTTCGTGACACTATCTTACATGATTGACGGTGGTCTGCTGTCAATGTTGAACGTGATGTGCGTGATCCTGATCATGACATTCCTCGTCACGTCGGCAGACTCGGGCATTCTCGTGATGAACACCATCATGTCGGGTGGCAGCCAGGAGACGGGCATCAAGCACCGCATCATCTGGGGTGTCATCCTGACGGCTGTGATCGGCGCTCTGATCCTCGCAGCCGGTGAAAACAACCCGATGGATGCGCTGCGAAACGCGATGATCATCGGTGCATTGCCCTTTACTGCTGTGATGGGTCTGATGTGTATTGCTCTGGCCAAAGCTTTGTTCCGCGACAGCCAGCGTGACAAACACGCCGCTACAGGTGCACAAGCCGCCGAATAAAGCGAAAGCTTAGTTTATGACTTGATCAGGCCGCCCGGAAATGGGCGGCCTGATTTCATTTTGCGCAGACACTGGCCACGACCCTCAAACAACGGAAAAGTGCTGGCCAGCCCGACCTTGGTGAGACATCAAAACCATATCTCAACGAAAAAGCCCCGGTAAAAACCGGGGCTTTTGAGCATCTTGTCGTGAAATGCCTACATGCAGGCTTCAACGGCGCGTTTGGTCATGACCGACACAAGATGCGCCCGGTATTCCTTGCTGCCATGTAAATCAGCGATCATGTTGGCGGGGTTAATCCGAAGGTCCATCAAGGCGTCCGGGCGAAACTCCTTGTTCAGCGCCTGCTCGGCTTCGCTCCAACGGAAGACGCCATCCTCACTTGCCCCGGTCACCGCCACGCGCACGCCGTCCGTGAAACGGGCCAAATATACCCCAACAAGTGCAAACCGCGATGCTGGTTGCAGGAATTTTTGATAGCTTGCCGCCTGCGGAACCGGAAAGCGGATCGAGGTGATGATCTCTCCTTCATCCAGGGCTGTGGTGAACATGCCTTGAAAAAAGTCATCTGCCGCAATTTGACGCGCGTTGGTCACCACGGTTGCGCCCGATCCCAGCACACCCGCCGGATAACAGGCAGCCGGGTCATTGTTCGCAACCGAACCACCGATGGTTCCACGATTGCGCACTGCCGGGTCGCCAATTTGTCCAGCCAATGCCGCCAGCGCGGGATAAGATCCTGCAGCGTCGCGAGCAACGACAGCGTGAGGTGTTGCACCCCCAACAGAGACCGAGCCGTCATCATCAACGCAAACACCTTGCATCTCGGCAATGCCGCCCATCGACACCAGTTTGGACGGTGCCGCCAATCGCTGTTTCAATGTCGGGATCAGGGTTTGCCCGCCTCCCAACGCCTGCGCATCCTCTGTTGCCAATGCTGCAACTGCGTCAGCAATGGTCGAGGGCTTCTCAAACTCGAAATTGTACATTTCGTTCTTCCTTTCCGAAAGGCGCTGATCCGCCCTTCATCTGACTAGAAATATCCCGGGGAGCGGGGGGGGCTGGCCCCTCGCACCCCAACCTCTCAACCATGCATCGCCGTCCAAACGCGTGACGGGCTCATCGGCATGTCGATATGATCAACAGCCCTTCCACCCGAGTTCAACGCATCCAGCACCGCGTTGACCACCGCTGGCGGTGAGCCGATCGCTCCGGCCTCGCCGCAACCCTTCACACCAAGCGGATTGTGCGTACAGGGCGTCTGGCTGGAATGATCCACGCCGTAGAACGGGACGTCATCGGCGCGTGGCATCGCATAGTCCATGAACGACGCGCTCAGCAATTGGCCGTTCTCGTCATAGGCGCAGTTCTCCAGCAGGGCCTGACCGATGCCCTGACCAATACCGCCATGCACTTGTCCGTCAACGATCATTGGATTGACGATATTGCCAAAGTCATCCGCCGCCGTGAACTTCTCAATCGTGACCTGACCTGTGTCTGGATCAACCTCGACCTCACAGGCATAAGCCCCTGCCGGGAAAGTAAAGTTGGCCGGGTCATAGAACGCGGTTTCCTCCAGTCCCGGTTCAACTTCCAGCGGATAGTTGTGCGGGACATAGGCCGTAAGGGTCACATCCCCCCACGCCACCGACTTGTCGGTCCCCGCAACACTGAACTGACCGTCCTTAAGTTCGATATCTGCCTCGGACGCTTCCAGCAAATGGGCTGCGATCTTTTTGGCCTTGTCGATCACCTTTTCGGTGGCCTTGACCATAGCCGAGCCGCAGACCGCCAGCGAGCGTGAGCCATAGGTGCCCATGCCGAACGGGATCTTCGAAGTGTCCCCGTGCACGATCTCGACCATTGACTCGTCGATGCCGATCATGTCGGCCACGACCTGCGGGAAGGCTGTTTCATGGCCTTGCCCGTGGCTGTGTGCGCCGACCATAACACTGATCGAACCAGTGGCGTTCACCCGAACTGTCGCCGCGTCGTAAAGACCTGCACGGGCTCCCAACATGCCGACGATATTCGAAGGCGCGATACCACAAGCCTCGATATAGCAATTGACGCCGAGACCGCGCAGCTTGCCTTTGGCCTCACTCTGCGCGCGTCGTGCGGCAAAGCCCGCAAGATCAGCAGCGGCCTCAAGCTTGTCCATGGTCCCGTTATAATCCCCGGTGTCATAGGTCAGCGCGACTGGCGTGTCATAGGGGAACTGCGTGACAAAATTCTGGCGACGCAGGGCGATCGGATCGACACCTAACTCGCGCGCAGCCTTGTCGATGACACGCTCCAGCTGGAAGGTTGCTTCCGGTCGACCAGCGCCGCGATAGGCGTCCACCGGCACCGTGTTTGTGAACATCGCCTTCACATTCACCTGAATGACCGGGGTCTTATAGTTGCCTGCCATCAGCGTCCCGTGCAGCCATGTCGGAACCGAGCTGGAGAAGGTCGACAGATAGGCGCCCAGATTGGCATAGGTGTTGGTCCGCAGGCCGATGAAATTGTTATCCGCATCCAGAGCCAGTTCAATCGTGCTGACATGGTCACGACCCTGCGCATCCGACATGAATGCCTCGGACCGGCTGGCTGTCCACTTGACGGGGCGGTTGCAGGCCTTGGCGGCAAAAGTGCAGAACGCTTCTTCTGCGTAATGGAAAATCTTGGTGCCAAAACCACCGCCCACATCCGGGGCTACGACGCGGACTTTATGTTCCGGCAGACCCAGAACGAACGCGCACATCAACAAGCGGATGACATGCGGGTTCTGCGAAGTGGTATAGAGCGTATATTCATCCGTGCCCCGGCTGTACTCGGCCACAGCCACGCGCGGCTCCATCGGGTTGGCGACCAGCCGATTGTTCACCAGATCCAAAGTGGTGACATGCGCGGCATTGGCAAAGACGTCGTTCACCTTGGCGTCGTCGGCCTCACCCAGCTGCCAGTCATAGCAGATGTTGTTTTTCAGATCGTCATGAACCAGCGTCGCGCCTTCCTGCGCCGCGGATTTCATGTCGATCACGGCGGGCAGCTCCTCGATATCCAGATCAATAGCCTCGGCCGCGTCACGGGCCTGTTCCAGGCTGTCGGCAACCACGGCGGCAATGGGATCGCCCACATGGCGCACCTTGCCCTGTGCCAGAATTGGGTGTGGTGGTTCCTGCATCGGCGCGCCGTGCTTGTCGGTCACTTCCCAGCCACAGGGCATTCCGCCCACGCCTTCAAAGTCTTTGCCGGTGAATACTCTGACCACACCGGGCATACCTTCGGCGGTTGATGTATTTACAGAATTGATCCGACCATGCGCGATGTCGGACCGCAGGAAATATACGTAAGCCTGACCACGTACGTTGATGTCGTCGGTATAGTTGCCTGCTCCGGTCAGAAAGCGGACGTCCTCGCGCCGCTTGGAACTGGCTCCGATGCCACTGTCTTTGGGCATTGCTTGTTCTCCTCCCATAAACGGATGCTGCTGCACCCTTCACTTTTCCCACGGGCGCAACGTTTACGCCCGCAGCGGCATCATTCCGCAGCGATACTGCCGACGTCCTGGCCTGAGGCGGCCATGATCGCCTTGACGATATTGTGGTACCCGGTGCAGCGGCACAGGTTGCCTTCCAGGTACTTTCGGATTTCGGCCTCAGATGGGCGAGGGTTGTCTTTCAGCAGCGCTGCGGCGCTCATCACCATACCCGGTGTACAGAACCCGCATTGAAGGCCGTGATGATCCTGAAAGGCTTGCTGGATCACGTTCAGCGAACCGTCCGCATTTGCCTGACCTTCGATGGTGCCAACATCAGCGCCGTCGGCTTCGACCGCCAACATATTGCACGACTTCACGGCCTGGCCGTTCACATGTACAACGCAAGCGCCGCACTGGGCCGTATCACAGCCGACATGCGTGCCCGTCAATGACAGTTGCTCGCGCAGAAAGCCGGACAGTAATGTCCGGCCCTCAACCTCGCCGCTTACGGCCTTGCCGTTCACGGTCATAGAAATTTTCATGACTTTCTCCTCCCTGAATTCCAACGGTTCAACCGCCCAATACGCGCTTGAACCAACCTTTTTTTGCTTCGCCGCCTTCATCCTCGGCCGAAGGTTCGGCTTGAACCTGATCCGATGTTTCCGGATCGGGCGTTTTTTCCGGTTCGACCGCGTTCTGAAAGTTTTCAAAGAACCGGTCGGCCATTTTTCTGGCGACGCCATCAATGACTCGGCTGCCAAGCTGGGCCAGCTTGCCACCGACACGTGCGTCGACGGTATAGGTCAGCAGAGTACCTTCGGGCACATCAGACAAACTGACATCGGCCGCACCCTTGGCAAAACCCGCAGCCCCACCCTTACCTTCACCCGAGAGCTTCACGCTTTCAAGCGTTACGATATCAGAAAGGGTAACAGCCCCTTTGAAGGTCGCTTTGACGGGGCCAACTTTCTGCACCACCGTCGCTTCGAACCCGTCATCGACCGAGCCCGTCATTTCCTGACATCCCGGAACGCATTCTTTCAGAACCTCAACCGACAATAGCGCATCCCAGACCTTGGATCGCGGCGCGGCGATGACGCGGCTGTCGCTAAGCTCCATTTCTCTTCTCCAGGTGTTTTTTCTTACGCTACGTGGTGTTTTTCGCCCTGCCTATTAGACCTTGGGTGTAGGTGACGCCGAGCCGGTCTTATGTACGACTTTGGGCCAGTAGGCGCAGATTACTTTCGTTGTTAGGATTGGGTAAGCTGGGGACAATCTGATTGAAAAAAGGCAATACCAAATGCTTGCTGACTCCGTTGTAAGGTCTGGCTTCGAGAAAGTGCTGATCGTCGATGACCACCCCCTGTTTTGCGACGCGCTGTCGATGACCTTGCAAAGCGTGGCGCAGATCGGCGAAATCCATACCGCAGACCGACTGGAAGGCGCGATGGAACTTCTATCAGGGGGGCTGAAACCGGACGCGGTCATGCTGGACCTCAACCTGCCGGATGTGGAAGGGCTGGACGGCCTTGTCCGTCTGAAGGCTGCTGCGAATGCCCCGGTTATTGTGGTGTCCTCGATGACGGATAATCGCGTTGTCAGTCAGGTGATTCAGGCGGGTGCATCGGGTTATGTACCCAAGCATAGCCAACGCGATGTGTTTCGCCTGGCATTCGAGACAGTGCATTCCGGCAAAGTTTTTGTGCCCGAAGGATGCGTTCTGATCAATGTTGAAGAGGATGAACACGCCGACGCGGTCAATCGGCTTGCGACACTGACAAATCAGCAAGCCCGCATCCTGCAACTGATCTGCGAAGGTAAACTGAACAAGCAGATTGCCTATGACCTGTCCATTGCGGAACCCACGGTCAAAGCGCATGTCACGGCAATCATGCGGAAACTGGGTGTGCAAAGCCGGACGCAAGCCGTTCTGATTGCAAAGAAAGCTTCGTTTGCCAGCGTCTTGCAAGACCAAGGCTAAGCGTCATACTCTCACCACATCGTCGCGCTTTAAGGAGGAGGCTCGATGGACCAAGCAGTCGGGTGGGCGACAGCCCGGACCGGTGCAACAGGCATCGTCAAAACGGCTTTCGTGCGTTACGACACCGGGCAGGCGCTTGGGGTGCTCGAACGTCAAATCGGGGCTGAGCCACTTGCGCTGGTGATATTGTTCGTCAGTCCGAACGCGGACGCCGCTGCGGTCATTGCCAAAGCCGAGCAGGTGTTTGCGCCTACGCCGGTGGTTGGCTGCACCACCGCCGGAGAACTTGCGGATAGCGGTTATTGCGAAGACCAGATCGTCGCAATCGGCCTCCCGCAATCCCATTTCGACACGCGTACGGTCCTAGTTTCCGATCTGAACGATTTTGAGGCGGAAAGCATCATCAACGAGATGATCCACAACCGAAATGCCATGATGGTCACGGCGCCCGACTGGAGCCATGAGTTTACGTTCCTGATGATCGACGGATTGTCGACCAAAGAGGATGCGTTGACCTCCGAGTTGGCCGTCGGCTTGGGGCCGGTGCCATTGTTTGGCGGATCGGCCGGTGATGGAACCCGGTTCGGGCGTACCTATGTGCTGCATCAGGGCAAGGCACTGAGCAATGCTGCCATACTGACTCAGGTTCGTACGCGGTGCCCGATCAAGGTGTTCAAAACGGATCATCTGGTTCCAACGACCCGGCGTATGGTCGTAACCAAGGCGGATCCGGCAAAACGCATCGTTCAGGAGATCAATGCCGAGCCCGCCGCCCGCGAGTACGCCCGTATCCTTGGCAAGGATCCGGAACAACTGACGACATTCACCTTTGCGGCGCACCCCGTTGTTGTGCAGATTGGTGGGCAGCATCACGTCCGCGCCATTCAGCAGGTGGCGGGCAACGGGGACCTTGTCTTTTTCTCGGCCATTGATGAAGGGCTTGTGCTGACGCTGGCCGAACCAAGGGACATGGTAGAGCACCTTGAGGAAGAAATCGGCCTTCTGACCGAGAAACGGCAACCCGACACAATTCTGGGCTGTGATTGCATTCTCCGCCGACTGGAAGCGCAGGAAAAGCAAAAGACACGCGAAATCTCGGACATTCTGGCCCGCAATCACGTTGTCGGATTTTCAACTTACGGAGAGCAGTACAACTCAATCCATGTGAACCAAACTCTGACGGGTGTTGCGATTTATCCGCCCGAGAAAGAGTAACGCATGATCGAGCATCTTACTGACCCGTCGGACTCGGTTGACCGCCAGAACGAGAAACTTCGCAAGATCGCCGAAGCGCTGATGCGTCGGGTAGAAGAATCCACCGATGCGTCAGGCGCAGCTTATGCGCAGTTTCAGCGTGCGGCCGTGCTTGAACAAGAGGTCCGCGCCCGGACGAATGATCTGGAACGTGCCCTTGAATTGCTGAACGATTCCAATGCCAGATTGGCACAGGCGAACAAGGACACCGAAGCCGCACGCGCGGATCTGGCCAATGCAATCGAAACGGTGCAAGAGGGGTTTGCCCTTTTCAATCGCGACGAAAAACTGGTGCTGTGTAACAGCCGTTTTGGTCTGCATATGCCCGACATTCAGGAGCGGCTGAGCCCGGGATTGAGCTTTGCCGAATATGTCGAACTGGTCAGCCGATCAGGGTTTCTGTCCCTGCCTGAAACAATGACACCGACAGACTGGGCCAAAAGCCGCCTGGATCGGCACACGGACGATCATGTGGTGTTCAACGTCCGGCTTGTTGGCAATCGGTGGTCACAAGTGTCCGAACACCGCACGCCGGATGGCGGCACTGTTATCCTGCAAACCGATGTGACCGATATCATGCGGATCGAACGGCAGGAGCGTGACCGGATACTGGATGACAAGGCCAGGCTGATCCGCGCAACGCTTGAACATATTGAACAGGGCGTTTGCATTTTTGACAACAAACACCGTCTGATCGGGTGGAACAACCGCGCCAGCGAGTTGCTGGCCATTCCGATCGCACAGTTTCAGACGGGAACCCGGTTTGAATCGCTGTCCAATCGCCTTGGCGCGAACATCAGGTTCCAGAAGGGGGTAACGGAAGCCGATCTGCTGGATTGGGTGACGCGGCAAACTTATCGCCGTCCTCTGCAATTTCAGATGCACCGCGGAAGGTCAAAAATTCTTTCGGTGTTTGCGCAGGAGATGCCGGACCGGGGCTTTGTGATATCCTTCACCGATGTAACCGCAGAACGAAAGTCCGCTCAGGCCTTATATGAGGCCAAAGAATTGCTGGAACAGCGCGTAACATCTCGCACAATGGAACTGGCTGACGCGTTGAACGAGGCCGAGCGTGCAAATGCATCCAAGTCGCGATTCGTGGCAGCAGCCAGTCACGACCTGTTGCAACCTCTTTCCGCGGCAAAGCTTTATGTTGCATCGCTGGGCAGCGGCCTGGATAAAGACGACGCAAAGACCGTTGCAGGCAAGGCTGAAAGTGCGCTGAACAGCGTTGAACACATTCTGGAAGCGCTGCTGGATATCTCGAAGCTGGATTCAGGACGGGCCACCGCGCATTTGTCGACCATATCAGTGAGCACGCTGTTTTCGCAGATGGAAGACGCATTTCGCCCGGTGGCGCAGGCAAAAGGGCTTGAGCTGTCATTTGTTGACACGAACGCGCGTGTGACCAGCGACGCCAGCTATTTGCGTCGGATTTTGCAGAACCTGCTGTCGAACGCGATCAGGTATACCGAGACCGGAAAGGTTCTGGTTGGTGTTCGAAGGCGTAAAGGCGCAATCGCCCTGCAGGTCTGGGATACAGGTATCGGTATCGCGCCAGACCAAAGAGACATCGTCTTTCAGGAATTTCAGCGCCTGCATTCTGATGCCAGCGCCGCAGAGGGTATGGGATTGGGCCTTGCAATCGTAGAGCGCGCCTGTGGGCTGTTGCAACATCCAATCCAGCTGTATTCCGAAGTAGGCAAAGGCACTGGATTCTCGGTCGAAGTGCCGTTGGCGCGGGAAGAGCAGACCACATCCAGCAGCGCCCCTGCGGCCCACGATCCGGGCTCCAAGGTACTTGGTAACACGGTCGTATTGTTGATTGAGAATGATGAAAACCTTCGTAGTGCACTGACCATGACCATCGAATCCTGGGGGGTCGAGGTTTTGGAGAGCGAAAGCGAAGACGAAGCAATCAATCTTCTTCGTGAAATTGACATTCTGCCCGATGCAATAGTTGCCGATTTTCAGTTGAATCACGATAGAACCGGTGTCGACGCGATACATGCCCTGACGAACGAGTTTGGACCTCTGCCCGGCTGCGTTATTTCGGCCAACCGATCACCTGAACTGGCCAGGCGCTGCAAGCGCGCCAATCTGCCTTTGCTCTACAAACCGCTTGATGCGCAACTTTTGCGGTCAACGCTGGAGTCATCAATTGAACAACGCAACTGAGCAGCACTGGAAACGTGTATGTTTTCAGGCGATTTCTGTCTGTGGGTTGGCACCTGTTCGATGTAGCATCGACAAAACCTCTGCCTTCCAGCCGGCTTTGATCTGCAACGCTAGCTGGGACGGAGGCCGGTGGTTCGGTGACAGGATCGCATATTCATACCTCAACGGTTCACTGAAGGGCAAAAACACGACACGGTCGTTTGAAATGTTCAACTCCCGCTCGGTAACGACTGTCAACGGATCGACAATCGTGCAGCATTGGCCCGATCCGACAAAAGGGATAAGCGGCAGAAAATATTGGCAGGTCACGGTTGGCGTATAATTCGCCGAGACCATCTGAAACGCTTGTCGCACTTTTTCCTGAAACGGATGCGTGTCATGCAGCCCGCCCATTGGAACTCCGTCAAGATCGGATATCGTAACGGCGCTTTCTTTCGCCAGAGGGTTGTCTCTGTCCAGCGCGCAAAAACAGTCGCCGCTTATGATCTCGGCTGAGAACTGTGGTTGCTTACCTGTCGGATGCTCAAAATCCGCAAACCCGAAATCGATGTTCTGAGTACCCGCCAGTTCCATAATCTGCGGAGAGCTGCGGGTTGAAAGTGTGATTTGTATATCGGGGTTTCCACCAACTGAACGGCTGATGAAATTCGGAAAGGCAAAAGTGGAAGGGCCTGGCATCGCTGCAATATTCAAGCTACCGGAACTCCCTTTAAGAAGTCCGTGCATCGTACTGGAAATCGTAGATAATCTGTCCAGAATACCAGTGGTTTCCGACAATAGGTAGTGTGCTTCCGGTACTGGAATCAAACGGCGCCCTCTTCGTTCGAACAGGATCAGCCCCAAACTTTTTTCTAGGTTCTTGAGCGCAAGGCTGATGGCCGGCTGTGTCCGGTTCAGTTTTTTTGCGGTTTGAGAGATAGAGCCGCTTTCCATCACCTCACGAAAAACAGTCAATTGAGTAAGGTTCATACCACATCCATAAGCCAAACTTCAGTTTAGTTAAATATAACAAATTTGTATTTATGGTAAATCTCCATAGGCTGATTGGATCAGAGTTCGGACAAACCGAATCCAATGATCCAAAACTGGGAGCTTACGATGAGACTGATGAAATGCCTGACAGGTCTGGCTTTGGCAGGCGCTATGGCCGCGCCTGCACTTGCACAGGACCCAACTTTTTTCCGTATTGGCACCGGTGGTGCAGGCGGCACTTATTTTCCGATTGGCGGAACCATCGCAAATGGGATCTCGGCCCCTCCGGGCTCGCGCCCCTGCGAAGAGGGTGGTCAGTGCGGCGTACCCGGCCTGATCGCGATTGCACAATCAACAACTGCGTCAGTCTTTAACAACGCGGCAGTGGAGAATGGCGAGCTTGAGGCCGGTCTGGCCGCCGCTGATGTCACCCGTTCGATGTATCTGGGCGAAGGCAAGTTCGAAGGCAAGCCGCATCCCAAGCTGCGCATTGTGGCAAACCTGTTCCCAGAGGATCTGCATCTGGTTCTGCCCGCAGGTCAGACCATTGGTGACCTGAGCGATCTCAAAGGCAAGCGCGTGGGTATCGCACAGGCGGGTTCAGGCACACAGGTGGCCGTGCTGCAGATGCTGGATGCATGGGGCGTGAACCGCGATAACATGGACGAAGCAGAGCTGAACAACAGTCAGAGCGCCGAGCGTCTGGCCGATGGGCAGCTGGACGCGTATTTCTACGCAGCTGGCTGGCCGGTCGCCGCTATGGTGCAGTTGTCATCGACCAAAGGTATGAACCTGCACTCGTTCAGTGACGAAGACCTTGCTAAGATCAACGAGATCATTCCGGCCTATATCCCTTCCGCCATACCGGGCGGTGTGTATGAAGGGATTGACACCGAAACCAAGACCCCAGCGGTCAGCGCTATGCTGGTTGTGTCGTCGGATCTGTCCGAAGAACTGGTCTATCAGCTGACCAAAGCACTGTGGAACGACAACACCCGAAAACTGCTGGACAACGGTCACGCCAAAGGCAAGCAGATCACAGCTGACACAGCTTTGGACGGAGTCGAAGCACTGGGTGTCCCCCTGCATCCTGGTGCAGAGAAGTTCTACAAAGAAGCAGGCCTTCTGCAGTAATCGAACCTCATTGAAGCCTGTCGTCGGTGCCCCTGTGCGGGGCACCGCACTCTCCTTACACGCGCAATCAGAGGGCCATCATGTCCGAGACCGAAACACGCGATGACCACGACCTGACAGCCGAAGAACTGGCAGCCATCGAAGAACAGTTCGACGAAGGCGCCGCAGTACGTCAGGTTACACCGAACACGGCCAAGGTTCTGCGGGTTGTTGCCCTGTTATTCGCGTCCTATGAATTCTTCACCGCAGGTTTCGGCTTGCCGGCGGACCACTGGCACATGGGCATTTATCTGGCCCTGTTGTTCATACTGGTTTACGCGACCATTCCGATTGTCGGGGCTAAAAACCTATATGCGCTCAAAATCAGCAGGTTTCGTATTGGGAACGTCCCGCTTTATGACCTGGTATTCATGGCATTTGGCATCGTTGCGGCGCTTTACGTTGGATTTGCCTGGCGCGGTATTCCCTTTCTCGGGATCGAGGAACAGACTTTTCGTATGGGTAATCCCAACAATTACGATGTCTTTCTTGGCGTGGTTATCATTCTGCTGGTACTTGACATCGCCCGTCGCACGCTGGGTTGGGTGCTGCCGCTGATTATCTGCGTATTCATCTCTTACGCTCTGCTTGGTCCTTATTTTCCCGGTTTGTTGCAGCATCCCGGTGTAAATTTCAAAACCTTCGTGTCGTCGATGTACTTTCCGCAGGAAGGCATCTATGGCGTCACGCTTTGGGTCGTTTCGACCATAGTCTTCCATTTCGTTTTGTTTGGTGTGATCGCGCAGCGCACCGGGTTGGGACAGTTGTTTATCGACAATGCCACCATTCTGGCGGGTCGCTATACAGGTGGCCCGGCCAAGGTATCGGTCGTTTCATCGGCATTCTTTGGAACGATCTCGGGGTCTTCAGTCGCCAACACGGTTTCAACCGGAGCGCTAACCATCCCGAACATGAAACGCCTGGGTTATCCGGGCCATTTCGCGGGCGGGGTCGAGGCCGCTTCCTCGGCGGGCGGCCAGATCACCCCGCCCATCATGGGAGCCGCGGCCTTTATCATGGCCGAGTTCCTGGAGGTGCCTTACACCACTATTGTCATTGCGGCGATCTTCCCGGCGCTTCTGCACTACGTGGGTGTCTTTGCAGTTGTGCATCTGATGGCGCGCAAGCTGAACCTGAAGGGTCTGACGAAAGAGCAATTACCGCAGCTTAAAGCTGTCTGGGCTGAAGGTTGGGCCAATATCGTGCCCCTGATTGGCCTGCTGGTGGTGCTGTTTACCGGTTACACGCCATTCATGTCGGCCTTCTGCGGCATATCGCTGGCGGTGATCGCGGGTATGTCGCGTATCAAGCAGCCACCAACGCTGATTTACGCGGCGGCGTTTCTGGCCTTTGTGTTGTGGAAATTCTCGGATGGCGGGTTCGACCTGACAATGACCGCGATACTCTGCGCGCTGTCTGTGACAGCCACACTGAACCCACAAAAACGTATCGAAGTGCCCGAGATGCTGGCTGCTGTCGAACTGGGCGTAAAATACTCGCTGGCGGTGGGTGCCGCTGCCGCCGCTGTCGGTATTGTTGTGGGTGTGATCAACACCACCGGTATCGGCTTTCGTATCGGATTTATGGTCACGCAAGGGGCAGGCAATCTGGCGGCGGATCTTTATAATATGATCTCGTTCGGCAGCTTCCAGCTGTTTGCAATCGAAGACCTGCAACTGTTCATCTCACTGATCTTCATCGCTGTCGTCTGCATCTTGATGGGGGCGGGTATTCCGACCACCGCGCTTTACATCATGCTGGTTTCTGTCGCGCAGCCCGCGCTGGCTCAGTTGGGTGTTCCGCCCATCGCAAGCCACCTGTTCGTGCTTTACTACGGTGTGGTATCCGAAATTACACCTCCGGTCTGTACCTCGGCTTATGCGGCAGCTGCGATCGCCAACTCAAATCCGTTCCGCACCGGGCTGTCCGCGTTTACGCTCGGGTTGGGCAAGGTGATAGCGCCGATGGCATTCGTCTATGCGCCGGTTTTGTTGTTCGTGTCTTCCACTGGGTTTGATTTTTGGGAATTCACATATACTGCGACAAGCTGCATAGCGGGGGTCATCGCTCTGTCCGCGGCGGTCGTCGGATATTGGCTGCAACCGCTCAACGTATTGTCTCGTATTCTGATTGCCTTTGCCGGGATCATCTTCGTGGCACCCACGTTAACGGCAGACCTGATCGCGCTGGCAGTGGCGTCACCCGTGATCGTTGCGCAGTTGATCGCCCGCACCCGAACTCAAGCAACGGCCTGACATGTCTGAACGTGTTACCATAATCGGCGCCGGGATCGTCGGCATCTGCTGCGCGCTGTCATTGCAGGAACGTGGCAAAACCGTGCGGTTGATTGACCGGGGAGAGCCCGGGCAGGAGACCTCATTCGGTAATGCTGGTGTCGTCTCGCCATGGTCAGTGATCCCCCAAGCGGTTCCCGGTATCTGGAAGGCAATCCCCCGGATGCTGCTGGACCCCAAAAGCGCCTTGTCCGTCAGGGCCTCGTTCTGGCCGAGGATGGTCCCTTGGGGCCTGAGGTTTTTGAAAGCATCTGATGAACGATCGGTCCGCCGAATCTCGGATGCGATGGAGCTTCTTTGCAGACCGTCGATAGAGTTGTATCGACGTCATTTGCAGAACACTGGTTATGAAGACCTGATTGTCGCTTCCAACTACATCCATGCTTTCCGACACCCGAATCAAGCTGACCTGAAGGCGCTGGGATATCTGATCCGACAGGAGAAAGGTGGGCAACTCGAGAGGATCGACGGCCCAGAGTTGCGCCGAATTGAACCCGCTCTATCCGAGGATTTCGAAGCAGCGATCCTTATCAAAGGTCAGGCACGGATTACATCACCCGGTCAGATTGGCGCGGTTCTGGCTGAAAAAGCGCGCCAACAAGGCGCTGAGTTTATTCGGGCCGAAGTTCGAAAACTGAACCGTACCGACGAGGGGCGGTGGCATCTGACAACCCAGACCGATACGCTTCAGGCTGATACAGTCATATTGGCTGCAGGTGTGTGGTCTGCCGAGCTTTTGAAACCTTTGGGTCTGTCTGTGCCGCTGGCTGCTGAACGCGGGTACCATGTTCAGTTCCCCGCACCTTTGGCGAGCCTTCAGAATTCGGTCATGGATGTGGATGCCAAAGTGGTTGCCAGTTCGATGCAGGGCGGGCTGCGTGTGGCAGGCACCGCCGAGTTTGCGCGTGTAGATGCCCCGCCCGATCCACGAAAACAGGCGTTACTGACGCGACAAGCCAAGGCAATGATACCGGATCTTAATACCGCCGACACGCAATTCTGGATGGGGCGCCGCCCATCGTTTCCAGACAGCTTGCCTGCCATCGGGCCGATTGACGGACATCAGGGATTGTTCAGCGCTTTCGGTCATTCCCACTATGGCCTGATGATGGCGCCTAAAACCGGAGAGCTTGTGGCCGATCTGGTAGCTGGACAGCGTCTGAACATCAGTCTGGACCCATTTGCCTTGTCGCGGTTTTAAAACACGCGAAGCGACTTCTCGAGAAGGATCACAACGTCATGCCGATCTACCCAGGTGGACAGAATATCTGCGGGGCATCCATCGGAGTTTTGTGCCTGGAAAGCTATTTCCCCAAACCTCCGGGCCATATCAAAAACCCATCGAGTCTTCCGTTCCCGGTGCTGTATGAGATGATTGAAGGCGTCACAGTACCAAAGCTGCTGAACAACCCGACACCAGAGTTGCTGGAGCCCTTCATCAAAGGCGCGCAGAGGCTTGAATCCGAAGGTGTGCGGGCCATCACTGGCAGTTGCGGGTTTCTTGCATTGTTCCAGAAAGAGCTGGCCGAAGCCGTGTCCGTGCCCGTTTTTGCCTCAAGCCTGATTCAGGTGCCGCTGGCTTATTACATGACCGGTGCCAGTGCACCGGTAGGAGTGATAACCGCCGATTCCTCGGCGCTGACGCAACGCCATTTCGATGGGGTTGGGGCAGGAGATATCCCCGTAGCTGTGCAGGGTCTTGAGAACACGACCGAGTTCGCCGATGTCATCCTGCGCAATACGCGCACCCGAATGGATACCGATCTGATTGAGGCTGAAGTTCTGAATGCTGTACGCAAACTGAAACGCGATACACCGGAAATCCGTTCGCTGGTACTGGAATGCACCGATCTACCGCCTTACGCGGCCTCAATTCAGAAGGAATTGAGCCTGCCGGTTTATGATCTGGTGACCTTGGCACATATGGCCCATTCGGTAAGCACGCGTAGCCCGTATCGCGGACTTATGCCGTGGGTTTGATGTGGACACTGCCTGGCGTGCTGACTTGATGAACAGCCAAACTGAAACGGCCTGACTGCGGAGTGAACCAAGGGTCTTCCCCTTGCCGAAACGGCTGGTTAAGAAGTTCTTCCACCGTCGCTTCAGGAGGCACCATTGGACCGTATCGCCCGCACTATCGCCACCGAGATTAAGGCACGTTCCGAGCAGGTCGGTGCCGCGATCAAGCTACTGGACGAAGGAGCAACCGTGCCTTTTGTCGCCCGATACCGGAAAGAAGCAACCGGAGGATTGGACGACACCCAATTGCGCCTGCTGTCTGAGCGGCTGACTTATCTGCGCGAGCTTGAAGCGCGGCGTGAAACCATTCTGAACTCGATCAAGGATCAGGGCAAACTGACCGACGATCTGAGTAAATCCATTGCGCGCGCGGAAACCAAAGCGCAGTTGGAAGACATTTATCTGCCGTATAAGCCAAAACGGCGCACCAAGGCGATGATTGCACGCGAAAATGGGCTTGAACCTTTGGTTGACGCTATTCTGGCGGACCGCAACTGCGACCCTGAAATATTAGCCGCGGCGTACCTCACCGAGGCGGTAACAACGACCCGGGATGCTTTGAACGGTGCGCGGGATATTTTGACCGAGCGGTTGACAGAAAACGCCGCTCTGCTGGGCGAATTGCGCAGTTTCATGCAGCAAGAGGCTCTGCTCAGCGCAAAGGTCATAGAAGGCAAGGAAAAGGACGGCGCCAAGTTCAGTGACTACTTTGACCATTCCGAATTGTGGGCGGACGTGCCGTCACATCGGGCTTTGGCGATGTTGCGGGCATCCAAAGAGGGCATCGTCACGCTGGATATCGCGCCTGAACCGGAATTTGGTGCCGCGCGGGCCGAGACGATTGTCGCCGCCCATCTACAGACACGTGGCACTGGGCAGGCAGACGCATGGTTGCGCAAAGTCGCGGGCTGGACTTGGCGGGTGAAACTTTCGCTGTCCATGATGGTCGAACTGATGGCTGACCTGCGCAGCCGGGCGCAAGACGAAGCCATTCAGGTCTTCTCGCGAAACCTCAAGGATCTGCTGTTTGCCGCACCGGCAGGTGCCAAGGCGACCTTGGGTCTGGATCCGGGCATTCGTACGGGCGTAAAGGCTGCTGTTGTTGATGCGACCGGCAAGGTTGTCGCCACCGACACCTTGTACCCGTTTCAGCCGAAGAATGATCTGCGAGGTGCACAGGCCAGTATCCTCAATCTGATATCAGCTCATCGGATCGAACTGATCGCAATCGGGAACGGGACGGCCAGCCGTGAAACCGAAAGGTTGGTTGCAGACACTCTTGCACTTCTACCCAAGACGGTGAAAGCACCAACAAAAGTGGTGGTGTCAGAAGCTGGCGCTTCGGTTTATTCCGCATCTGAACTGGCTGCGCGCGAATTTCCTGATCTGGATGTCTCGCTACGTGGCGCGGTCTCGATTGCGCGCCGATTGCAGGACCCCTTGGCCGAGCTGGTTAAAATCGAACCGAAATCCATTGGTGTTGGCCAGTATCAGCATGATGTGGATCAGCATCGCCTGTCACAGTCGCTGGATTCCGCGATCGAGGATGTGGTGAATGCTGTCGGGGTTGATCTGAACACCGCATCTGCCCCTTTGCTGTCACGCGTGTCTGGTCTGGGTCCGGCGCAGGCCGAAGCGATTGTCACCCACCGTGACCTGAATGGGCCCTTCCTATCGCGGAAGGATTTGCTGTCCGTCGCCCGCCTTGGACCACGTGCGTTCGAACAATGCGCCGGTTTCCTGCGCATCAGGGACGGTTCAGAGCCTTTAGACGCGTCTTCAGTGCACCCCGAAGCCTATGACATTGCGCGCCGGGTCGTTGCCGCCTGCGGTCGCGATATCCGTCACATCATGGGCCATGATGGCGCGTTAAAGGGGTTGCGGGCGGAACAATTCGTAACTCAGGATTTCGGCCTGCCGACGGTTCGGGACATCTTTGCCGAACTTGAAAAGCCCGGACGCGACCCCAGACCCAGTTTTGTCTCCGCATCTTTCACCGATGGCATCGAAGAAATCACCGATCTGAAACCCGGAATGGTTTTGGAAGGCACAGTCACCAACGTCGCCGCTTTCGGCGCTTTTGTGGATATCGGCGTGCATCAGGATGGGCTGGTTCATGTCAGCCAGCTGGCGGACCGGTTTGTCAAAGATCCGCATGACGTGGTTAAAACCGGGCAGGTGGTTAAAGTACGTGTCGTCGATGTTGATGTCGCGAGAAAGCGCATTGGGTTGACCATGCGAAAACAAGGGGGTGGAGGAAACCGTCGCGGCGGATGAAGTGAACTGTGCTTCGGGACCCGTGTTTGACAGCGTCAGCTTAGTGCCTTGCACGTGTTCCAATCCATGATTACGACTAGGTTGGCAGGAATGAAGGTGATGTTGGCACCCCGGAAAAAAATGGGCTGAACGATCTTTTCTTCCATGGAGATTTGCAAAGACCAGGGTTTGTAGCGGTTGGCTGGCTCGTAGTCTTGGGTAATGTCTTAAACTCAACCTTGTACCAGAGCGGATCAGTAAACCTTAGGAACTTCACCTTTTCGCAAACCAGAGGATATGCATGACACATGTCGTGACCCTGAATGCCGGATCGTCTTCGATGAAGTTCGGCCTGTTCGAACTGACAGAAGACGATCCAGTCATGGTGTGCGCCGGTGTGGTCGAACGGATCGGTGAGCCTGAGCCAATCGTCAAGGCGCGGTCATCTGGTGGTGGAGTTCTGGCGAATGGCACGGCAGGCGATATTCACGACCACGCTGCTGCCCTGGACTGGGTACTGAACCTGTTGTCACGGGCCTTCCCCAGTTGCGAGGTCACCGCGGTTGGGCATCGTATTGTTCACGGCGGACCCGAGATCGATACGCCTTTGCCGTTGACTGCCGCTGCTTTGGAGGAGTTGGACAAGCTTTCTCCGTATGCACCTCTGCACCAGCCGCACAACCTGGCTGGCGTCAAGGCAGCTATGGAACGCTTTCCAAATGCCGCCCAGATTGCCTGTTTCGACACGGCCTTTCATCGCAACCACCCCTGGGAGAACGACGTATTCGCCCTGCCGCGCGAGTATTACGACAAAGGCGTCCGGCGCTATGGTTTTCACGGGCTTAGTTATGAGTACATTTCGGACCATTTGGCCAAAACCGCACCGCTTTTGCACGCGGGGCGGGTCGTGGTTGCGCACCTGGGCAACGGTGCGTCGATGTGTGCCATGATTGGGGGGCGATCCGTCGGTTCTACCATGGGGTTTTCGTCGTTGGACGGTCTGCCGATGGGATCCCGTTGCGGTCAGCTTGATCCCGGTGTTTTGTTGTATCTAATGGATCAGGAAGGGTTGAGCGCCTCAGAGATTTCCGACCTTCTGTTTCGCAAATCAGGGTTGCTGGGTCTTTCGGGACTTTCAAGCGACATGCGCACCCTTGAAAACGCAGATACCCGCGAAAGTCGACAGGCCATCAGCTATTTCACGTTCCGCATCCGCCGCGAACTTGGGGCAATGGCCGCAATATTGGGCGGTATTGATGCCTTGATCTTCACAGGTGGTATCGGAGAAAACTCGCGTCTTGTACGTGATAGGGTATGTTCTGGAATGGGGTGGCTGGGGATTGAACTGGATCCCGATGCCAACGCGGACAATGATCGGATCATCTCGACAGACCTGTCCCGAGTGGTCGCCATGGTTATCCCGACAAATGAAGAGCTGGTTATTGCCCGTGCGGCCGCCGATCTGTTGGCAAATCGGTCCCATCGGAAAAGCGCTTAACCCGGCTGATACGTCCAGCGATACGAGGGTGGGGTAGGCCCTTTGTTGCGACCACCTTGCTGCATCTGCTCCCAGGCATGTGCCAGAATACCTACTGATCGGGACAGGCAGAAAAGGCCGCGCGCCAATGGTGGCGCAAACCCAAGCTCGGCATAAATAACTGCGGTTGCGCCATCGATGTTCATCGGGACGGGTTTACCCTTACGCCGCGCAAGTTCTGCCTCGATTTGCTGCGCAATTCGCATGAATTGCCCATCGCAAGCACGGGTTTTCACCGCTTCGGCGACCAAATCCATCAGGCGCGGCGCGCGGGGGTCTGTGGGCGTGTGAAACCTGTGTCCAAAACCCGGAAGTATCTTTCCGTGGCTTTCGATCCACGCATCGATTGCCTGCGCCAAAGTGCCAGGGTAATGGCCCATAAAGTGGTAGAGTTCCACGGCCTGCTCGCCAGCCCCTCCATGAATGTCGCCCAACATGTTCACAGCGCTCGCCATCGCGTTGTTGAGAGGCAGGCCACAGGTAACCGCCATGCGCGCGGTTGCAATCGACGGTGCCTGAGGACCGTGGTCGACTGCCGCGACCAGCGCGGCTTCGAACAATTGGGCCTGCGCTTTTGATGGGCGGTCGCCGCGTACCATGAACCAGATCATCTCCGCAAAACCAAGGCGTCCGATCAGGTTTTGAATCGGCTCCCCGCGCAGGTCTATCCGGCCAGGTTCCATATCGATGATGGATGTTGCCCACCAATCTGACACATCGCTCATATGATCCCCTCTCTGCTCAGCGCGTCGACTTCCGCGTCGGTCAATCCGATTTCGGACCACACCGCCTTGTTGTCGGCCCCAAGTTTTGGTGGCGCGATTTGCGGCATTCGCCGGGCGCCATTCATTACGACGGGACTGCCTGCAAGTTGCATTTGTTCGCCGTGAACCAACAAAGAGCCAATCAGACCGCGATCGGAAAGTTGCGGGTCTGCAAGGGCCTCGGGCACGGTCAGAACTTGTCCTGTCGGTACCCCCAATGCGTTTAATTCACTCACCCACTCGGCCGCGGCCTTCGTCTTTAGGGTGCGTTCCAGTTCTGTACGTAAGGCGTGGCGGTTTGTTTTGCGATCTTCACGCGTTGCGTAGTCGGGGTTGTTCAGCAGGTCATCCCGCCCGAGACAGCGGGCAAGTGCCTGCCATTGCTCGTCCCGATTGGCCGCGATGTTGATCGGGTTGTCCCGCGTGGCAAATGTACCTGAGGGGGCCGAGGTTGTGTTCTCATTCCCATGCGCTCCGGGCGTTACGCCACCCACCAGATAATTTGAAACAACCCAACCCATCGTCGAAATCACGGCTTCGGACATCGCAACATCCAGATAGGTGCCGCGTGGGTTGGCGTTCAATGCCGCCGCGACTGCAAAGGCGGCCGTCATCCCCCCGACCGTGTCCGCCAACGGATAACCGACGCGATACGGTGCCGTGTCGGGGGCTCCGGTGATTGACATCACGCCGCTGATACCCTGCACAATCTGGTCATAAGCCGGATCGCCGCGCCGGGGGCCATCCTGCCCGAACCCGCTGATGGCGCAATAGATCAGGTTGGGATTGGAGTTGCGCAAAATTTCATACCCTAGACCAAGACGATCCATTACTCCGGGCCGGAAGTTTTCCACCAGAACATCAGCTGACTGGACAAGGCGTTTCAACAGCGCCTTGCCCTTTTCCGATTTCATGTCCAGCGTGACAGACTTTTTCCCGGCATTCTGCGCCAGAAAACTGATCCCCATCCCCGCCTTGTTTCTAGCGGGATCGGCACCCAGAACGCGAGCAAGGTCGCCACCATCGGGGCGCTCGACCTTGATCACGTCGGCACCCATCAATGCCAGTTGGTAGCAACAATACGGACCCGCGAGGACATTGGTCAGATCGAGAACCCGTATTCCCGCCAGCGGGTCAGTCACCTTCGGCAACCCCTTCCGCCCGGGCCTGTGCACGGCGCGCGCGGTAGCTGGGTAGTAGCACCAGAAGCGCCGCAATAACCAGCAGACCCAGCGTCATCGGGCGTTCCCAGATAAAGGCGATACCATCGTACAACTGCATGGACCGTGAGAAGTTGTCTTCCATCATACCGCCGAGGATGAAACCGATCAGCAGTGGTGCCAGTGGGTAATCAGCAAATTTCAACGCCGTTGCGCATACCCCAAAACCCACCAGTATCAGCAGTTCGGTTGCATTGTTCTGTCCGATATAGGCCCCCATCAGAGTAAAGAACAAAATAAAGGGAATCAGATAGTTACGCGGCACCGAGAGAACTTTGGCAATATAGGGGATCAGCGGCAGATTCAGGATCAGAAGCACCAGATTGCCAATGAACATGGACATGATGACCGCCCAAAAGATCTGCGGTTCGTCCAGCATAAGGCGTGGCCCCGGTGTCACATTCAGGGCAATCAATGCCCCAAGCAGGATTGCCGTCGTTCCCGATCCGGGAATGCCCAGGGTCAGCAGCGGCACGAACGAGCCGGTACAGGCGGCGTTGTTCGCCGTTTCAGGCGCGGCCAGCCCTTTGATCGACCCTTTGCCGAATTCGTCCTGCTCGGCCTTTGGGGCGATGTTACGCTCAACCGCATAGCCCAGAAAACTGGCAATCGTTGCGCCTGCACCGGGCAGAACGCCGATGAAAAACCCTTGGATAGACTGGCGACCAATCACCGGAGCAATGGCTTTGGCTTCCTCCCTGCTTATGCGCAGGTCCTTGATTTCACCTTCTTCGCCCTTAAGGTCCTTGGGTTTGAGGACAAGAAACAGCGCCTCGGGTAACGCGAACATGGCCATTGCAAGTGTGATAAAGCCAAAGCCCGACTGCAAATCCATGATGCCCATGGTGAAACGAGGCATATTGAACAGTACGCCTTCGCCAACAGTGGCCATGATCAATCCAAGGATTGTCATTATGATAGCCTTGGCAACCTGACCTGTTCCCGCAAAGGCGGCAATGGCCGACAAGCCGACAACCATCAGCGCGAAATACTCGGCTGAATGGAAAAGCAACGCGACAGAAGACAGGGCAGGGGCGAAGATCATCAAAAGCAACGCGCCGAACGTGCCACCTGCAAAGCTCGCGATTGCGGCAATGGTCAGGGCTTTGCCCGCTTTGCCCTGACGTGCCATCGGGTAGCCGTCAAAGCTGGAGGCGACGGTACCCGCGACCCCCGGCGCATTCAGCAGAATAGAAGAGGTCGAACCACCAAAAATGGCGCCATAATACACGCCGGCCAGCAGGATCAGCGCAGCGGACGGGTCGCCCATGGAAATAGCTACCGGGATCATGATGGCGATGATCGACATCGGGCCCAGACCCGGCAGCATTCCGATGAATGTGCCAATCAGACAGCCCGCCACGACCATCAGCAGATTTTGCAGTGAGAATGCCGTTTGCAGGCCTATCAGAAGTCCTTCAAGCATGTCAGCCTCCGAAAATGCCGGGCAAAGGGCGCATGTAAATGCCAAGGACTTCCTGAACCAGATACCAGACCGTACCAGTGGCGATCAGAGCGACGGGCAGCATGATATGCCATTTTCGTTCACCCAGGATAAAAGACCCAAAGATCAGGAAGGCCGAAGTTGAGATCAGGAACCCGACGGGACGCAGGCACAACGCGTAGACAACCATCAGAACCAGCAGCATGATCGCCTGACCAAGATGGTAATCGCCCAACCGCCGGTAATCGATTTCAGGTTCGCTGGGTTCAGCTTTTTCGAAACCCAGCAGAATGATCGTGGCCGTGATTATCCCCAGAATAGACAGCACTTTGGGGAAAGTGCTTGGCCATATGGGGTTTCTTTGCATGAAAGGGGGAAGACTACTGTCCATCGTGAACCAAGCGGCGTAGCCATATGTTAAACAAACACCCAGAAGAATGAGCGCGATCCAGCGATCCAGCGCCATGAGACCCCCTCCTTTTTTTCGTCGTCAGGGATGGCAGAGCGGGTTACCGCTCTGCCCAAATTGTATTCAGAGGAAGCCCAGCTTCTTCATCAGATCACCGATCTGTTGTTCCTGCTGCTCAAGAAATGACCGGAAATCATCGCCCGAGTTGTGGATGTTCACCCAACCGTTGCGTGCACGAACCTCTTCCCATTCCGGGGTGTCGTACATCTTGGCAATCGCGGCCTGGTATGCTGCAAGCTTGTCCTCGGGCAGACCCGGGGCCGCAAAGAAGCCACGCCAGTTCACAAAGGTGGTGTCGATGCCCTGTTCTTTCATGGTCATCGCGTCTGGGGCGGCCTCTACGCGATCTGCCGATGTGACGCCGATGATTTTGACTTCACCTGCATTGGCCAGATCGACGGCTTCAGAGAAACCTGTAGACAGCGCTGCGATCTCACCGGACAGAAGGGCAGCCATGGCTTTGCCACCCGCATCATATGGAATGTACTTCACGCCAAGCGCATCTTTTCCGGCCGCTTCCATCACCATGGCTGCGACCAGGTGGTCCATACCACCAGGAACCGAGCCACCGCCGATGGCCGTGTTGCCCGGGTCGGCGTCGAAGGCTGCCAGCAGATCACTCATAGAGTTGATGGGGCTGTCTTTGCCGACAACAATGGCTGCGTAATCACCGATCGTACCCGACACCAGCGTCAGGTCGCGGAAGTTGTGAGGGAACACGCCAGTCAACGAACGGATCACGATTGGCGTGGAGTTTACCATCAATGTCCCGTGGTTGCTGTCGGCGTTTTCAATTAGATAGCCGATGGCTTTGCCGCCACCACCGCCTGACATGTTTTCATAAGACGCGGTGCCCACAAGGCCGGCGTTCGTCAGCGCTTCGCCGGTGCCGCGGGCGGTACCGTCCCAACCACCACCGGCGCCGCCGGGGATCAGAAAGTGGATGCTGTCCACTACCTGGTCTTCAGCCAGAACAGGTCCTGCAAGACCTACTGCAGCTACAGCTGCGATAAGGGCGCGACGGCCCAGTGCGAATGTTGTCATGATGTCCTCCCATTTGACAACGGGCCGCATGGCGGCTCAGATTGGGAAAACTTAAACACACCAACCTGACATCAACCTGTCATGCACGAGAATAGTGTTAAGACCCGATGAAATTTCTACTTGTCGAAGACAATCTTGACCTCGCAAACGCGATCGGCTCCCGCATGAGGTTGGACGGCCATGTGGTTGATCACGCTTCAAAACTGGACGATGCGACAGCCTTTGTTGAATCGCAGGAATACGATCTGATCCTGCTGGATATCATGCTGCCGGACGGGGACGGTCGCGATTTCCTCAAGCGACATCGCGCGAGCCATTTGGACACGCCGGTGATCGTTTTGACGGCCCGCAGTCAGGTTTCGGATCGAATCGGCTCGCTTGATCTGGGTGCTGACGATTATGTCACCAAGCCGTTTGATCATGCCGAGCTTGAAGCGCGCTGCCGCGCAGTTCTGCGTCGCAAATCCGGGAATACGAAGACAACGATAGAAGTCGGTGGCATCGTATTCGATCCCCTGGCGGGCCATCTTACCGTGGGTGACGAGACCGTGTCGCTGCGGAATCGTGAACTGCGCCTGCTGGAATTGTTCATCAGCGCACCTGGTCAGGTTTTTTCGAAACAAAAACTAACCGACCGGCTTTTTTCTTATGATGATGATGTCTCTGATAACGCGATCGAAGTTTATGTGGGCCGCCTGCGCAAGCATCTGGAACCCTCGGACCTGAAGATCACCACGCTTCGTGGGCTGGGATACAGACTTGACCATGCCTCCTGATCCCAATGTGTCAGGATCGCTGCGGAACAGGCTGGTTCTGACACTGATCGGCGGCGCGGCCATACTTGCGTTCCTGCTGTTTGTCGCAGTCCGAAACTATGCTGCGCAGGTCGCGCAACAGGGGCAAGACAACATACTTGGTGCATCAGTGGCCTCAATCCTCGATGCGGCCGCCTTGCGGGAAGGGGTGTTGGAGGTCGATATCCCATATGCCGCCTTCGCGATGCTAAGCACCCCTGCGGACGACCGGATCTTCTATTCTATTTTTCAGGACGGCACGTTTCTTTCCGGATACGAGGATTTTCCACCGACCATTGGACCGCGTGACGGAAAATCGCTTTTCAGTTCCAGTCAGATTCGCGGTGAAACCATTCGTCAGGTCAGCGCCAGCCGGACTTTGGTGGGATTGGATAAGCAAACCGAACTGGTGGTCGCGCTGGGGCAGACACAAGACGCGTTGGCCGAAACTCTGGACCAGATTTCGCGCAATGCGGCGATTCTGGGCGTAGGGTTCTTTGCCCTTGCTGCCGCTCTTTCCTTCTGGGCGACGTCCTCGACCATCGGGCAGTTGAATAGATTGACAACCTCTGTCACCCGCCGTGGGCCGCAGGATCTGAGCCCGTTCAAAAAGCCGGTACCCCGCGAAATGGCCCCCTTGGTTGCTTCACTGAACTCATTGATGGGTCGGCTTGATCAGTCACTCAGCCAGTCAGAAGACTTTATTGCCGAGGCGGCCCACCGTGTTCGCACCCCTCTTGCGACGGTCAGGTCCTATGCTGACGCCACTTTGCAAAGGGTTGAAAAAGAAGAAAACCGCGAGGCGCTGCGCTCGATGGTGCGCGCCATTGACGAAAGCTCTCGTGCAGCCGGACAGCTGTTGGATCATGCGATGATCACGTTCCGGGCTGACCACCTTGAGCGGGAAGACATTGACCTGAACGCTTTGGTCAGTGACCTTGTGCAGCGCCTGACACCAATTGCCGAGATGAAGGACTTGTCGTTGTCGCTTTGTGGCGACCCACAGGTCATGTATTCAGGTGACCCCATCCTCATTCAAAACGCCGTGCGCAACATGATTGACAACGCACTTAAATATGCTCCGGCCGACAGTTCTGTTCGCATCGAAGTCACGTCGGAGCCATGGGCTCAAATCCGGGTAAAAGACCGTGGCCCGGGGTTTCCCTTAAACGAAATTGACACTCTCACGCGTCGGTTTGAACGGGGTAAGAACGCAAGTGGTACCATTGGGTCCGGTTTGGGCCTGACCATCGCGCAGGACGTTGCAACAGCGCATGGTGGAGCGCTTGCCTTGTCCAACAGACAGGGAGGCGGCGCATGCGTTACATTATCGCTTTAGTCTTCCTTTGGTTTCCCGCTGTCACACAGGCGCAAGTCTGGGAGGATCGGCAAGTATTCAACGCCGAAGCAGACGAGGCACATATTCGGGTCATCTCAAGCACCGATACGTTTTTGTTTGAGCCTATGATTTCCAGCTTTATCAAGGAAAACCCTGACATTTCTGTCGAGTATTTGGTGACGGGTACTGCCGACATCGATCGGATCGTGCGCACCGCACCGGAAGATTTCGATATTGTCATTTCCAGCGCCATGGACCTGCAACTGAAACTGGCCAATGACGGTTATGGACGCGTGATTGATGACATATCGCTGCCATCCTGGGCGCAGTGGCATCGCAGTCTTTTCGCCTTCACGTTCGAGCCCGCGACCATCGTGATCAACCGTGCCGCCTTTTCCGGCGCGCCTGTCCCAGAGACCCGACAGCAACTGATTGAAGCTCTTCGAATGCGACCGGACAGCTTTCGGGGCCGGGTGGGAACTTATGACATCCGTCAGTCCGGTCTAGGGTATCTGTTTGCGACGCAGGATGCCCGTGCGTCAGAAACGTTCTGGCGCCTGATGGAAGTCATGGGCGGGTTGGATGTGCGTCTGTACTGCTGTTCCGGCGACATGATTGATGATCTTGTTAAAGGTGAGATCGCCGTAGCCTATAATGTACTTGGCAGCTATGCGGATGCGCGCGCCGGGCACAAGGATACGCTTGAGGTTATCCTGCCGTCGGATTTTCAGACGACCATGATGCGCACGGTGATGGTTCTTGAAGGTACACCCGTACCCGAATTTGCCGCGTCTTTTGTTCGTCACCTTGTATCAAAGCAATCCACGCAGTCAGGTGGGGGCCACACCCTCCCGCCTTTGGCACCTTTTGACACGGACGAAGAACGTGAAACGATTGGGCTTGATCCAGCGCTGATGACGTTTTTGGACAGATTAAAACGCCGCCGTTTTCTGGCCGAATGGGAAAGCGCAGTTATCCAGAGATAGCCCTGCCGTCATTCCCTAAATGCACGATTGAAGTAATCGGCCATCGGCTTGACCAGATAGGACAACGGGGTGCGTTCATCGGTTTTGATCAGTGTCTCAACAGGCATACCCGGCAAAAGCTCCTGACCGTTGAGACGGTCCAGCTCGCCATCATTCATAACCACTTCGGCGCGATAGAATGTAAAGCCGGACTTTTCATCCGTGAATGTATCGGCTGACACGTTTTTGACCTGCCCGTCCAATTCAGGCGTTTCACGCTGATTGAAGGCCGGAAACCGCAGGGCGACAGGTTGACCCACATGCAGCTGATCCACATGGATCGCGTCAACGCGCGCGGCGACAAGCAATGGCGTATCCTGTGGAACAACATACATCATGGGTTCACCCGGCTGAATCACCGACTGAAGGGCAAAGACCTGACTTCCATATACTGTTCCGCTGACCGGTGCGCGGATGTCCAATCGTGTCAGCCGCTCGGACAGGGACAGTCGGCGTTCCGATAGTTCAGCAACTTGCGCCTGTACGTCCCGCAACGTGGTAATTGCCTCTTCCCGGCGGGTTGCAGACAGTTCAACGATCTGGATCTCGGTTGATGCGATCTGCCCTTTGAGGCGGGCGACAGCAGCTTCCAGTCGGCCTATTTCTCCTGTCAGGCTGGCTTCTTCCCGTTGCAGGGCCAGTACACGACTGGTTTGCGTCAATCCTCGTTTCAACAGGCTTTGCTGGTCTTCCAGCTCATCCTCGATCAATTCAACCTGACGGCGCAGCGAAACGAGTTGGGCCTGCGTGCCTTCAATCTCGCTCTCGATCTGAACCAGCTGCTTGTTCAGCTGTTCTTGCTGTTTGGATAGGGTTTCCACCCGGGCGTCGAACAGGTTTTGCTGACCTTCGATCAGGTCCAGATCAATGCTGTATTCCGTCTGAACCTCGTGCAACTGCGCCGCCAACTCTTGCGACGAAAGCCCGTCGCGTTCGGCCTGAAGCCTGACACGCCGTGTCAGAAGCTCAAAAAGCTGCGCTTCCACAATCGTCTGTTCGGACGATAGGAAAGTATCATCCAGCCGCAACAGCATCTCGCCCGAGGCGACCACATCACCATCGCGTACAAATATTTCGCCAACAACGCCGCCATCGGGGTGTTCTACCACCTGACGGTTGCTTTGTACCTCGATCACGCCTGAGGATACGATCGCACCTGCGAGGCGCGTCTTCACTGCCCAAAGACCCAATCCGCCAACCAAAATGGCAAGTGCGGCGAATCCCACCAGGGCGGGAATTCTCATACTCCAGGCCTGCGCCTGCTTCTTGGTCGTCTTTTTTGCCATTATTCACCTACGGGGCTAAGCTTGCGCTTAATCGCGCCCGCGTTCTGCACCATTGCGCTGAGAACCTCGTCACGACTGCCGAACCTGACCACTTGTCCTTTTTCGACAACGGCCAGATCGTCACATTCCGAAATGGCCTGCGGGCGGTGTGTCATGATGATGGCGGCTTTGCCTGCCGCCTTGAGCCCCCTCACGGCCGCGTTCAAGGCTTCGGTGCCATCCGCGTCCAGTGCCGAGTTTGGTTCGTCGAGAATAAGCAGAACAGGGTCGCCATAGAGGGCGCGGGCCAGAGCGATGCGCTGTTTCTGCCCGCCTGACAACTGACTGTCATTGCCTTCAAGGAAGGTACCATAACCTTTCTCCAAAGACAGGATCAGGTCGTGCGCATTGGCTTTCTTGGCTGCGGCCACCACCGCTTCGGAATCCGGGTTTTCTGACATCCGGGCGATGTTCTCGGCCACGGTCCCGTTAAACAGGGTAACCTGCTGCGGCAAATATCCGATATGGCTGCCCAGATCGTTGGAGTCATATTGATCCAGAGTGGCACCACCCAGTCGAATTTCACCGGCTGCCGGATTCCAAAGCCCCAGCAACGCCTTGGCCAGTGTCGTCTTTCCCGATCCGCTTTTGCCGATGACACCCAGCGCCTTGCCCGGTTGCAGCTTCAGATTCACGTTCCGCAACGTTGGCGTTGTTGCCCCGGGGGGAATGACAGTCAGCGATTTGGCTTCCAACTGCGCTTTCGGGATGGGCAAGCGAATCCGCTGCTCTTCGGGAGGGGTCTGATCCAAAAACCGGCTTAGGGAAGTCCAGGCCGTTCGCGCACGTTCGATCATGCCCCATTGGCCGACCGCTTGTTCGACCGGGGCGAGGGCCCGACCCAAAAGGATTGAACCCGCGATCATCGCGCCCGGTGTCATTTCGTTTTGCAAAACCAGCCACGCGCCCAAGGCAAGCATTGCAGATTGAAGAAACAGTCGTAACGACTTGGTCAAAGACGTAAAACTGCCTGTCCAGTCGCTGGCCGAAATGGTTTGGCGCAAGGCATTCGAACGCTGGTCCAACCACCGCTTTGTCACGTCCGCCTGCATACCCTGTGAGCGCACAACCTCTGCCGCTTGTCTCGCATGTTCCGCAAAGGCGTTTGCCCGCGCTGCTGCAGTTTGTGCTTCAGCGACTTTTCTGCTGGTCAGAGCCTGATTGAGCAGTGCAATCACGACAAGCAGAACACCGCTTGCCACGGCCAGCCAGCCCAGCAAGGGATGAAACAGGAAAATCGCACCCAGAAAAACAGGCGTCCATGGAATATCCATCACCGCCAGCAGAACGGGGGATGAGCACAGGTTTCGAATGGATTCCAAATCACGCAAGGCCGTTGCCGGGGCAGATCGTATTTGCGGCAAAAGTGAACGCCGCAGCGTTGCTTCGAAGACGCGCTCATCCAACTGTGACTGGAACCGTGCGCCGAACCGGGCCACGATGCGTCCGCGGGCAAAATCCAGCATCGCCATCAGCGCATAAAGCAACGCCACCAACAAAAACAGCGCTGTCAGTGTTTCCACTGCACGCGAGCCCAATACCCGGTCATACACCTGCAACATGAACAATGGGCCAGTCAGCATAAGCAGGTTCACAAAAATGCTGAACAAGAACGCCAAAGCAAGGAACGCGATCCCCTGATTGCGCACATTGCGCAGTTCATGCCGGGGGGCCGCAGATACGCGGTGTTCAGGTTTCAATGTTCTAAATCCATATTATCCGGAGATGCGCCCCCGCATTTAAAAAGTTAGATCAGCCTTGCCAAGTTTGCACATCTTTTTTTGGGCAAGAAACCGCGGGTCCCTAGCGTAAAGAAGCACTATTCAGCCGTAGCTGACAAAAATCTAACGGCAATTACAGGCGCCGCTGGGCGGGCGTTTCAGGATTACGGCAAATCGGGCGGAATACAGCAAATATACGGACGCGCGAAGACCGCAGCCCGCCAACAAGCCGCAGGCGATTAAGGTTGCATTGATCCCGCCGCGAAATGACCGAGACCGGATTTTTCGACTTCAACTGTAAGGATGACAAGCTTTTTTTAATGTCGGACATTATTGTTTATTTTGTCCTACATTAAATGTAAAAGTGAATGAAATACGAATCGGAGAAGCCGCGCGTGGTCAAAAGAACGCCCCCAAAGGAAAAAGCTGAGAGTGTCGGCAACACCTTGAAGGTGCTACCGGCTGGCAGCAGCGGCCGGGACGTTCTGGAGGCTCTCTCTGGAATGATCGAAGTGGAAGGATTGAAAGTAGGGGATCGCCTGCCGCCAGAGATCGAAATTGCAAATCAGCTTGGGATCGGACGGGCGAAGGTTCGCGAGGCCCTGACAAGTTGGCAGAATATGGGCATCGTTGTACGGAACAAGAAAGCCGGGACGCGATTGGCGGCCGAGGTATCTGCCAATACGATCCATCTCCCACTCACGCTGAAGCTCGAAGCCGAAAGCCTTTTGCGAACACACGCCGTGCGCCGGCCACTGGAAATCGAGGCAGCAAGGTTGGCAGCACTGAATTGCTCAGACGCGCAGCGGCTTTTGATTTCGGCCCGCGTTGCAGAGCTCATAGCTGTTCATTCTGCAGGTGAGGATTGGCGGCCGGCCGATTACCGGTTTCACGCGGCACTGCATGAAGCGTGCGGAAATCCACTTTTCGGGCAGTTGATCCGGCAAATTCAAAAAGCTTTTCACGAAGTATATGACACGCCCTTCGGTCAACCACACTTGGGGCAGGCCTCAATTCCAATACATGCGCCGCTGGCCGAAGCAGTTGTCTCCGGCCGTGCAGACGAAGCCGCAAGTATTATCGGCGCGATCATGGACATGGTCGAAGCAGAAGTCCTAGAAATCATGGAAAGCCAGAATGTCTGACTACGAAGACCTTTCGACGCGTCTTGCAGCAACCTTCCCGGATGCGGCTGGTTCGGTCACGCCGCCGATCGTTCAAACGTCACTGTTCATCTTCGACAATTACCAAAGTTTTGAAGACCGGATGGCCGGAAGATCAGAAACGGCCATATACACGCGCGTGGAAAACCCGACCGTCGCCGCGTTTGAAACGCTTATGGCTGAAGCCGAGCAAGGTCAGGCAGCCGTTGCATTTGCTTCCGGGATGGCGGCCATTTCCTCAACGCTGCTGGCATTTGTCAAACCCGGTGACCGGATTGCCTGCGTCGAACATGTCTATCCGGATTCATTCCGGTTCATGGAGCGCATCCTGCGCCCGTTCGGGGTGCATATCGACTACCATGCGCCGGAGCGTTTCGAGAACGACCCCGATCTGCTTGCCGATGTAACGGTGGCCTATCTGGAGAGCCCCGGATCGATCATTTTTGAGGCGATGGATCTGCGCCGCGTCGCAGAGCATGCCAGACGCCACAATGTGCTGACGATGATCGATAATTCATGGGCAAGCCCGGTGTTCCAACGCCCCCTCGCATTGGGCATCGACATCGTCATCCACTCAGCCTCGAAATACATCTCGGGGCACTCGGACACGGTTGCGGGCGTGGTGGTTGCCTCCCGAAACCATATCGCCCGCATCCGTGATCTGACACTTCCTTTGCTTGGTGCTAAACTGGCACCTTTTGAAGCGTTCCTGTTGACGCGCGGCCTGCGTACTTTGCATGCGCGCATGATGCAGCATCAGACGACGGCCAACTTGTTCGTCGATCACCTGGCCACTGTTCCGCAGGTGAGGCGAGTCAACTCACCCGGGGCCAACGACGTTCCCGGGTTGACGGGGCGGTCCGGACTTATGTCGGTTGAGTTTGATGACAGTGTCGACATCGCAAAGTTTTCTGATGCTTTGAACCTATTCCGCCTCGGCGTGAGCTGGGGCGGCTTCGAAAGTCTGATTCTGCCTGCACGCGTTGGGCTTGCTCAGGCTGCCGAACAGAACTCAATGCAGAAATTTGGGGTCTCACCCAATCTGGTGCGCCTGAGTTTGGGGCTCGAGTCGGCAGAAGACTTGTGGGCCGATTTTGCTTCGGCTCTCGCCGAAAGCACGGCTTAGAACTGTTCGCTCAATAAAATCAACAGGAGGAAAACATGAAAAAACTACTATCAGGAATGACGGCTGCGGCCGTGTTCATGGGTTCGGCATCTTATGCCGAGACCACACTGAAACTGGTCGAGGTTATTACGAGCCCCGAGCGTACAGAGGTGCTTCAGGGGCTGGTTGATGAATTTGAAGCCAATAATCCCGACGTCACTGTCGAGATTGTATCGCTGCCGTGGGGCAACGCGTTCGAAAAGCTGGCGACAATGGTGGCAGGTGGCGACATCCCGGATGTGGTTGAAATGCCTGATACCTGGCAGGCTCTTTATGCCGGGTCCGATCAGCTGGTCAGTCTCAAGGACCATGTCGCTGGATGGGAACACGGGGCAACGCTGACAGACAAGACCGTTGCCATGGGCAGCCAGGCGGGTGATCTCTATATGATCCCGTACGGCTTCTACCTGCGGGCGATGTTCTACAACAAAAAACTGCTGGCCGAAGCCGGTATCGACACTCCCCCGACTACGATGGAGGAGTTCAAGGCTGCCTCTGCCGCGGTGTCCGAGCTTGAAGGCAAGTACGGATACTGTCTGCGCGGTGGTCCCGGTGGAACAAATGGCTGGATCATGTTCGCCGCAGCCATGAACGGCACCAACGAGTTTTTCACAGAAGACGGCACCAGCCGCATCAACGAGCCCGGCTCGGTCGAAGGCATCCAGTTCATGATCGACATGTATCAGAACGGATATGCGCCCAAGGATGCCGTCAGTTGGGGCTTTAACGAGATTGTGGCTGGTTTTTATTCCGGCACCTGTGCATTCCTCGATCAAGACCCGGACGCACTGATCGCTATTGCCGAGCGGATGCCTGCCGAAGATTTCGCGGTCATTCCGATGCCTGTCGGACCATCGGGCAAAGCTTTCCCAACAATTGGGTTCGCAGGCTGGTCGATCTTCAATGCGACTGAACATGAAGACGAAGCCTTTGATCTGGTTGCGGCCTTGTCGACGCCCAAAGCCAACGCCACGTGGGCAAAGCGTGTTGGCGTCATTCCGATCCACAAAGGCGCCGATCAGGATCCTCATTTCCAGACCGAGCAATTCAAAGGCTGGTTCGAAGAACTGAACGGTGAGCAATATGTGCCGACAACAATGCCAACCAACCTGGAGCAGTGGGGCTATTTTGGCAGCACACTTCTGCTGGAAACCAGTCAGGAAGCCCTGTTGGGACAGCGCAGTGCGCAGGACGTCGCGGATGAGTGGGCAGAGTTCCTCACCGACGAGCATGCCAAGTGGAAGGCAAAACAGTGATTTCGCGCATTCAGAAAACTGTCAGGCCCGGGGAAACCCGGGCACGACGCTCGCTCTACCTGCAATACATGGTCGAGCCTTTTTTCTATTTGTCGCCCGCAATTCTTTTGATCGGTGCGGTGATCATGGTTCCGCTAATCATCGGAATCTCATATTCGTTCCAATCCATTGAGCTGTTAAAGCCTTTTGCGTCTGGTTGGATCGGGTTTGAAAACTACGTTGACCTGTGGCGAGACCGCAAGTTCTGGATCGCGATGGAGAACACGCTGTTCTGGACCTTTTGGTCGATAACGTTCCAGTTTCTGCTTGGCCTTGGCCTTGCCATGCTTTTGAACACGCAGTTCTTTGGAAAGAAACTTTTTCAGGCGCTTGTTTTCCTACCCTGGGCTGTCCCGACCTTCCTTTCCGCGCTGACTTGGGCGTGGCTTTTCAACCCTGTCATCGGCCCGCTGCCGCATTGGCTGGCCGCGCTTGGCATTCTGTCAGAGCCCTACAATATCCTTGGCGACCCCAAGCTTGCCATTTGGGGTCCGATCACAGCAAATATCTGGTTTGGCGTGCCGTTCTTTGCGATCACGCTGCTGGCGGCTTTGCAATCAATACCCGATGAGCTTTATGAGGCCGCAGAAGTCGATGGCGCGACCCCCTGGCAGACCTTCACCAAGATCACGTTGCCGTTTCTTGCTCCGATGATCGCGATCACCGTGATGCTGAGGACGATCTGGATCGCCAATTTCGCCGACCTGATCTATGTGATGACCGGCGGCGGGCCTGCCAATTCGACGCAAATCCTGTCGACCTACATATTCACCACCGCTTTTCGCAAATTGGACTTCGGCTACGCGTCAACCATTGCTGTGGCGCTGTTGCTGATCCTTCTGATTTACGCCGTTATCCTGCTCTGGCTTCGCAAGAAGCTGGTCAAGATTTGAGGAGTTGACCATGTCAGCTGTCAGGAAACCCAACCCCCTGCTGGTTGTGGGTAAATACGCGGCACTTGCGTTCTATCTGATCTTTGCGTTGTTCCCGCTTTATTGGTTGCTCAAGATCGGGTTGACGCCGGACGCACTGATCTTTTCAGAGGGCACCCGCCTGTTTCCAAGCGAGGTGACCTTTTCAAACTTCAAAACGGTTATCTTTCAGACCGATTTTGTGGCCTATTTCCGGAACTCTCTTGTGGTGTCGCTGGGCGCGGCGTTCTTTACGACCTTGTTCGCGGCTGGGGCGGGTTATGCCTTTTCCCGCTTCGTTTTTGCGGGCAAACGCATCATCATCGCCTTGATGCTAGTCACCCAGATGTTCCCCCTGCTGATGATCATCGCACCCATCTACAAGATCATCGCGGACCTGGGGCTGCTGAATTCGCTGACAAGCCTTATCGTGGTCTACACTGCGTTCAACATCCCCTTTGCAACATTCCTGATGCAGTCATTTTTTGATGGCATACCCAAAGATCTGGAAGATGCGGCGATGATGGATGGCTGTACACGGTTTCAGGCGCTGCGCAAAGTGGTGTTCCCGCTGACATTGCCCGGGTTAGGGGCGACGCTTGGGTTTGTCTTTACTGCCGCGTGGTCCGAGCTCTTGTTTGCGTTGATGCTGATCTCGAAGAACGACGCGATGACATTCCCGGTTGGCTTGTTGACATTTGTTTCCAAATTCTCGGTCGATTGGGGGCAAATGATGGCGGCTGGCGTGCTGGCTCTGATCCCAAGTTGCCTCTTTTTCATCTTCATTCAACGCTATCTCGTGCAGGGCCTCACGTCCGGCGCGGTCAAAGGATAGGAGGCCAGATCATGGCACGTATCGAACTTCGTGATGTTGCAAAACGCTATGGATCCGTCGAGGTCCTGCGCAACATCAATCTTGAAATTCAGGATGGTGAGTTCATCGTTCTGGTCGGCCCGTCAGGCTGCGGCAAATCCACTTTGCTGCGCATGGTTGCTGGTCTTGAACCGATATCAAGCGGCGACTTTCTGATCGATGGCGAGCGTATGAACGATGTGAGGCCAAGGGACCGGGACATCGCGATGGTGTTCCAATCCTACGCTCTCTATCCGCATATGGATGTCGCTCGGAACATGGGTTTCTCGATGGAAATCCGCAAAGCTCCGGTGGCTGAACGCATATCAAAGGTCGCCCAGGCGGCAGAGACGCTGGGATTGACCAAATTGACGGATCGCTTGCCCAAGGCCCTTTCAGGTGGTCAACGTCAGCGGGTTGCTATGGGGCGGGCCATCATCCGAGACCCGCGCGCATTTCTGTTTGACGAGCCATTGTCAAACCTTGACGCCGCTTTGCGTGTCGAGATGCGGCTGGAGATTGCGCGGCTGCATCAAAAGCTCAGCGCGACCATGATCTACGTGACCCATGATCAGGTCGAAGCGTTGACGCTGGCAGATCGGATCGTTGTTCTGAACGCAGGCGACATCCAGCAAGTCGGCAGCCCGCTTGAGCTTTATGAAAGACCGGCCAACAAGTTTGTTGCGCAGTTTATCGGCTCACCCACCATGAATGTTGTGCCTGTATTGGGAACTGAAACTGGTGTGAATGTCGGGAATGGAGTTGAAATTAAAATTCTCGATCAACCCCTTGCCGCTGAGGCCAAAGAACTGGGTGTAAGGCCGGAACACATCGATGTTGTGGAAAACGGTGCCGGTGATCTGTCCGCCGTTGCGGATGTTGTTGAACATCTGGGGTCGGACACGAACATCTACGTCAATGCTGAGGGGATCGGCCCCATGATGGTGCGCAAGCATGGCAATATCCCCGTGAAATCCGGGGATCGCCTCGGTTTGCGCATTCAAGCACAGAATGCACATCTGTTTGCCTCGGATGGTACAGCGTTGCTACGTGCTTGCTGAGATGATGGGCAATTTGGAAGATCGGGCCAAGTCGCGCACGACAGGACTCCATCCGCGGGATATTTAGATGAACGACAATCAGTTATTGCTTCCGGGGTCACAGTCCGAGACCGGGTTTTGGATTGAAACGCCAAGACACCGCGATTGGTTGATGAACCAGGCCAAGCGGCAACTTACGTTCTTCAGCGCAAGTTGCCGGGATGAGCCCGGGTTCTATATACTTGGTCACGATGGTCGCCCGCTGCTCGGCAAGCTGCAGGAGCTGCACACGACAACCCGGTTGATTCATTCTTATGCATTAGGACATCTATCTGGTTTTCAAGGTGCTGAACGGATCATCGATCACGGTATGGCATATCTTGAAAGCCATCACCGAGATCGCGACCACGGCGGATATCTTTGGGCGCTGGAAGGGGATCAGATCAAGGATGACCGCAAGCTTGCTTATGGGCACGTCTTTGTCCTTCTTGCCTCGGCAAGTGCGAAAATGGCGGGTCACCCGGATGCAGACAAACTAATGACAGATGTCCGAAATGTTCTGGAAAAACACTTCTGGGACGAAGAAGCGGGCCTGTTTCGCGATGAATGGAACAGGGATTGGACGCCGTTTTCCGCATATCGTGGAATGAATGCCAATATGCACGGCGTTGAGGCGATGCTGGCTGCCTTTGAGGCAACAGGGGACGAAACCTACCTGTCCCGCGCCGGTCGCATTCTGGACTTTTTCATTGGCAAAATTGCACCCGGTGAAAACTGGCGGCTTCCCGAACACTATTCGTCTGATTGGCAAATTAACCGAGATTATGCGGGCGATCCGATGTTCAGGCCTTCCGGAACAACGCCGGGGCATTCGTTCGAATTGGGTCGGCTTCAGCTTCAGCATTGGGATTTGTCAGGCCGAACGAGCCCTAATACTCCGAACACGGCGCGCCACCTGATTGCGCAGGCTTTGAAAGATGCGTGGCTGCCTGATGGCGGGTTGGCCTACACACTTGATTTTGATGGCCGCGTTGCCAACGCTTCGCGGTTCTGGTGGCCCATCACCGAAGCCATCGGGGCGGTTGCCGCTCTGATCGTGCTTGACAGAAGGCCAGAAGACGAGGAGTGGTACAGAAAGCTCTGGACCTATGCGAATGAAACATTTGTCGATCATCAGCATGGCGGCTGGTATCCAGCAGTAGATGGGGCAGGGGCTGTTGTGACATCCATCTTTGACGGCAAGCCGGACATCTATCACTCGTTGCAAGCCTGTCTGTTTCCACTGTCACAACGTCTATCGAGGTTGATGCCGCTTTAGGTTTGGAAAATCCGCAGTTGCGGCTTGTTTTACCCGAGTCAGAATCCGGTGCAGGATCTTGTCGAATACCCGCAGACTACAAATCGTAGCCTGCGACGGTGTCCGAAAGTCCCGGGCGCGCTCGGTTGCCCTTGCATTCCAGCGCTATGCATTCCAAACAACCTCGAACTCCTCGCGAAACGCAAAGCGTTTCAGGTGGTCCTCTATAACACCCATCCAAAAGTTCAAATCCTCACGTGGGCCGACTGAAGCAACTATTTCCAGCCCTTCGTCCGTCGCTTTCATCGCAACCGCGCGCCGGTTTTCAAACGAAACGTTTCCTTCAGTTGCGCCAAATTCGACTTGCCCTTTGTGGGACCAGTGCTTGCATAACTGCTGAAGATACTTGCTGGCCATTTCTGTTCGCGCATTTCCAGACGCGCACTGGTCTGGCAACATTTCCAACGCAGTTTCGGCCGCCCCGCGCATAGACTTGGCAAAAAGTGTTACGTCGATATTCGTGGCCAGGAACGTAACCCCAAGATCCAGACACTTGCGCTGCATCACGGGGTCCAACGTTAGGATGCCCGCTGCCTTGCCCGCTGCCACGATCCTTGACAACGCGTCCAAAACCGCTTCGACCACGTCGGGGTGGCCAGCATTGCCGATGTGCCCCATATCCGCGGCCAAATCTGACGGACCGATAAATACGCCGTCGACATCTGTCGTCAGAATGTCATCCAGTGCATCCAGGCCAAGGCGGTTTTCCACCTGAACCAACAGGCAAATCTGGTCGCCTGCCGTTGTCAGGTAATCCGGGATCGCCGCGAAACGCGAAGCACGCGCCAGAGCAGACCCAACGCCTCGAACTCCATGTGGTGGATATTGCACCGCGCGCACCAATTCCCGCGCTTGATCGCCGCTTTCAACCATTGGCACCAATATGCTTTGGACGCCAGCATCGAGATATTGCTTGATCATCCAGGTCTCGCCAATTGGCAGGCGCGCTACCGGTTGGCTACCTGTGCCTTCGATGACCCTCACTTGCTCAAGGATAGACCGCAGATCGTTCGGGGCATGTTCCCCGTCAACAAGCAGCCAGTCAAATCTGGATGTGGCGGCGATTTCGGCGGCATATGCATTGGCCATCCCAATCCAACATCCGATCTGGGGTTTTCCGGCTTTCAGTGCGGCCTTGAAGGGGTTTGTTGGCGCGGGCATTAAGGTGCTCCTTCAATCAAATTTGATATCGACCGAGCCGAAGGGTCCGAAATCGGCGTGAATTTCTGTGCTTGGCGGGCATTCGACGGGGCGAATGAAGCTGCCCGACAGGATCACTTGTCCGGGTTCAATACTTTGTCCGTATTGCGCCATGCGCCGGGCCAGCCAGACAACACTTTCAACAGGATCATTCAATACGCCGGCCCCAAGGCCGGTTTCCTCAATCTCACCGTTGCGGAAGGTCAAGGCACCAACCCAGCGCAGGTCGAATTCGTCAATCGCGTGGCGCTCTGTACCCAGCACAATCCCTGCATTGGCGGCATTGTCGCTGATCGTGTCAAAGACGGTTCTGGCCTTGCCGGTCTCGGGGTCCTGACGCTGAATACGTGTGTCCAGAATTTCAATCGCCGGTGAGACGTAGTCCGTGGCGGATACGATGTCGTCGCGGCTGACATTCTCGCCACCGACGGCGGATTTCATGATAAAGGCGATTTCAGCCTCGATCCGGGGCTGGATGAACCGGCCCGCAGGGACCATACCACCGTTTTCAAACGCCATATCATCAAACAGGATGCCGCTGTCGGGAATATCGATGTTCAGCGCATATTGCATCGCTTTCGATGTCAGACCGATTTTCCACCCGATGACCTTGCGCCCCTCGGCCAGCTTCTGGCGATAGATGGCGTTCTGCACCTCATAAGCGTCGTCCATACCCATCTGGGGGTGGCGCAGGCTCAGCAGACCGATCTGGTCGCCGGTGCGTTCGGCCTGAAGCAGGTCGGCTGCTGCGCGGGCATGCTCTTCGGGTGTCATGCCTTCTCATCCTCGACTGTGTTGCGCAGGGTGCCGATACCTCCGACAGAAACCTCGACCACGTCACCCGGTGCAAGATATTTTGGCGGGTCAAAGCGCGCGCCCGCACCGGTGGGGGTGCCGGTTACGATAAGGTCACCCGGCTTCAGGGTCATGAAGGTCGAGATATACTCGATCTCGCGCCGGATCGGGAACATCATGCGGTCGAGGGTGTCGTCCTGACGCAACTCACCATTGACGCGGGTTTGAATGCGGGCGTCATCCAATTGCGCCGGGTCGGTGAAGGGCACCAGCCAAGGGCCGATCGACCCTGAATTATCCCAGTTCTTGCCCTGAGTTACGTTGAACTTGGCATGGCGCACCCAATCGCGGATCGTGCCTTCGTTGCACAGCGTCAACGCGGCGATGTGCTCATAGGCTTCGTCCTGCGATATCCGGCGACCCGCCTTGCCGATTACAATGGCCACTTCGCCCTCGTAGTCCAGCGTGTGGTTTTCCGGCGGACGGATCAGCGGGCGGTTGTGGCCGGTAAAACCGCTGGCAAAGCGGGGGAACAGCGACATATATTCCGGTTGCGCGCTGCCATCCTTGTATTCCGCATTTCTGTCCGGAAAGTTCACGCCGACGCACAGAATGCGACGTGCATCCGGCATCACCATTTCATAGGTGAAATCGGAATGGGTCACAGGCTTACCCTCGGCCGCCGCAGCCAACTGGCTAAACTCACCCGCAGCGATGACCTCATACAGGCTGGAAAACTCGGGGAAATCACCGTTCAGGGCAATCGCACCATCATCGGTAATCGCGCCAAAAAAGGTATCCCCTTCGGTGGTAAAAGTAGCAAAGCGCATTAAGCCTCCTCGGCGGTGTCGATGCCGCCCATGCACAGGTATTTGAGTTCCATGAAGTCATCCAGCCCATGGCGCGAGCCTTCACGGCCCAGACCAGACATCTTAACCCCGCCAAACGGAGCTTCCGCAGTCGAGATCAGGCCGGTGTTGATTCCGACCATGCCATATTCCAGCTTCTCGGAAACTCGCCAAACGCGAGCCAGGTCGCGGGAATAGAAATATGAGGCAAGGCCGAACTCGGTGTTATTTGCCGCAGCGACGACTTCGCTTTCGGTGTTGAACTTAAAAAGGGGTGCGACCGGGCCAAACGTCTCTTCGGTCGCGACCGCCATCTCCGAAGTAACACCGGTCAAAATGGTTGGCTCAAAGAATGTGCCACCCAGATCGTGCGACTTGCCGCCCAGAGTGACTTCGGCACCTTTCGAGGTCGCATCAGCGATGTGCTCAGCAACCTTGTCGACTGCCGCCTGATCGATCAGCGGACCAAATATGATACCTTCGTCAAAGCCATTACCAGTGGGCAAAGTCGCTACTTTGTCGCGCAGCTTGGCGGCAAAGGAATCGTAGACACCGGCCTGCACGTAAATGCGGTTGGCACAAACGCAGGTCTGACCATTATTTCGAAACTTGGCGATCACCGCTCCTTCCACAGCAGCGTCCAGATCAGCATCATCGAAAACAATGAAGGGCGCATTGCCACCCAGCTCCAACCCCAGTTTTTTGATCGTTGGTGCGCATTGCGCATATAGAAGCGTTCCGATCTCGGTCGAACCGGTAAAGGTCAGTTTCTGTACTGTCGGGTTCCCGGTCATCTCGCCGCCAATGCCACGGGCTGAGCCGGTGACGACCGAGAACAGCCCCGCAGGCAGGCCCGCTCTTTCGGCCAGAACCGCCAACGCGATAGCTGAGAATGGAGTCTGGCTGGCCGGTTTCAGAACCATGGAGCAGCCCGCCGCCAGAGCAGGGCCAGCCTTGCGCGTGATCATAGCGTTTGGGAAATTCCACGGCGTAATCGCGGCTACAACCCCGATGGGTTGTTTGATCGTCAGGATGCGTTTGTCTGGCGCGTGGCCTGGGGTGACATCACCATAGGCGCGGCGGGCCTCTTCTGCGAACCACTCAATGAAGCTGGCACCATAGGCGATCTCACCTTTGGCTTCGGCCAGTGGCTTGCCCTGCTCAGCTGTCAGGATGGCACCCAGATCGTCCTGGTTCTCCATCATCAGTTCGTACCAGCGACGCAGAATTTGACTACGCGTTTTGGCGGTGCGTTTAGCCCACCCGTGGCGCGCGGTCTCGGCGGCAGCAATAGCTTCGGCGGTTTCGGCGGCGCCCAGATTGGGAACATGACCAATAACTTCACCGGTGGCAGGGTTGGTGACGGCAAGGCCGTTGGCCGGGTCAGCTTCAATCCAGCGTGTACCTACAAGGGCAGCCTCTCGCAGCAAACCGGGGTCTTTCAAAGGAAACATTTGGGGACCTGCATCAGTTCGAATTAGATAGATCAACGGCTTGCCCCGCCAAAAGGCACCAGGGGCAAGCAATCGGTATGGGAACCGCGACCCTCAGACCGGGAATATGACGTTAGTCTGACCGGTGCCCGAGGACGGGAAATACTCGGTCACAACCTCGCATTTCTTGTCGTAAGCGTCCCAGCCGAGTGCGCCGTATAGCATCGCGGTATCATGCATCGAACCTTCACCGCAGCAGAAGTTGGCATAGTCACCCAGCATCTTGAGGAACGTAGCGTGATCGCCGTTATTCCACATTTCCAGCACGTGCAGATCCATCTGGCGATTGAATTCTGAGCTGATTGTGAAAGTGCCGTTATTGGCGGCATAGTCCTTGTTGGCCCAGATCTTGTGCGACAGCGAACCCGACGCAACCAGCAGCACCTTTTCGTCGCTGGCCTCGACTGCTTCGCGGATTGCCTCGCCGACGATACGGCTCTCGTCATGAGCGTGCACGGTGCACCACGCACCGATCGACACCACTTTCATTTCGTGTTCACGGCTCATGAACCGCATCGGCACCAGCGTGCCGTATTCCACCTCAAGGCTGTCCAGGTGATGGGCCAACGTATAAGCACCCTTTTCGGTCGCAATCCGCGCAATCGCATCACCCAATTCGGGGTTGCCCTCATATTTATAGGGCAGGTCCTGAATGAACTGCGGGAATTCATTCGACGTGAATAGACCCTCAAAATGGTCGTTGGCGTTTATGTGAAAGCCCGCGTTCAACACCCAATGCGTATCACAGATGACAACCGTTGTTGCGCCCAGTTCCTTGGCGCGACGAGCAATCTCCCGGTGGCCATCAATAGCCGGTTGACGCTTGCCTTTGATCGGTCCTTCCTGCTCGGACATGAGCAGGGTAGGCACGTGAGTCATTTTGGCGGCAAGTACGATTTCTCCCATGGTCTCCTCCTGGAGTTAGAGTTTCTTCGCGCGTATTTCGAGTGCAGTCGGTTACAGTTTCCCCAGCTGCATGATGTTGTGGTTTCCGGTTGCGAAGCCGACGTGTTTTTGTTCCATGTAGAACTCGAAGCTCCAGTTGCCGCCGTCGCGGCCGATACC